>NZ_CP149994.1:4108672-4424724 GCF_051307055.1 Dryocola sharpae | reverse complement strand
CGGCGCTGCCGCTCGCGGCGTTTGCGCAGGAGCAGCGGTAGCAACCGCCTGCTGGTTCAGCGTCTGGCTGACGGGTTTACTGCCGACTTCAAAGCGCAGCAATGGCGCATCGGTGCCGCAAAAATCGTTAAGCAATCCGTTGATATTATTGAGGTACTTATCCCTTACCCAATCGAGCACAAACCGGTTTGGCGCATAAAGGGCCAGCGTGTTATCACTCAGTTCCGCCTGTAGGGGGCGTATCCACATACTGAACTCTGTGGCTGGTAACTCATCCTGCAATCGGGCAAGACACTGCTGCCAAAGCGAAAGTGACACGGCGGACTCCACTCGAACAAAGTCGATAAAAAGACGAAGACTGAAAGTTTTACATTCATGATTGTTGACGCACGCCGACTCTCCCATATGGGATCCCGGTACGGGAAGCGTGCGAACCGCTATCTGCGGTTTACCCTCAAGGTGAACGATCTCGGATCACGATCGGGACCGCGGATCATAGCCTAAAGCGCGGCAGAGATCTTCTGTTTCTCACAGTTTCTTCCCGATTTATCCACAGGACAGTTTTGAGCCGCTTAAGTGTAAACGATCCTGGCAGGCGCGCCCTGGTTTGCGCTCTCATATTGAAAAATTTACTGACCATCGCACAAAATTGACTTAAGAGATCTAACGAAGATCCCCGCGGATCCTTGCGCTTTAATGGAGACGCCGTATAATTCCCCACCCCGTGCGTTTAGTCACTGTGTTTGTCTTATCAGATCCTGAGCTTTTTTGGGGTCAGAAGAGGGAGTCAGGCGCGGGAATTAAGGAAAGAGAATTGACTCCGGAGTGTACAATTATTACAATCCGGCCTCTTTAATCAGCCACACTGAGGCGTAAGTCATCTGCAGTTTCTGCACGACGTTATGCTAACCCAGTGAAATTTATCCAAGTTTAGGTAGAAATCGCCATGAAACGCACTTTTCAACCGTCCGTACTGAAGCGCAACCGTTCTCACGGCTTCCGTGCTCGTATGGCAACTAAAAATGGTCGTCAGGTTCTGGCACGTCGTCGTGCTAAAGGCCGTTCTCGTCTGACCGTTTCTAAGTAATAAAAGCTAACCCCTGAGTGGTTAAGCTCGCATTTCCCAGGGAGTTACGCTTGTTAACTCCCACTCATTTCACTTTCGTCTTCCAGCAGCCTCAAAGAGCTGGCACGCCGCAAATTACCATCCTCGGCCGCCTGAATTCGCTGGGGCATCCCCGCATCGGTCTTACCGTCGCTAAGAAAAACGTCAAACGCGCGCATGAACGCAATCGGATTAAACGTCTGACGCGTGAAAGCTTTCGTTTGCGTCAGCACGAACTGCCTGCAATGGATTTCGTGGTAGTGGCTAAGAAAGGCGTGGGTGACCTGGATAACCGCGCTTTATCGGAAGCATTGGAAAAATTATGGCGCCGTCACTGTCGCCTGTCTCACGGCTCCTGATTGGCCTGATCAAGGTCTATCAGCGCCTGATAAGCCCGCTTCTTGGGCCGCATTGCCGTTTCACGCCGACCTGTTCTCACTACGGAATTGAGGCATTGCGCAGGTTTGGAGTGCTAAAAGGCAGTTGGTTGACGGTGAAACGCGTATTAAAATGCCACCCTTTAAACGCCGGGGGAGACGATCCCGTCCCACCTGGACCAATTGATACCAGAGAACACTAACGATGGATTCGCAACGCAATCTCTTTCTCATCGCTTTGTTGTTCGTGTCTTTCATGATCTGGCAAGCCTGGGAGCAGGACCACGCTCCGCAACCTCAGGTGCAGCAGACCACGCAGACTACGACTACCGCCACGGGTAATGCAGCAAGCCAGGGCGTGCCGGCCAGTGGCCAGGGAAAAATCATTACGGTTAAAACTGACGTCCTTGAGCTTTCCATCAACACCCGCGGTGGTGATGTTGAGCAGGCGCTGCTGTTGACCTATCCGAAAGAGCTCAAATCAACCGAGCCATTCCAGCTGCTGGAAACCACGCCGCAGTTTGTCTATCAGGCGCAAAGCGGTCTGACAGGTCGTGACGGTCCGGATAACCCGGCAAACGGTCCTCGTCCGTTGTATAACGTTGATAGCGATACCTTCGTCATGGCCGATGGCCAGAACGAACTGGTGATCCCTTTGACCTATACCGATGCGGCGGGCAACGTCTTCACTAAATCCTTTACCTTAAAACGCGGCGAATTCGCGGTAAGCGTGGATTACAACGTGAAGAACACCGGTGCGAAACCGCTGGAGCTGGCGACCTTTGGTCAACTGAAGCAGTCCATCAATCTGCCGACTCATCGCGATACCGGAAGCAATAATTTTGCCTTGCATACCTTCCGTGGCGCGGCGTACTCCACGCCGGATGAGAAATACGAAAAATATAAATTCGATACCATCGCAGACGGTGAGAACCTGAACGTCAACGCCAGCAACGGCTGGGTGGCGATGCTGCAGCAGTACTTTGCAACGGCATGGGTTCCGCGTAACGAGGGCACCAACAACTTCTATACCACCAAACTGAACAACGACGTGGCGGCTATCGGTTATAAATCCGCACCGCAGCTGGTTCAGCCTGGTCAGACCGCGCAGCTGGGCAGCACCCTGTGGGTGGGACCGGAAATTCAGGACAAAATGGCGGCCGTGGCGCCACATCTTGACCTGACGGTGGATTACGGCTGGCTGTGGTTTATCTCTCAGCCGCTGTTCAAACTGCTGAAATTTATCCACAGCTTTATCGGTAACTGGGGCTTCTCCATTATCGTTATCACCTTTATCGTGCGTGGCATCATGTACCCGCTGACCAAAGCGCAGTACACCTCGATGGCGAAAATGCGTATGCTGCAGCCGAAGCTGGCGGCCATGCGTGAGCGTATCGGTGATGACAAGCAGCGTCAGAGCCAGGAAATGATGGCGCTGTACAAAGCAGAGAAGGTTAACCCGCTGGGCGGTTGTCTGCCGCTGGTTATCCAGATGCCAATCTTCCTTGCGCTGTACTACATGCTGATGGGCTCCGTTGAGCTGCGCCACGCGCCGTTCGCGCTGTGGATCCATGACCTGTCCGCACAGGACCCGTACTACATCCTGCCGATCCTGATGGGCGTGACGATGTTCTTCATTCAGAAGATGTCGCCGACCACGGTGACCGACCCGATGCAGCAGAAGATCATGACCTTTATGCCGGTCATCTTCACGGTGTTCTTCCTGTGGTTCCCGTCAGGTCTGGTGCTGTACTATATCGTCAGTAACCTGGTGACCATCATTCAGCAGCAGCTGATTTATCGCGGTCTGGAAAAACGTGGCCTGCACAGCCGCGACAAGAAAAAGACCTGATAGCGATTAAATTAAGTTAATGCACACGGAAGGCGGTCAATTGACCGCCTTCTTTTTTTAGAGAGAAACTATGAGCCATAACGAGACAATCGTTGCCCAGGCGACGCCGCCGGGACGTGGTGGGGTTGGTATCCTGCGCGTCTCAGGCCTTCATGCCCGCGACGTAGCGCAGGCTATTCTGGGCAAGCTTCCAAAGCCGCGCTACGCCGACTACCTGCCATTTCGCGATAGCGATGAAAGCACGCTGGATCAGGGCATCGCGCTGTGGTTCCCCGGCCCTAATTCTTTTACCGGCGAAGATGTGCTGGAACTGCAGGGCCACGGCGGTCCGGTCATTCTCGACCTGCTGTTAAAGCGCATTCTGGCTATTCCCGGCGTGCGTATCGCAAGGCCCGGCGAGTTCTCGGAACGCGCCTTCCTCAACGATAAGCTGGATCTGGCGCAGGCCGAAGCTATCGCCGATTTGATTGACGCCAGCTCAGAGCAGGCCGCCCGTTCGGCGCTGAATTCGCTGCAGGGCGCGTTTTCTGCCCGCGTAAACCATCTGGTGGAAGCGCTGACGCATCTGCGTATTTACGTTGAGGCCGCCATTGATTTCCCTGATGAAGAGATCGATTTTCTGTCCGACGGCAAAATCGAAGCGCAGCTTAACCAGGTTATTAGCGATCTGGATGCGGTACGTGCGGAAGCGCGCCAGGGCAGCCTGCTGCGCGAAGGGATGAAGGTGGTGATTGCCGGGCGCCCCAATGCCGGTAAATCGAGCCTGTTAAACGCCCTGGCGGGGCGTGAGGCAGCGATTGTTACGGATATCGCCGGAACGACGCGCGATGTGCTGCGCGAACACATTCATATCGACGGCATGCCGCTGCATATCATCGATACCGCGGGCCTGCGCGAAGCAAGCGACGAAGTTGAGCGCATCGGCATCGAACGCGCGTGGAACGAAATTGAACAGGCTGACCGCGTGCTGTTTATGGTTGACGGCACAACGACCGACGCTACCGACCCGGCTGCCATCTGGCCGGACTTTATCGCCCGCCTGCCGCAGCGCCTGCCGATTACCGTGGTGCGCAACAAAGCAGATGTCACAGGCGAGACGCTGGGCCTCAGCGATGTGAATGGTCACTCACTTGTGCGCCTCTCAGCGCGTACCGGCGAAGGCGTGGATGTGCTGCGCGATCATCTCAAACAGAGCATGGGCTTTGAAACCAATATGGAAGGTGGTTTTCTGGCGCGTCGCCGTCACTTACAGGCGCTGGAACAGGCGGCTACGCATCTCCAGCAGGGCAAAGCCCAGCTTCTTGGCGCCTGGGCCGGGGAATTACTGGCGGAGGAGCTGCGCCTCTCGCAGCAGAGCCTGAGTGAAATCACCGGGGAGTTTACCTCTGATGATTTGCTGGGCCGGATTTTCTCCAGCTTCTGCATCGGAAAGTAAGCCAAAAAAGTAAGCATGCGCTCACTTTTCAGTCGTCCCGCAATGCATCCGCGTTGCGGGATTTTTTTCGCGTACCAGAACGGCAGGCATTCATTAAGCCGCTACCCGGCTGACTTTTATGGTCTCAGGCCGTGCGTTTGACGGGTAAAAAACCTACAATCGAGCATACCGTCCCTGTGACCATTATCATGGAGCGAAAAATGGCAACGCATTTTGCACGATGGACAATCAACCCAGCCCGCCCGTTCTCATCCCGTCTGGATGAAGAGTGTCTTAGCTACGCACAAAGCCTGCCGGAACGCCGCCGGGCGCGCTTTCTGGCCTCGCGTACGCTGCTGGCCGAACTTCTCTTTATGCTGTATGGCATAAAACAGCTGCCCAGAATCACCGCAACCGCAGCTGGACGGCCATACTTTATCGATCGCACGCTTTCAGATTTCAGCATTGCTTACGCCGGGAATAGCGTGGGCGTCCTGATAACAACGGAGGGGCGATGTGGTCTTGATATGGAGCTGCCGCGTGCGTTTGGCGCGCTTGCTTCATCTCATCCTGCTCCCGCTTTCAGCAGCAACGAATCCACCTGGATAAACAACCAGAACGATCCCGCCGAAGCCCGCGCTCAGCTACGTACGCTGCGCCAGAGCGTGTTTAAGGTTACCGGCAGCGATGAAGCGCTACAGCTTATCCCCGGCGCTGGCCGCTTGCGCGTTATGAATCAATCGCATATTGAAGCGCTAAGCGATGTGGAAGATATCCTGGTCTGGGCCTGTACCGTTTCACCCGAAATTGAGAGGCTGAGCCTGTGGGAGTTTGTCGATGCGCAGGAATGGTGCAGGCTGAAAGACGTCCCTTCTCGCCGTAGCGATCCGGACGGGCGCCTCATACGCTTTACCAGCCAGCCTTATGAAAAAGCCTTATTTCACGACTGATCTTTCCTGTACGTCCTGGCAAAAGGAGTATTTATGTCCGATTCGTTAAAGGTAGTTACGTTACTGGGTAGCCTGCGCAAAGGTTCCTACAACGCCATGGTCGCCCGTACGCTGCCGAAAATCGCCCCGGCAGGCATGAGCATTGCTGCGCTCCCCTCCATCGCAGATATTCCTCTGTACGACGCGGATATGCAGCAGGAAGAAGGTTTCCCGCAGTCGGTGGAAGCTATTGCCGAGCAAATCCGCAGCGCGGATGGCGTCGTTATCGTCACGCCAGAGTATAACTACTCGGTGCCGGGCGGCCTGAAGAACGCCATCGACTGGCTGTCGCGCCTTCCTGAGCAGCCGCTGTCCGGTAAGCCCGTGCTGATTCAAACCAGCTCAATGGGCGCGATTGGCGGCGCCCGCTGCCAGTATCATCTGCGCCAGATCCTGGTCTTCCTGGATGCGATGGTAATGAACAAGCCGGAATTTATGGGCGGGGTTATCCAGAACAAAGTCGATACGCAAACGGGCGAAGTGGTCGATCAGAGCACGCTCGATCATCTTACCGGCCAGCTGACGGCTTTTGGGGATTATATCCAGCGGGTTAAGAGCTAAAGCGGAAACGGCGTAGGTCGGGCAAGCGTAGCGTCACCCGACATTTGCCCTTAGGCGAAACGGTGGATGGCGCATGCGCTTATCCACCCTACGAAATGAATCAGTCGATAAACGCAATTTTCACAATAAACAGCAGCGCCACAACAACTACGCATGGACTAAGCTCACGCCAGCGGCCTGTGCCAAGCTTCATTACCAGATATGAGATAAAGCCAAGCGCGATACCCTCGGTGATGGAGAAGCTGAACGGCATCATGACGGCGGTAATAAATGCGGGAACCGCTTCGGTCAGATCGTCCCACTTCACCCGCGACAGGCTGGACGTCATCAGCACGCCCACGTAAATCAGCGCGCCCGCGGCGGCATAGGCAGGCACCATCCCGGCCAGCGGCGACAGGAAGATGACCAGCAGGAACAGCAGGCCAACGATAACCGCCGTCAGGCCGGTACGGCCGCCTACAGAGACGCCGGAAGAGCTTTCGATATAGGCGGTAACGGAAGAGGTGCCGATAAAAGAGCCCGCCACGGAAGAGATGCTGTCAACGTACAGCGCCTGCTTCATGCGCGGGAACTTGCCTTTTTCATCCGTCAGCCCGGCTTTGTCCGTCACGCCAATCAGCGTACCGGAAGAGTCGAACAGGTTTACCAGCATGAAAGAGAAGATCACGCCCGCCAGGCCGATATTCAGCGAACCGGCTAAATCTACCTGACCCACAACGGACATTACGCTCGGCGGCGTTGAAATAATGCCGCTGTACTGCACATCGCCCAGCATCCAGCCCAGCAGCGTGGTTACAATGATGGAGACCAGCACGGCGGCATGAATATTACGGGACGCCAGAATCGCGATGATAAAGAAGCCCAGCGCGCCCAGCAGCACGCTGTGCGAAGTCAGGTTGCCGATGCTCACCAGAGTGTCTTTGTTCGCCACGATGATGCCGGCGTTCTTCAGGCCCATCATGCCGATAAACAGGCCGATACCGCTGGTGATGCCCACGCGCAGGCTTACGGGAATATTGGCAATCATCCAGTAGCGCACGCGGAAAATGGTCAGCAGCAGCAGGCCGACGGCGCCCCAGAAGATAGCGCCCATACCTACCTGCCAGGAGAGGCCCATCGCGCCAACGACCACAAAAGCGAAGAAGGCGTTCAGCCCCATAGCCGGTGCGAGCGCAACCGGCAGGTTGGCGAAAATCCCCATCAGGATGCTCCCCAATGCGGCAATTAAGCAGGTGGTGACGAAGACGGCCTGGGTATCCATACCAGCAGCGCCAAGGATCTGCGGGTTGACGAAGACGATATATACCATCGTCAGGAAGGTGGTGAGACCGGCGATCGCTTCGGTGCGTGCCGTGGTGCCGTGCTCGCGCAGTTTAAACACGCGCTCAAGCAGCCCCGGATTTGCAGCCGGAGTAGATTGTGGTTGGCTCATTAGTTTTGTTTCCGAACATGAGAGGGAAAAATCCGTCGTTATCCTATACCAAAATCCCGGAATGTTGATGGTCGAAATGGACTTTTTTTCATTCAAGTTGTTTATACGGCAACGATTGCGTACCGCATTTATTGCGCAAATTGGGTAAGATGGTGTTTCACTTTTAGAAAAGGAAGCGGCATGTCCCGGATAGATGCGGTGTTCTTCGACTGCGATGGCACGCTGGTCGACAGCGAAGTAATTTGCTCCAGAGCCTACGTACATATGTTTGCGCAATACGGCATCGAGCTTGCGCTTGAAGAGGTTCATAAGACCTTCAAGGGCATTAAGCTTTACGAAATTATCGATACCATAAGCCAGCAGTATGGCGTGGCCCTGTCCAGAGCCGAGCTTGAGCCGGTTTATCGCGCCGAGGTCGCAAGGCTCTTCGACAGCGAGCTGCAGGAGATCCCGGGCGCAGCGGCGCTGATCGAACGAATAAAAGTCCCGATGTGTATTGTTTCCAACGGGCCGGTCAGCAAAATGCAGCATTCGCTGGGTAAAACCGGCATGCTCAACCATTTCCCGGACAAACTTTACAGCGGCTACGATATTCAGTGCTGGAAGCCGGACCCGGCGTTAATGTTCCACGCGGCCGATCAAATGCAGGTTGATGTGAAAAACTGCATGCTGGTGGATGATTCGATGGCGGGCGCGCGGTCAGGCATCGCGGCGGGAATGGAAGTTTTCTATTTTTGCGCCGATCCGCATAACCTGCCGATCGATCACCCAAAAGTGACGACCTTTACAGATCTGGCGCAGCTGCCGGCACTGTGGCGCGAGCGTGGCTGGGATATCACGAGTTAAAAAATGCCGGATGGCGCTAACGCTTATCCGGCCTGCGGGACTGAAGTTGTAGGGCGGGAAAGCATCGCGCCACCCGCCAGAAACATCACTCTTTCGGATCTTTGCCCGCCAGCAGCTTATCCAGCTCGTCGCCGCCCACGTGACGGAAATCCTGCCCCTTCACGAAGTAGAAGATAAATTCGCAGATATTCTGGCAGCGATCGCCGATTCGCTCGATGGAGCGCGCGCAGAACAGCGCGGTCAGCACGCTTGGAATAGTGCGCGAATCTTCCATCATATAAGTCATCAGCTGGCGCACGATGCCTTCATATTCCTGGTCGACTTTTTTATCTTCGCGGTAAATGCGCACGGCTTCATCCAGATCCATACGCGCAAACGCATCCAGCACGTCGTGCAGCATTTGCACCGTATGGCGACCCAGCGATTCCAGGCTTACCAGCAGCGGCTGATGCTGCTGGGAGAATTTTTCAAGCGCCGTCCGGCAGATTTTATCCGCCACGTCGCCGATGCGCTCCAGCTCGGAAATGGTCTTGATGATCGCCATCACCAGGCGCAGGTCGCTGGCGGTTGGCTGCCGTTTGGCGATGATGCGCACGCAGGCTTCGTCAATGGCCACTTCCATCATGTTGACCTTCTGGTCGCCTTCGATGACACGTTTCGCCAGCTCGCTGTCCTGGTTGTGCATCGCCGTGATGGCGTCGGAGAGCTGCTGTTCCACCAGCCCGCCCATGGTCATCACCTGAGTACGAATGTGTTCCAGCTCAGCGTTAAACTGGCCTGAGATATGTTTGTTGAGATTGAGGCTATCCATCTTGTTCTCCAAATCAACCGTAGCGGCCAGTAATGTAGTCTTCGGTCTGCTTTTTAGCAGGGGTGGTAAACAGCGTGTCGGTTTCGCTGAATTCAATCAGCTCGCCTAAGTACATAAACGCCGTATGGTCAGAGCAACGCGCCGCCTGCTGCATGTTGTGGGTTACGATCACCACGGTGTAATCCTGTTTCAGCTCGGTGATCAGCTCTTCAATGCGCCCGGTAGAGATCGGATCGAGGGCTGAACAGGGTTCATCAAGCAGCAGCACGTCCGGGCGGATGGCGATGCCACGCGCGATGCACAGACGCTGCTGCTGACCGCCGGAGAGGCTGTATCCGCTCTGGTGCAGTTTATCTTTGGTTTCATTCCACAATGCGGCTTTGGTCAACGCCCACTGCACTCGCTCGTCCATGTCGCTGCGCGACAGCTTTTCAAACAGGCGCACGCCAAAGGCTATGTTGTCGTAAATCGACATCGGGAACGGCGTTGGCTTCTGGAACACCATGCCCACTTTGGCGCGCAGCAGCGCGATGTCCTGGCTGTGGGTGAGGATGTTCTCCCCGTCCAGCAGGATTTCGCCTTCGGCGCGCTGCTCCGGGTAGAGCGAATACATTTTGTTAAAGGTGCGCAGCAGGGTGGACTTGCCGCAGCCCGACGGCCCGATAAACGCGGTAACCTGGTTCTTCGCGATATCCAGATTGATGTTTTTCAGGGCATGGAACTTCCCGTAGAAGAAGTTCAAATCGCGAACCTGAATTTTGCCCGGGGCAGTATCAACCATACTCATCTGTTTCTTTATCTCCATCCGGCGCCGCCTGTGCCGCGCCGTAAAATTTAACCGTGTTTACTCTTCGAGAAAATCACACGCGCCAGAATGTTCAGCAGCAGAACGCACAGGGTAATAATCAATACCCCGGCCCAGGCCAGCTGTTGCCATTCGGCAAACGGGCTCATGGCAAATTTGAAAATCGTCACCGGCAGGTTAGCCAGCGGCTGCATCATGTCCGTGCTCCAGAACTGGTTCGACAGCGAGGTAAACAGCAGCGGGGCGGTTTCACCCGCGATACGCGCAATCGCCAACAATACCCCGGTGATAATCCCGGAAACTGAAGCTTTGAGCGTAATGGCCGAGATCATTTTCCACTTCGGCGTGCCCAGCGCATAGGCCGCTTCCCGCAGGCTGTCCGGCACCAGTTTCATCATGTTTTCAGTGGTGCGAATCACGATGGGGATTTGCAGCAGCGCCAGCGCAATCACTCCGGCCCAGCCGGAGAAGTGCTGCATTTTCGCCACCACCACGGTGTAAACGAACAGGCCAACCACAATCGACGGCGCGGAAAGCAGGATATCGTTGATAAAGCGAATGACCTCCGCCAGCCAGGATTTACGGCCGTACTCCGCCAGATAAATCCCGGCCATAATGCCAAGCGGCGTACCGAAAACGGTCGCCCACAGAATTAACAGGCCGCTGCCCGCCAGGGCGTTTGCCAGCCCTCCGCCGGCCGTATTCGGCGGCGGCGTCATTTCGGTGAACAGCGCAAGGGACATGCCGTCGATGCCGCGGGTAACGGTTGAGAACAGGATCCACACCAGCCAGAACAGGCCGAACGCCATGGTGCCCATGGAGAGCGTCAGGGCGATGCGGTTTTTCATGCGGCGACGCGCCTGCATCTTACGGCGCGATTCTGCCAGCCGGGCATCAGACTGCATTTCCATCGTGGTCATGAACGTGTCCCCTCGTTCTTCGCCAGGCGCATAATCATGAGCTTAGAGATCGCCAGAACAATAAAGGTGATAACAAACAGGATCAGGCCAAGCTCCATCAGCGCGGCGGTATGCAGGCCGGATTCCGCTTCGGCAAACTCATTCGCCAGCGCGGAGGTGATGCTGTTGCCCGGCATATAGAGCGAAGCGTTGTCGAGCTGGTAGGTGTTGCCGATGATAAAGGTCACCGCCATGGTTTCGCCCAGCGCGCGGCCAAGACCGAGCATCACGCCGCCAATCACCCCATTTTTGGTGAACGGCAGGACAATGCGCCAGATAACTTCCCAGGTGGTGCAGCCGATGCCGTAGGCCGACTCTTTCATCATCACCGGGGTTTGTTCGAAGACATCGCGCATCACGGAGGCGATGTAAGGAATGATCATGATGGCCAGAATCACGCCTGCGGCGAGAATGCCGATACCGAAAGCGGGCCCGGAAAACAGCGCGCCGACAATGGGTACAGAAGAAAGTACGTTGCCCACCGGCTCCTGAAAGTAAGTGGCAAACAGCGGAGCGAAGATAAACAGGCCCCACATGCCGTAAACGATACTAGGAATAGCCGCCAGCAGCTCAATGGCGATGCCTAACGGGCGCTTCAACCAGCCCGGCGCCAGCTCCGTTAAGAACAGCGCGATGCCAAAACTCACCGGCACGGCAATCAGCAGCGCAATGAACGAGGTGACCAGCGTGCCGTAAATCGGCACCAGCGCACCATAGATGTCGTTAGGGGCATCCCACTCTTTCGTCCACAGGAACGAGAAGCCAAACTTCTGGATGCTCGGCCAGGAAGAGATGATCAGGGAGATGATAATGCCGCCCAGCAGAAACAGCACAATCAGCGCAGCCAGTCTTACCAGCGCGCTGAAAATGATATCGCCTTGCTTGCCAGGGGCTTTGAACGTCGGCTTACTTACCGCCATAAATTACTCTTTTAGTTAAATGCGTTTTTTACGAAATGCCCGGTAGCGCTAAGCTTACCGGGCCTACAGTAGTTCTGTAGGGCGGATTAGCAACAGCGCCATCCGCCATCTTCGTCAAAAATTTACTATTAGTACAGCGCCTTACCGGAGCTGTCTTTCACATTGGTCTTCCATGCCGCGCGCACCTGTTCAACCACGGTATCCGGCAGGGAGGCGTAATCCAGGTCGTTAGCCTGTTTTGCGCCCTCTTTGTACGCCCAGTCGAAGAACTTCAGCACTTCAGCGCCCTGCTCAGGATTTTTCTGCTCTTTGTGCACCAGAATGAAAGTGGTAGAGGTGATTGGCCATGCCTCATCGCCTTTCTGGTTCGTCAGATCCTGGGCGAAGGATTTGCTCCAGTCTGCGCCTTTAGCCGCGTTCGCAAAGTTTTCTTCAGAAGGCGCTACCGGTTTGCCGTCGGCAGAAACCAGTTTGGTGTAAGCAAGGTTATTTTGCTTAGCGTAGGCGTACTCGACATAACCAATTGAGCCAGGCAGACGCTGAACAAATGCCGCGATACCGTCGTTGCCCTTGCCGCCCAGGCCGGTTGGCCAGTTAACGGTTGAGCCTGCGCCGATTTTAGATTTCCACTCTTCGTTCACTTTCGCCAGATAGCTGGTGAAGACGAAGGAAGTACCGGAACCGTCAGCACGACGCACAACCGCGATATTCTGCTGCGGCAGCTTCATGCCGGGGTTGAGCTTAGCGATAGCTTCGTCATCCCATTTTTTGATTTTGCCCAGGTAGATGTCGCCCAGGGTTTTACCGTCGAGCACCAGCTCACCGGATTTCACGCCCGGCAGGTTAACGGCCAGAACCACGCCGCCGATAACGGTCGGGAACTGGAACAGGCCTTCCTGAGCCAGCTTGTCATCCGCCAGAGGGGCGTCAGACGCGCCGAAATCCACGGTGTTAGCAATAATCTGTTTAACGCCACCGGAGGAGCCGATACCCTGATAGTTTACTTTATTACCAGTCGATTTTTGGTAGGTATCTGCCCATTTGGCATACACCGGCGCGGGGAAGGTTGCACCGGCACCGGTCAGGCTTGCGGCAGCATTCACGCCGAAAGCGCTCAGGGATAAGGTCGCGGCGACAACAGTTGCGACGGTGGTACGCATAACTTTCATAATGTCTCCTGCAGAGGTGATAAACGTAATTCGTTGTTAACTCGTTGCAGGGTAAAAAATAGGACAGTTTGGTGACAGTTAAATGTACGTAATATGACAGTTTTGTGACAGACGAAACTTTTCATCACCTCCACACTTAATCCACTGTTTATTAGTACAAATATCTCGTTACCCACACTCAAGAATGGAATGAGAAATGAAAAAATATCTGCCGATTTTATTCACAGCTTGTCTGGCGGCTTTTTCTTCAATGAGCTTTGCAGCAACGATTCCGGTCACTACAGATACATTCAGTAATTACAACGGGAACGGTAATATCGCCGTGTTTACTGAAAGGGATTCGATAGAAGGAACCACTATCACCGCTAGCTCACTTTCAGATGCTCTAAAAAGCGTAAACAAGCTGGAGTCAGTTAATAACGACAACGACCGTAAATTAAGCGATTTAACAAACAAGGTTTCACAGCTCGAAAGCAAGAATTCGGAGCAGGCGAGCAAAATCGATCGGCTGCAAAGCAGCATTGATGAGATGAAGCGCAGTAACGACAGTCTCTCAAGCCAGATTAAAGACTTATCGAGCAAAATTAAGTAACAGAAAACACCCCGCTACCCGGTAGCGGGGTGACACATTGTTACTCAACCGTAACCGATTTTGCGAGGTTACGCGGCTGATCCACATCGGTGCCTTTAATCAGCGCCACGTGGTAAGACAGCAGCTGCAACGGCACGGTGTAGAAGATTGGCGCAATAACTTCTTCTACATGTGGCATTTCGATAATGTGCATGTTATCGCTGCTGGTAAAGCCAGCATCCCGATCGGCGAAGACGTACAGCTGGCCGCCGCGGGCGCGAACTTCTTCGATGTTGGATTTCAGTTTTTCCAGCAGTTCGTTGTTTGGCGCCACGACGATAACCGGCATATCCGCATCAATCAGCGCCAGCGGGCCGTGTTTCAGCTCGCCTGCCGCATAAGCTTCCGCGTGAATATAAGAGATCTCTTTGAGCTTCAGCGCGCCTTCCATCGCGATCGGATACTGATCGCCACGGCCCAGGAACAGCGCATGATGTTTGTCGGAGAAATCTTCCGCCAGCGCTTCGATGCGCTTGTCCTGAGAAAGCATCTGCTCGATGCGGCTTGGCAGCGCCTGCAGGCCGTGCACGATATCATGCTCAATCTGCGCATCCGCGCCTTTCAGGCGGCTCAGCTTAGCCACCAGCATCAGCAGAACGGTCAGCTGAGTGGTAAAGGCTTTGGTGGAAGCCACGCCGATTTCTGTGCCGGCGTTGGTCATCAGCGCCAGATCGGATTCGCGTACCAGGGAAGAACCCGGCACGTTACAAATCGCAAGCGACCCCAGATAACCCAGCTCTTTGGAAAGACGCAGCGCCGCCAGGGTGTCCGCCGTTTCGCCTGACTGAGAAAGGGTAATCATCAGGCTGTTACGACGCACCGCTGATTTGCGGTAACGGAATTCAGAGGCGATTTCCACATCGCAAGGCACGCCGGCTAACGCTTCGAACCAGTAGCGGGAAACCATGCCGGAGTTATAGGAGGTACCGCACGCTACAATCTGAATGTGCTCAACCTGCGACAGCATTTCGTTGGCTTTTGGGCCAAGCTCGGTCAAATCCACTTCGCCATGGCTGATGCGCCCGGCCAGCGTGTTTTTGATGGCGTTTGGCTGCTCGTAGATCTCTTTTTGCATGTAGTGACGATAGACGCCTTTGTCGCCCGCGTCATACTGCAGATTAGATTCGATGTCCGGACGCTGAACCTGTTCACCCAGGGTGTCGAACACGGTGACGGAGCGACGGGTCACTTCAGCGATATCGCCTTCTTCCAGGAAGATAAAGCGACGGGTTACCGGCAGCAGCGCAAGCTGATCGGAAGCGATGAAGTTTTCACCCATGCCCAGACCGATAACCATCGGACTGCCGGAACGCGCGGCCAGCAGCACGCCAGGGTTACGCGTGTCCATGATCACGGTACCGTATGCGCCGCGCAGTTGTGGAATAGCGCGCAATACGGCTTCACGCAGCGTGCCGCCCTGTTCCAGCTCCCAGTGCACTAAGTGAGCGATCACTTCGGTATCGGTCTGCGAAGCAAAACGGTAGCCGCGCGCCTGCAATGCTTCACGCAGCGGTTCATGGTTTTCGATAATGCCGTTGTGAACAACCACGATATGATCGGACACATGCGGGTGTGCGTTAACTTCAGAAGGTTCGCCGTGCGTTGCCCAACGAGTGTGGGCAATACCTGTGCCGCCGTGCAGCGCAGAATCTTGCGCAGCTTCAGCCAGTTTCTGGACTTTCCCCAGACGACGCAGGCGGGTCGCATGACCCTGTTCGTCTACGACTGCCAGACCCGCAGAGTCATAGCCACGGTATTCCAGACGACGTAATCCTTCGAGAAGGATCTCAGCAATATCACGTTGCGCGACCGCGCCAACAATTCCACACATAGTAGTTAATTCCTGATAATGGCGTTTTCGCCATGTGTTGTCGCTGACCTGTATTTCCCGGTTATCCGGGGCCCCGAGCCTTGTAGAGAGTGGGGTTATAGTTTTGGTACTGCCATGGGCGGAGGAATTATGGTTTCCCCTCGCCAAATTTTTTATCCGGGCAGCCGGGTGGCGCTGCGCTTACCCGACCTGCGCTGGTTTTGTAGGTGGGTAAGCAAAGCGCCACCCGCCATAGCGCAATTACTTCTTCTTCACCGGACGCTGCCAGCCCTGAATATGGGTCTGTTTTACGCGGCTTATGACTAACTCATTTTCTGCAACGTTACGCGTTACGGTAGTGCCCGCACCAATGGTGACGCCGTTCGCAACGGTGACCGGGGCCACCAGCTGCGTATCGGAGCCGACAAAGACGTTATCGCCGATAATGGTTTTATGTTTGTTTACGCCGTCATAGTTACAGGTGATAGTGCCCGCGCCGATATTCACGTTGTCGCCAATTTCGGCATCGCCCAGGTAGCTCAGGTGACCCGCTTTCGAGCCTTTACCCAGACGCGCTTTTTTCATTTCGACGAAGTTGCCGACGTGCGCGCCTTCCGCCAGCTCAGCGCCCGGACGCAGACGCGCGAAGGGACCGATAGTACAGGCGGCCGCAAGCCGGGAATCTTCCACGACGGAATAAGGACTGATTTCGCTGTCGTCGCCAATGACACAGTTTTTAAGCACGCAGCCGGCGCCGATTTTGACGCGATGACCTAACGTGACGTTGCCTTCGATAATCACATTAGTATCGATTTCTACATCGCGCCCGTGGTTAAGCACGCCTCGCAGGTCGAAACGCTGCGGATCGCGCAGCATAACACCCGCCAGCAATAATTTGTCTGCCTGTTCGGTCTGATAGACGCGCTCAAGCCGTGAGAGCTGCAGGCGGTTGTTCACGCCTTCCACTTCACTCAGCCTTTCCGGATGTACCGCTGTGATTTCGCGGCCTTCCTGATGCGCCAGAGCGATGATATCGGTGATATAGAATTCGCCCTGAGCGTTATTGTTATCCAGTTTGCCAAGCCAGCGCTTCAGATCGGCGCCACTGGCGATCAGAATACCGGTGTTGATTTCGTTGATTTTGCGCTGTTCGTCGGTGGCGTCTTTGTGTTCCACAATTCCGACGACGGTGCCATTTTCACGGGCGATACGGCCATAACCGGTAGGATCATCGAGTTTTACGGTCAGCAGGCCAATGCCGCCCTGCGGTTTAGCCTCGCGCAGACGCGTAAGCGTTGCAACGGAGATCAGCGGCACGTCGCCGTACAGCATCAGAATGTCTTCATCATCCGCAAAGAACGGGGCCGCCTGCTGCATAGCGTGGCCTGTGCCCAGCTGCTCTGCCTGCAGAACCCAGTTCAGCGAGCCATCGCTAAGCGTTTGTTTAAGCAGATCGCCGCCGTGGCCGTACACCAGATGCACGCGCTGAGCGCCCAAATTATTAGCCGCATCAATGACATGCTGCACCATTGGCTTCCCGGCAAGGGTATGCAGCACCTTCGGGAGATCGGAATACATGCGGGTTCCTTTGCCGGCGGCAAGGATTACCACGCTCATCGCACTGTTTGACATACGCGTCCTGACTTTAAATTGTGAGAGAAGTAAAACGATTTCTCGTTGAAATTTCTACATATTTTGCATCTAAAAACACACTGGCGGAAATTCACCCGGCCAGACGGCTTTTTCCCATGCTCAGCGCTTAAGTTTAAGTGGATTGAGGCCAAATATGTACATCCATTCGGCTGATATTAAGCCATCTTCCTGGATTGCGGCTTCTTTTTAAGCGGGAATAAAGCCTGTGCGCAGAAAAGAGCAATGCCAGGGAGGCAAATACGGCAATGGGGCGTTCAAAACAGGTTATTTATTGCGCGAAAAATAATGCGGGCGAAAAAAATGCCAGTCAGAGATTCCGGCTGGCATTGGTCTTTTCAAGCAGGTAGTTACATCGCTTTTCTGGTTAACTCGATAACGCGCAGTTTCGCGATCGCTTTCGCCAGTTCAGCAGAAGCCTGAGCGTAGTCCACATCACCGTGGGAGCTGTGAATGTGCTCTTCCGCTTTACGTTTCGCTTCCAGGGCTCGCGACTCGTCGAGATCCTGGCCGCGAATTGCGGTATCAGCCAGCACGGTAACCGTGCCAGGCTGCACTTCCAACACACCACCGGACAGGTAGATATACTCTTCTTGTCCGTGCTGTTTCACGATGCGGATCATACCAGGCTTAATGGCGGTGAGCAGCGGGGCGTGACCCGGGTAAATACCCAGTTCACCTTCGATGCCCGTTACCTGGATCTTTTCGACCAGACCGGAGAACATCTGTTGCTCCGCGCTGACGACGTCCAGGTGGTAAGTCATTGCCATATCACCCTCCGATTAAGGCGTTAAAGTTTTTTAGCTTTCTCAACGGCTTCGTCGATAGAGCCAACCATGTAGAACGCCTGCTCTGGCAGATGGTCGTATTCACCGTCCATGATGCCTTTAAAGCCACGGATGGTGTCTTTGAGCGACACATATTTGCCTGGAGAACCGGTAAAGACTTCTGCAACGAAGAACGGCTGAGACAGGAAGCGCTGGATCTTACGCGCGCGTGCTACAACCAGTTTATCTTCTTCAGAAAGTTCATCCATACCGAGGATGGCGATGATGTCTTTCAGCTCCTGGTAGCGTTGCAGAATAGACTGCACGCCACGCGCGGTGTCGTAGTGCTCCTGACCCACAACCAGCGGATCCAACTGACGGCTGGTGGAATCCAGCGGGTCAACTGCCGGGTAGATACCCAGAGAAGCGATCTGACGGCTCAGTACCACGGTTGCATCTAAGTGCGCAAAGGTGGTGGCTGGAGATGGGTCAGTCAGGTCATCCGCAGGTACGTATACCGCTTGTACGGAAGTGATGGAGCCGGTTTTGGTGGAGGTAATACGCTCCTGCAAAACGCCCATCTCTTCTGCAAGCGTAGGCTGATAGCCTACCGCTGAAGGCATACGACCCAGCAGCGCGGATACTTCGGTACCGGCCAGGGTATAACGGTAGATGTTATCGACGAACAGCAGCACGTCACGGCCTTCATCACGGAATTTCTCCGCCATGGTCAGACCGGTCAGCGCAACACGCAGACGGTTACCCGGTGGCTCGTTCATCTGGCCGTAGACCAGGGATACTTTGTCGATAACGTTGGAGTCGGTCATTTCGTGGTAGAAGTCGTTACCCTCACGAGTACGCTCGCCCACGCCTGCAAACACGGAGTAGCCGGAGTGCTCGATCGCGATGTTACGGATCAGCTCCATCATGTTTACAGTTTTACCTACGCCCGCACCGCCGAACAGACCGACTTTACCGCCCTTAGCGAACGGACACATCAGGTCGATAACTTTGATGCCGGTTTCCAGCAGATCCTGGGAACTTGCCAGCTCTTCGTAGCTTGGCGCTGCGCGGTGAATAGCCCAACGCTCTTCTTCACCAATCTCGCCTTTCATGTCGATTGGTTCGCCCAATACGTTCATGATACGGCCCAGCGTTGCTTTACCTACCGGTACTTCGATTGGGTGATCGAGGTTGGTTACGACCAGACCGCGACGCAGGCCATCCGAAGAACCCATGGCGATGGTACGCACCACGCCACCACCGAGCTGTTGCTGAACTTCCAGCACCAGACGGTCATTACCGTTTGTAACCTCGAGGGCGTCGTACACTTTTGGTACGGCATCCTGAGGGAACTCGACGTCCACCACGGCGCCGATTACCTGGATAATCTTTCCAGTAGCCATCTTGTTGAATCCTCTACGTAATTCGTAAACCTGGTTATACCGCGGATGCGCCACCGACGATTTCGGTGAGTTCCTGAGTAATGCTGGCCTGACGAGCTTTGTTGTATACCAACTGCAGCTCTTTAATCAGGCTGCCGCCATTGTCGGTAGCGGCTTTCATCGCCACCATTCGTGCGGCCTGCTCGCTGGCCAGGTTTTCTACGACGCCCTGATAAACCTGAGATTCCACGTAACGGCGCAGCAGGGTATCCAGCAGCGCTTTAGGATCAGGTTCATACAGATAATCCCAGGATTTCGTTTTCAATTCGCCGTCTTCTGCTGGCGGTAACGGCAGCAGCTGGGTGATTGTCGGAACCTGAGACATAGTGTTTATAAATTTGTTGCTGACAACATACAGCTTGTCCAGACGGCCTTCATCGTAGGCCTGCAACATCACTTTCACCGGGCCAATCAACTCGGACAGGGAAGGGTTATCGCCCATACCGGTCACCTGAGCAACAACATTGCCGCCCACGGAGTTGAAGAAAGAGACGCCTTTAGAGCCGATCATCGCGATTTCGCTCTGAACGCCTTTATCGGACCATCCTTTCATGTCAGCCAGCAGCTTTTTGAACAGGTTAATGTTCAAGCCACCGCACAGACCACGGTCAGTGGACACCACCAGGTAGCCCACGCGTTTAACTTCGCGTTCATCCAGGTAGGGGTGTTTGTATTCAAGATTACCCAGAGCAAGGTGGCCAATCACTTTACGCATGGTGTTTGCGTAAGGACGGCTGGCTGCCATACGTTCCTGCGATTTACGCATTTTGGACGCGGCGACCATCTCCATTGCTTTGGTGATCTTCTGCGTGTTCTGGACGCTTGCGATCTTACTACGTATCTCTTTTGCGCCGGCCATGAGCTTCTCCTCAATGCCTTGCGGCTTGCCCTAAGACAAGCCGCCAGACTTTACCAGGACTGAGTTGCTTTGAAGGAATCGAGGATGCCTTTCAGCTTGCCTTCGATTTCATCGTTATAGCCACCAGATTGGTTGATTTCCTGCATCAGCGGAGCATGGTCACGGTCAACGTAAGCCATCAGCGCGGCTTCGAAGCTACCGATTTTAGCCAGTTCCACATCTTCGAGGTAACCGCGTTCAGCAGCAAACAGAACCAGAGACTGGTGCGCAACGGACATCGGCGCATACTGTTTCTGTTTCAGCAGTTCGGTCACTTTCTGACCGTGGCTCAGCTGCTTACGGGTCGCATCGTCAAGGTCGGATGCAAACTGAGAGAACGCAGCAAGTTCACGGTACTGTGCCAGCGCGGTACGGATACCACCGGACAGTTTTTTCATGATCTTGGTCTGAGCAGCACCACCAACACGGGATACGGAAATACCCGGGTTAACCGCAGGACGAATACCGGCGTTAAACAGGTTGGATTCCAGGAAGATCTGACCATCGGTAATGGAAATTACGTTGGTCGGAACGAACGCGGAAACGTCGCCTGCCTGCGTTTCGATGATCGGAAGCGCGGTCAGAGAGCCGGTTTTGCCTTTCACTTCACCCTTAGTGAATGCTTCAACGTATTCGGCGTTAACACGCGCAGCACGTTCCAGCAGACGGGAGTGGAGATAGAAAACGTCGCCCGGATAAGCTTCACGACCTGGCGGACGACGAAGCAGCAGGGAAATCTGACGATAAGCAACGGCCTGTTTAGACAGATCGTCATAAACGATCAGCGCATCTTCACCGCGGTCACGGAAGTATTCACCCATTGCGCAACCGGAGTACGGCGCCAGGTATTGCAGCGCAGCAGATTCTGATGCCGTCGCAACAACAACGATGGTGTTTTCCAGTGCGCCGTGCTCTTCCAGTTTACGCACCACGTTAGAAATGGTGGACGCTTTCTGGCCGATGGCAACATAGATACATTTGATGCCGGAATCACGCTGGTTGATGATGGCATCGATCGCCAGCGCGGTTTTACCGGTCTGACGGTCGCCGATGACCAGCTCACGCTGACCACGGCCGATTGGAATCATGGCATCAACAGACTTATAGCCGGTCTGAACCGGCTGGTCTACGGACTGACGCTCGATTACGCCCGGTGCAATCGCTTCAACGGCCGAGAAGCCGTCATGCTCAAGCGGACCTTTACCGTCGATTGGCGCACCCAGGGTGTTCACCACGCGGCCCAGCAGGCCACGACCGACAGGAACTTCAAGAATACGGCCGGTACACTTAACCTTCATGCCTTCGGCAAGGTCAGCGTACGGCCCCATTACTACCGCACCTACGGAGTCGCGCTCGAGGTTCAGTGCAATGGCGTAACGGTTACCCGGCAGGGAGATCATCTCACCCTGCATCACATCGGCCAGGCCGTGTACGCGGATGATACCGTCACTTACGGAAACAATAGTACCTTCGTTGTGAGCTTCGCTCACTACATTGAACTGAGCAATGCGCTGCTTGATCAGTTCGCTGATTTCGGTGGAATTCAGTTGCATGCTCCAGTCCCCTTAAGACTGCAAGACGTCTGTCAGGCGATCGAGACGGCCGCGTACGCTGCCATCAATGACCATATCACCCGCACGGATGATGACACCTGCCATTACAGACTTGTCAATTTTGCAATTCAGCTTCACTTTGCGTGACAGACGTTTTTCCATCGCGGCGCTGATTTTCGAGAGCTGTGCTTCACTCAGTGCGCTGGCGGAAGTCACTTCGACTTCAACCGTGGCCTCCCGGGCTGCACGCAGTTGCACGAATTGCTCAAGAACATCAGGAAGAACCTTCAGACGCCCGTTTTCAGCCATCACCCGGATCAGGTTCTGGCCGTTGGCGTCGAGCTGGTCACCACAGATAGTAATAAACGACTCAGAGAGCGTTTCCGGAGCCAGGGCTCCGGAGAGTAGCTCTGCCATTTCTTCGTTTTTAGACACCTCGGCGGCGAAAGCCAGCATATGCTGCCAGTTATCGACGCTCTGGTGTTCGACGGCAAAGTCAAAAGCTGCTTTGGCGTAGGGGCGAGCTACAGTAACAAATTCAGACATCAGCCCCTCCCTCCTTACAGTTCAGCGACCAGTTTATCAACGATGTCGCTGTTAGCAGCTTCATCTACGGAACGTTCAATGATCTTCTCGGCACCGGCGATAGCCAGCAGAGCAACTTGCTTGCGTAATTCTTCGCGAGCGCGTTTACGCTCCGCGTCGATTTCTGCCTGAGCCTGTGCGACGATTTTGTTGCGTTCCTGCTCTGCCTCGGTTTTAGCTTCTTCAACGATTTGAGCACGGCGTTTGTTCGCCTGTTCAATAATCACCTGAGCTTCTGCTTTGGCTTTTTTCAGCTGGTCGGTCGCGCTGGCCTTTGCAAGGTCAAGGTCCTTATGTGCACGTTCTGCGGAAGCGAGGCCGTCAGCAATTTCTTTTTGACGTTTCTCAATGGCAGCCATTAACGGCGGCCATACATACTTCATGCAGAACAGAACAAACAGGACAAACGCGATGGCCTGGCCGAGGATTGTTGCGTTAAGATTCACAGCACAATGCCTCTTTGTTAGTTAACGTTCTGATATTGCTTGGTATCTTAAGCAACGCTCACTACGCGACGGCGAACATCACGTACAGACCCAGACCAACAGCGATCATCGGGATTGCATCGACCAGACCCATAACGATAAAGAACTGAGTACGCAGCAGAGGAATCAGATCGGGTTGACGCGCAGCGCCTTCCAGGAATTTTCCTCCGAGGATGCCGATACCGATCGCAGCACCGATTGCCGCCAGACCCATCATCACAGCGGCAGCCATGTACAGCAGATCCATATTCAGGTTTTCCATGACAGTCTCCAGTTTGTTTCAGTTAAAACGCAGTAGTGGTAAGTAAAATCAATGCTCTTCGGACGCCATCGACAGATAGACAATCGTCAGAACCATGAAGATGAAGGCTTGCAGCGTAATGATCAGGATGTGGAAAATGGCCCATGGCACATTCAGGATCCACTGTGACCACCACGGCAACAGACCAGCAATCAGAATGAAAATCAGCTCACCGGCATACATGTTGCCGAACAGTCGCAGACCCAGTGATACAGGCTTGGACAGCAGGCTTACCCCTTCAAGGATTAAGTTGACAGGAATAAATGCCCAGTGATTGAACGGCTGCAGCGTCAGCTCTTTCGTGAAGCCGCCTATGCCTTTCATTTTGATGCTGTAGAATAGAATAAGGATGAATACGCCAAGCGCCATGGACAGGGTAATGTTCACGTCCGCAGACGGCACCACACGCAGGGCTGGCAGGCCAAAGACGTGCTCGCCGATGTACGGCAGCAGATCGATTGGCAGCAGGTCCATCAGGTTCATCAGGAATACCCAGACGAAAATCGTCAGGGCCAGCGGAGCGATAACCTTGCTTTTGCCATGGTACATGTCTTTCACGCTGCCATGCACAAAGCCGATAATCAGCTCAATTGCCGTCTGGAATTTACCCGGAACGCCGCTGGTAGCGGTTTTAGCAACCTTGCGGAAGATAACCAGGAACAAGAGACCCAGAACCACTGAGAAGAACATGGAGTCAATATTGAGCGTCCAGAAGGTGGCCGGGGGGTTATGCGGATCCACCAGCGAGAAAGTACGCAGGTCCAACTGAAGGTTGTTCAGGTGGTGGCCTATATACTCCTGCGGTGTAGAGATTTCTCCTGCAGACATGATGCCTCTTACCCTTTGTTGTTAATTACAGCTGGTGCGAGTATCTGCACAACCAGCACCGAAACCCACGTCACTATCAGCGGTAAAACCACCGCCTTAAAGCCTGCCAGCGCCACCACCAGAATGATAAAACCCGCAACCACCTTTAGCACTTCACCGATGGCGAATGTCCAGGCCACACGGCCTTTAGCAGGTGTATGCGCCTGATGACGCCAGGCAAAAATCATAAACAATACGTTAGGCAGCCAGGCTGCCAGACCTCCGCTAACCGCAGAAGCGCCCCAGGAGGGGTCTTTGAGGCAAAACAGCAGTCCGATTGCCATTACTGCCAGAAGCTGGATGAACAGAAGCTTACGGGCCACGTTCCAACTCAAGAGCGACACTGACATTACGTTTCTTACTCCTGCTCCTTTAGGGGTATGTCGCGTGTCGTATAAAACTGTCTTTGCGGCTCAGAGTCAAGCCTCAAAAAGCGAGCAAATTATACGGTGCGGCCCCGTGATTTCAAACAATAAGTAGCAAAAAGGTGAACAAATGTTTAATTAATTTTCTGCAGGCTTATTTTTCAACTTTTCACCAAACCCGGGTATTTTCTGAAAAAGTGCAAATAAGCCGTTTTGCCGCCCAACAAAGCGTGCCCCGGATCACATATTAGACATCTCATATCCGCCATACGTTTGTCTGTCTCTTAAAGTGCTAACCGCAGATGACTGATAAATAAGCTGATTACGACGCACTCTTTTGAAAACAAAGCGCAACACCGTAAAAACCATTCATTGACATTTTTGTTAAACGTTTAACATCTTTATATTTCATTCTACTTATGGATTTTTAGCAGGTTTATATTTTCGTGGTTGACTATTCTCACCGTTAACAATGCGGCGGCAGTTAAAAATTAGAAGATTTTTTGTTGCAATTCAGTTAAATGTAACTAACTGTGCCAGCAAAAAACCGCCGTATATTTAACCCTGATGCAACACCCTTTTTCCTACTTTTTTTGATAAATATTAAGTTCTGTTTGGCTTAATAATCACCAGATGGCGCTCGCCATCAAGCGCAGGCACCTGCAGACGAACAATCTCTTTGATGCTGAACGCCTCCGGCAGCGCTGCAATCTCATCATCCGGGCGCAGCCCTTTAAGCGCATAGAAGCAACCATGTTCCGCCGGTAGATGATGGCACCAGCTCACCATATCCGTCAGGGAAGCGAACGCACGGCTAATAACGCCGTCAAACCCGGGTTCGGCAGGGAATGTCTCCACGCGGCTTTGAACCGGCGTGACGTTCTCAAGCTGCAGCTCATGCTGAACCTGGCGCAGGAAGCGCACGCGCTTGCCTAAGCTATCGAGCAGGGTGAAATGAGCGTCCGGACGGACGATAGCCAGCGGAATGCCCGGCAGGCCAGGCCCCGTGCCCACATCAATAAAACGCGTTCCCTGCAAATGTGGTTCAACAACGATGCTGTCGAGAATATGCCGAACCAGCATTTCTTCAGGATCGCGTACCGAGGTCAGGTTATAGGCTTTGTTCCATTTGTGGAGCAGCTCAACGTAACCCACCAGCTGTTGCTTCTGATTTTCCGGAAGCGTAATGCCTGCGTTATCCAGCAGACGAGACAATTTATTAAGCACGATCTTCACAATCCATCAAAAAAAGGGGCCAGGAAATCCTGGCCCGTATCGACTATTTTCAGGCGCTGCGGCGCAGCAGCCCTTGTTTTTTTAGCCAGACCAGCAAAATCGATATCGCCGCAGGCGTAATCCCTGAAATGCGCGATGCCTGCCCGATAGAAACAGGTTTATGGTCGTTGAGTTTAGCGATCACCTCGTTAGAGAGCCCGCTTACCTGGCGATAATCCAGCGTAGCCGGCAGCACGGTGTTCTCATTACGCTGCTGCTTGTCGATTTCATCCTGCTGGCGCGCGATGTAGCCTTCGTACTTAACCTGAATCTCTACCTGTTCGGCAGACTGGCGATCTTCAAGCCCTGGCGCAAAGGCCGAAAGCTGCATCATATCGGCATAGGTCATTTCCGGACGACGCAGCAGATCTTCGCCGTTAGCTTCACGCGACAGCGGCGCACTCAGCTTCGCGTTGACTTCTTCCACCTGCTCAGAGTGCGGATGCAGCCAGATGTCTTTCAGACGCTGGCGCTCACGCTCGATGTTTTCCAGTTTTTCGTTGAAGCGCGCCCAGCGCTCGTCGTCCACCAGGCCCATTTCACGGCCGGCGGCGGTTAAGCGCAGGTCGGCGTTATCTTCACGCAGCATCAGGCGATATTCAGCACGCGAGGTAAACATGCGGTACGGCTCTTTGGTGCCGAGGGTGCAAAGATCGTCTACCAGCACGCCAAGGTAGGCCTGATCGCGACGCGGCGCCCAGCCCTCTTTCTCGGCCGAGTAGCGTCCTGCGTTCAGACCTGCCAGCAGGCCCTGTGCGGCTGCTTCTTCGTAACCTGTCGTGCCGTTAATCTGGCCTGCAAAGAACAGACCCTGAATATATTTACTTTCCAGCGTGGGGTTCAGATCGCGTGGATCGAAGAAGTCGTACTCAATGGCGTAGCCCGGACGTACGATCTTCGCATTTTCCATGCCCTGCATGGAACGGACGATCTGCATCTGCACGTCAAACGGCAGGCTGGTGGAGATGCCGTTTGGATAAATTTCGTTGCTGGTCAGGCCTTCCGGCTCAAGGAAGATTTGATGCTGATTGCGATCGGCGAAACGCATCACTTTATCTTCGATAGACGGGCAGTAACGGGGACCAATCCCTTCGATAACGCCTGCGTACATCGGGCTGCGATCGAGGTTATTACGAATAACGTCGTGGGTTTTTTCGTTGGTGTAGGTGATGTAGCACGGCACCTGCGCGGGATGCTGGTTCACATTTCCCATGAACGAGAACACCGGCATCGGGTTATCGCCGTTCTGCTGCGCAAGCACGCTGAAATCGATAGTACGGGCGTCAATACGCGGAGGCGTGCCTGTTTTCAGGCGGCTGACGCGCAGCGGCAGTTCACGAAGACGACGTGAGAGCGGAATAGACGGCGGATCGCCGGCCCGGCCGCCGCTGTAATTATCCAGCCCGATATGAATTTTGCCATCCAGGAAAGTCCCTACGGTCAGCACAACGGCTTTCGCACGGAACTTCAGCCCCATTTGGGTCACCGCGCCGACAACACGATCGTTTTCCACAATCAGATCTTCTACCGCCTGCTGGAAGATCATCAGGTTGGGCTGATTCTCCAGGGCTGTGCGCACGGCCTGTCGGTATAGCACGCGGTCTGCCTGAGCACGGGTAGCCCGCACCGCCGGGCCTTTGCTGGCGTTTAGTATCCTAAACTGAATACCGGCATGATCGATCGCTTTCGCCATCAAACCGCCCAGCGCGTCCACTTCCTTAACCAGATGTCCCTTGCCAATACCGCCGATCGCCGGGTTGCAGGACATCTGTCCCAGCGTGTCGATATTGTGTGTCAGAAGAAGGGTCTGTTGACCCATTCGGGCCGCGGCCATCGCGGCCTCGGTGCCTGCGTGACCCCCGCCAATGATGATGACGTCAAAAGGATCTGGATAAAACATGGTAACTGCCTCGTGGTTAAACGGGAGGGTGACTGATTCCCGGGTTGGCGATTCTACTCAACTTTAGTCGATGGAGAAAGTCCTGGGATCCTCACTAATTAAAAGAAGATCTTTTTTATTTAAAGATCTCTTTATTATGATCTCTTATTAGGATCGGCATGTGCTGTGGATAACCGTTTTTAAGCTAAAGAGATCAAGAGATTGGGATAGATCGTTTGCTGTGAATGATCGGTGATCCCACACCGTATAAGCTGGGATCAAAAACGATAGTTATGCACAACTCAAAAAGTGAACAGCGGTTGTTCTTTGGATAACTACCGCTTATTACGAGCTTTTAAGCATAGTTATACACAGAAGAAAGTTCGATCTTTACAAATCCTGGAGTAAATTTTTCCAGGATCCGACCCAAACTTCGGCAGGATCTTCAGGAATGTCATGATCGAGGATGTTCACTTTCAGTAAAGAGCCCACTCGTTTTGCTCCGCAATCGCTAAGCAGGGCATCGATTTTTTCAATCGCGCCGCAAAAAGTATCGTATTCCCGGCTGCCGATACCCACTGCGCCATAGCGAAGGTTGCTCAGATCCGGGTTCTCTTCCTTTATTGCATCATAAAGCGGTTGCAGGTTATCCGGCAGATCGCCTGCGCCATGCGTAGAGGAGACAATGAGCCAGACTCCGCTGGTCTGCAGATCTTCAAGCAGCGGCCCGTGCAGCGTTTCGGTAGAGAAACCAGCCTCATCAAGCTTTCCGGCCAGATGTTCAGCCACATATTCGGCGCTGCCAAGCGTGCTGCCACTAATCAGAGTAATGTCTGCCATTGCGATCCCGCCTTTATAAGTCGTGGCGTATTGTACGCTGTGTAAGGCCTGCGATCTACCTGTGGATAATATGGGTATTATATTTACCCCTTATGGCCTGATCGTCCGCATAATGGGGTTCTGCAGGGAGATCAAAGTCTCGGTGGACTGAATTTCATCGATTGTTTGGATCTTGTTGATAAGTACCTGCTGCAGCGCATCTATGGAGCGGCACATCACCTTAATAAAGATGCTGTAGTGGCCGGTGGTGTAGTAAGCCTCGGTCACCTCTTCGAGGCTTTCCAGTTTTGCCAGCGCGGAGGGGTAGTCTTTCGCACTCTTTAAAATAATACCGATAAAGCAGCAAACGTCGTAACCCAGCTGCTTAGGGCTGATATCAATACGCGCGCCGGTGATAATTCCTGCCTGCTTCATCTTCTCAACGCGGACGTGAATGGTGCCGGGGCTTACGCCAAATTGTTTGGCCAGTTCGGCATAGGCCGTACGCGCATTGGCCATCAATGCGTCAAGGATGCCGCGATCCAGATTGTCGATTTGATAATTATCCATCACTTTTTCCTATGATTAATCACGATTAGCTAATTTTTATAGCCTTAAATTAGCCGATTAAAAAGAGGAAGGGCTTTTTTATTATTGATTATTGAAAGTTAGGTGCATTCTGTTGCTTAATCATCGCTATTGAAACAACACAACGAAAGAGAAGAGCCATGAAAACCGCCTGGATCGCTAAACAACGTCAGATTAGTTTTGTGAAATCCCATTTCTCCCGCCAGCTTGAAGAAAAATTGGGTCTGATTGAAGTTCAGGCACCGATTCTCAGCCGCGTAGGGGATGGTACACAGGATAACCTGTCCGGCTGTGAGAAAGCGGTACAGGTGAAGGTGAAAACCTTGCCTGAGGCGCAGTTTGAAGTGGTGCATTCGCTGGCCAAATGGAAAAGAAAAACGCTCGGCCAGCATGACTTCAGCGCGGGCGAAGGGCTTTACACGCACATGAAAGCCCTGCGCCCCGACGAAGATCGCCTGACTCCAATCCACTCCGTCTATGTGGATCAGTGGGACTGGGAACGTGTGATGGGTGACGGCGAACGCCATCTGGGCACGCTGAAACAAACCGTAGAAAGCATCTGGGCGGCGATGAAAGCGACGGAAGCCGCGGTCAGCGAACAGTATGGCCTCACGCCGTTCCTGCCGGAGCAAATTCACTTTGTTCACAGCGAAGAGCTGCAGCAGCGCTTCCCGGAGCTGGATGCAAAAGGGCGCGAACGCGCTATCGCCAAAGAGCTGGGCGCCGTGTTCCTGATTGGTATCGGCGGCAAGCTGGCCGACGGTAAACGCCATGACGTTCGCGCTCCGGATTATGATGACTGGTCAACCCGCAGCGAAGGCGGTTTCTCTGGCCTGAACGGCGATATTCTGGTGTGGAACCCGGTGCTGGAAGACGCGTTTGAGCTTTCTTCCATGGGGATCCGCGTGGATGCAGAAGCGCTGAAACGTCAGCTGGCGACAACCGGTGATGAAGATCGTCTGCAGCTTGAGTGGCATCAGTCTTTATTGCAGGGTGAAATGCCGCAGACTATCGGCGGCGGGATTGGGCAGTCACGTCTGACCATGCTGCTGCTGCAACAGCCGCACATCGGCCAGGTTCAGTGCGGCGTATGGCCTGCTGAGGTTCAGGCTAAGGTCGACGCTCTGCTGTAAGCCTTAGCGCTGCCAGCGCCGCAGCAGGCGGCTACGCATCCCGGTATCAAAGCGCCAGATATGATCGAAAATGCGCATGATGCCGGGTTTGCCGTGGCCTGACATCGCCACCGCATGAAAACGGTGCTGATGAGCCTGCCGTAATCCCTTCACCTTGTTTATTACCTCATCCGGCAGCCGCTGGGCGATAAAATCTGAAATCACCACCGCGTCGGCATCGAACCATTCGCTGCCCTGCATTTTCTCGACTATTGCCCGAAAGCAGCTTGCCAGATCGGTGCCGCCACGAAAACGCTGGCTGAGGAAACGGATGGCCTGCTCAATGCCGTCGCGTCCGCAAACCTCGTAGCGAACTACTTCGCTGGAAAACAGCATAATGAAGCAGCGACGGTTATCGGCAAGCGCGATGCGCATAAGGGCAAGACAGAACGCCTTGGCGCACTGTTCATTGAAGCCGCCCATTGAGCCGGACGTGTCCACGCAGACGATAAACGGGCCGCGCGGCTGCTCATCGAAATCCTGATGAGCGACGGGGCGCTCAACTACTTTTTCCCGCCAGGCGTCGCCGTGCAGGCGATAGGTCAGCAGCTGCTTTTCCACCAGCCTGCGGTAGAACTCAAACTCCAGTTCGGTAATGCCAAGCGTCGCCAGCTCCGGCGGCAACAGTCGCAGAATATCGTCGCTGCGCTGCAGGCCGTCTACCTGTTCAGGCACCGTGGCCGGTTCGCGCACCATTATGCGCCAGCTCTCCATGGGAGAATCTTTTCTCGGCACGGCTTTAGCCTCTTTCGAGCGCCCGAGTTGTTCAGCCAGCTTCATCAATTCAGGCTGGCTGGCGAGAAACTCGCCGTACTGCACGATTAACTGGTAGTCGCCGCGCTGAAGCGCCCCGGCGCTCATATCCCACAGCCGGCTGGCTGCGTTATCGTTTTCTGACAACGCGGGTTCCAGCTGGCCGCTTAACGCCAGGCGAGCCTGCACTTCCGCCAGCAATCGATCGCGCTCGTCTTCAAGCAGTTGCTGGTTTAGCGAGGTTGCCTGAACGATCAGGCTCAGACGCCAGCGCTGCAGAAACAGGGTTTGCTGCGCCGGGGTAAAATGAGGATGCTCTGCCACCAGCGCCTGTGCTTGCCCAAAGAAAGGGGAATTGACGCGCTTTAACAGCGCCAGTATTTCAGGCTGCTTTACGATAAGCTGGCTGGTAGTGAGCAGCTGGCTTTCCTGATAGCACAGCACCTCGCTTGCCAGCTCCGGCGGCACTTTAGCGTCATGGATCCTGGCCCTGAGCAGCTCCCGCCAGCGTGGAATGTCCTGCGTGACAGCATTTTTAAGCCGTGGGAATTTTTCAAAGAAGACGGCCAGCTGGGGAGCGGCCAGCAACGTCAGTATCATCTCTTCTATCATTTCGCCTTCGCTGATAGCGAGAATAACGTCGAGCGTCTCCAGGCTCAGCATTATTGCCGGGCCTCTTTGATCTGTGCGGCGACATCCTGCAGGCTGGCTTCGATCTTGCCCAGCCACTCATTCTGGATAAACAAGCATTTTTGCCGATCGTTAAAACGCTCGTGCTGCTGGTGAAGAGAAGCTTCAAGATCGTCGAACTGCTGTTTGATCTCATCCGGCATGCCCTGCTGCTGTTTGCCCGGCACCACCAGCCGGGTTCCCTGCATGCTGACATCCCTGATAACCAGATGCTGCGTGGCGTCCACTTCCAGGTTCAGCGACTGGGCAAAGCCAATGCCGTTAAGCTTTCCGCGAATTTCTCCACCTTTTTCCAGCCACAGGGCCAACGACTCGCGGTTTATCGCGACGTGGATAACTTCTATATCATGCAGTTTCAGCGGCTGCTGAAGCAGTAACGTCAGAGATTCCCCGGAGAGATAATCGGGAAGCTGGTAGTGCGGGCGACGGCTGAACATCCCGCTCTGCTTGCTTACGGTAACGGCTTCCCGGTCGCTGTGCTGCTGTTGCGCCTGGATGCGGCGCTGAATGATAGTCCCGAGCTTGCTGAGCATCGCGTGCTGCTGCCAGGCCTTCCCGGTCATCAATATTTCCAGCTGCTGTTGCATCAGGTTCATGGCGGCGGTGTCGTGCCACAGGCAGTCTTTTAACAGAATCAGATCGATGGGCGCGACAACGGTCCGGCCGCTGAAAAAGGCGCTGGCCTGCAGCAGGCGAATCGCTTTTTTCCAGCGCCGGTCGGAAACATAAGGCGCGCCCGGTAGCTCATCAAGCTGCTGGCGCAGGATGAATATCAGCTCAAAGACATCGTCAGGCAGAGCGACTTTGCCGATCTCCTGCTGCCAGGTGAAATACTCTTCATCGCTCACCTGCAGGCTTTCCGCCACGGGGTTTTCGTTTTCATCCTGCTGGCTGACGAGCATCGAGCGGAAATTCCCCTTCTCCTGCACTTTATCGAGCCACAGGCGGATCAGCATGCGGTCATATAAAGCTTCAAGGCTGCTGTCGGCTTCGGGGAGTTCATTGGAAGCGGCCACCAGCAGACGCATCGGGATTTTCTCTTCGTTGGCCCCGTTTCTGAAGCGGCGTTCATTGATGGCGGTCAGTAAGGTGTTAAGAATGGCCGGCCCCGCCTTCCAGATCTCATCGAGAAAGACAATTTCCGCTTCCGGCAGATATCCTGCGGTGAGACGCTCGTAGCGCCCCTCATCTTTTAGCGCCTGAATAGAAAGCGGCCCGAAGACTTCTTCCGGTGTGGAAAAGCGCGTCATCAGATATTCAAAAGCACGGGCTTGCCTGAAGGCAAACTTAAGGCGGCGAGCAATCAGGCTCTTTGCTATTCCCGGCGGCCCTAATAAAAAAACGCTCTCCCCGCTCAGTGCCGCCAGCAGGCAAAGCCGGATGGCGTGCTGACGCTCAAAAAGTCCTTTTTCAAGCGACAGGCTGAGTCGAGAAATTCTTTCCGCCAATAAATGTGATTGCGCCATAATTAGCTTTGCGTCCTTACGTGGTTATCGCTGTGCGGGAAGGCGAGTATATCGCTTCTGCTTAAGCCCGTTAACGGATTGATGACCTGACCTTTTTTCTCTGACCTAAGTTAAGCCAACTGCATTTAAGGGTACGATTTCCGCCGTTATCGTGCATACTGTGCGCCTTTTTGTGGGCCAAGGGACTAAGCACACGCTTTCAGGATTCCAACAAAAGATTAGTCTATGAGCGCTGATAATAAACAATCCTTGCCGGCGATTACGCTGGCTGCAATTGGTGTGGTGTACGGGGATATTGGTACCAGCCCGCTTTATACTCTCCGGGAATGTCTTTCCGGTCAGTTCGGGTTTGGTGTCGAACGCGAAGCCGTCTTCGGCTTTTTATCTTTGATTTTCTGGCTGCTGATTTTAGTCGTCTCCGTGAAATACCTTACTTTCGTCATGCGGGCGGATAACGCCGGTGAGGGCGGTATTTTAACGCTGATGTCGCTGGCGGGGCGTAACACCTCAGCGAAAATGACCTCGGTGCTGGTGATCATGGGCTTGATCGGCGGCAGCTTCTTCTATGGCGAGGTAGTGATAACCCCGGCGATATCGGTGATGTCGGCCATTGAAGGGCTTGAAATAGCCGCGCCGCAGCTTGATACCTATATCGTTCCGCTGTCGATAATTGTCCTGACGCTGCTGTTCATTATTCAGAAACACGGTACGGGCATGGTGGGCAAGCTGTTCGCGCCGGTGATGCTGCTCTGGTTCCTGGTGCTGGCCGTGCTGGGCGCACGCAGCATCCTCGCTAATCCGGAAGTGCTTCAGGCGCTGAACCCGGCATGGGCGGTGCATTTCTTCGTGGAATATAAAACGGTTTCATTCTTTGCGCTTGGCGCCGTCGTGCTGTCGATTACCGGCGTGGAAGCGCTGTATGCGGATATGGGACACTTTGGTAAGTTTCCGATCCGCATTGCGTGGTTTACCGTGGTGCTGCCGTCGCTGGTGCTGAACTATTTTGGCCAGGGCGCGCTGCTGCTGAAAACGCCGGAAGCGATTAAAAACCCCTTCTTCCTGCTGGCGCCCGACTGGGCGCTTGTTCCTCTGATGATTCTGGCTACGCTCGCTACGGTTATCGCCTCGCAGGCGGTTATTTCCGGCGTCTTCTCGCTGACCCGGCAGGCGGTTCGTCTGGGCTATCTGTCGCCAATGCGCATTATCCACACCTCGGAAATGGAGTCCGGGCAGATTTACGTTCCGGCGATTAACTGGATCCTCTATATCTCCGTGGTGATTGTGATCGTCAGCTTCGAGCATTCCAGCAACCTGGCGGCGGCCTACGGGATCGCGGTAACCGGCACTATGGTGCTGACCTCTCTCCTCTTGTGCACCGTGGCGCGCAAAAACTGGCAGTGGAACAAGATTGCCGTCCTGCTGATGGGCGTTGGTTTCCTGTGTATCGATATTCCGCTGTTTTCGGCCAACGTCATCAAGATATTCTCCGGCGGCTGGCTCCCGCTTTGTCTGGCTCTGGTGATGTTTATCATCATGACCACCTGGAAGAGCGAGCGTTTCCGTCTGCTCAGACGCATGCATGAACACGGCAACTCTCTGGAAGCGATGATCGTCTCACTGGAGAAATCGCCGCCGGTACGCGTTCCTGGCACGGCGGTATATATGTCCCGTGCCCTGAACGTCATCCCTTTTGCGATGCTTCATAATCTGAAGCACAACAAAGTGCTGCATGAACGGGTGGTGCTTCTGACGCTGCGAACAGAGGATGCGCCTTACGTGCATAACGTGAAACGCGTCGCTATCGAGCAGCTTTCGCCAACCTTCTGGCGCGTGGTGGCGAGCTACGGCTGGCGTGAAACGCCAAACGTGGAAGAGATTTTCCACCGCTGCGGCCTGGAAGGGTTAAGCTGCCGAATGTCGGAGACCTCTTTCTTTATGTCCCACGAGTCGCTGATCATCGGCAAACGGCCATGGTATCTGCGTCTGCGCGGCAAGCTGTTCCTTGCGCTTCAGCGCAATGCCCTGCGGGCGCCGGACCAGTTTGAGATCCCGCCAAACAGGGTTATCGAACTGGGCACCCAGGTCGAGATTTAACGCCAAAGCCTCTTCATTCGAAGGGGCGTCATGGTGGGAAAAAGCCAGAAAACCGTGGTCTTCTGGCTTTTTTGCTTAACCACATAAAGTATCAGTGAAGGGATTTTCCCTGACATCTTCTCTTTTTTGATTCCTGCTTCCATTTTATTGCTGAACACGCTCTCGTTTTTGCCGTGCGGAACATTACTGGCGAAACGTTTCGATAGCGATCACATTTTCATAACCTCATGGTTGTTTTATCGCCGCTATATTTCTTACACTCCCCATCAGCGAAACGTTTCGCTAGTGGAGTAAGAAAATGAAAAAAGGTACCGTTCTCAACGCTGATATCTCATCCGTGATTTCGCGTCTTGGCCACACCGACACGCTGGTGGTAGCCGATGCCGGATTGCCAATTCCGCGTAGTACGCAGCGTATTGATTTGGCTCTGACTCACGGCGTGCCGGGTTTTATGCAGGTCGTTGATGTCGTAACGCAAGAGATGCAGGTTGAATCCGCGATCCTCGCTCAGGAAATTCAACAATATAATCCAGAGCTCCACGAAACGTTGCTCAAACACATCGGGCAACTGCAACAACACCAGGGAAATACCATTGCTGTTCGCTATATCAGTCATGAACAGTTCAAGAAGCACACCGCTGATGCACATGCGGTTATTCGCAGCGGGGAGTGTTCCCCGTATGCGAATATCATTCTCTGTGCTGGCGTAAATTTCTGAGGCCGGCATGAAACCCTTACTGCAGTTAAAAGGGATCGATAAATCTTTCCCTGGCGTAAAAGCCCTTTCCGGCGCCGCGCTGAACGTCTATCCGGGGCGCGTGATGGCGCTGGTGGGTGAAAACGGCGCGGGCAAATCCACTATGATGAAAGTGTTGACCGGCATTTATCAACGCGATGCCGGTTCGCTGTTATGGCTGGGCCAGGAAACCACCTTTAACGGCCCCAAATCCTCACAGGAAGCGGGCATCGGCATCATTCATCAGGAACTCAACCTGATCCCGCAGCTCAGCATCGCGGAAAATATCTTCCTCGGACGGGAGTTCGTGAACCGCTTCGGCAGGATCGAATGGAAGAAGATGTATGCCGAGGCGGACAGGCTTTTAGCGAAGCTGAACCTGCGCTTTAATAGCCAGAAGCTGGTGGGCGATCTGTCGATTGGCGATCAGCAGATGGTTGAGATAGCCAAGGTGCTGAGCTTTGAATCAAAAGTCATCGTCATGGATGAACCTACCGATGCGCTGACCGATACCGAAACAGAATCTCTGTTCCGCGTTATCCGCGAGCTGAAGGCTCAGGGGCGCGGCATCGTCTATATCTCCCACCGCATGAAAGAGATTTTCGAAATCTGCGATGACGTGACGGTCTTCCGCGACGGTCAGTTTATTGCCGAACGCGAAGTGGCGACGCTCACCGAAGATTCACTGATTGAAATGATGGTTGGGCGCAAGCTTGAAGATCAGTACCCGCGGCTGAATAAAGAGCCGGGCGATGTTCGACTGCGTGTCGATAATCTTTCCGGGCCTGGCGTGAATGACGTCAGCTTTAGCTTACGTAAAGGCGAGATCCTTGGCGTTGCCGGGCTGATGGGTGCAGGCCGTACAGAATTAATGAAGGTGCTTTATGGCGCGCTGCCGCGTACCGGCGGCTATGTTGCGCTTGATGGTCGGGAAGTGGTGGCGCGTTCTCCGCAGGATGGCCTGGCGAACGGCATCGTTTATATCTCCGAAGACCGTAAGCGCGATGGGCTGGTGCTCGGCATGTCGGTTAAAGAAAACATGTCGCTAACCGCGCTGCGCTATTTCAGCCACAACGTCGGCAGCCTGAAGCATAAGGATGAGCAGCAGGCGGTGCAGGATTTTGTCCGTCTGTTCAACGTCAAAACCCCTTCAATTGAGCAGCCGATTGGCCTGCTTTCCGGCGGCAACCAGCAAAAAGTCGCCATTGCACGCGGGCTGATGACGCGGCCAAAAGTTCTGATCCTTGATGAACCGACCCGCGGCGTCGACGTTGGGGCGAAAAAAGAGATCTATCAGTTAATTAACCAGTTTAAAGCCGATGGGTTAAGCATCATTCTCGTGTCGTCAGAAATGCCGGAAGTGCTGGGGATGAGCGATCGCATCATGGTGATGCATGAGGGCCATCTCGGTGGGGTGTTTACCCGCGAAGAGGCCACCCAGGAAACATTGATGGCGGCGGCTGTCGGTAAGCTAAATCGCGTGAATCAGGAGTCTGTATAAATGAGCACCCAGTCTGTTCCTTCCCGTCGCTGGTTCACAAAAGCGTGGCTGTTGGATCAAAAATCGCTGATCGCCCTGCTGGTGCTGATTGCGATCGTTTCGAGCCTGAGCCCGAACTTCTTCACCGTTAATAACCTGTTTAACATTCTGCAGCAAACCTCCGTGAACGCTATTATGGCGGTGGGGATGACGCTGGTGATTCTTACTTCCGGGATCGACCTGTCCGTCGGTTCATTACTGGCGCTGACCGGAGCGGTAGCCGCCTCGATTGTTGGCGTAGAAGCGAATGCGCTGGTAGCGATTGCTGCGGCGCTGGCTTTGGGTGCCGCCATCGGGGCCGTGACCGGCGTTATCGTTGCGAAAGGGCGCGTACAGGCGTTTATCGCAACGCTGGTGATGATGCTGTTATTACGCGGTGTGACCATGGTTTACACCAACGGAAGCCCGGTAAATACCGGCTTCTCGGATAACGCCGATCTCTTTGGCTGGTTTGGTATTGGCCGCCCGCTGGGCATCCCTACGCCGGTTTGGATCATGGGGATTGTCTTCCTGGCCGCGTGGTACATGCTGCACCACACTCGCCTGGGTCGTTATATCTACGCGCTTGGCGGCAACGAAGCGGCGACGCGTCTTTCCGGCATCAGCGTTAATAAAGTAAAGGTTATCGTTTATTCGCTCTCCGGTCTGCTGGCGTCTCTGGCCGGGATCATCGAAGTGGCGCGTCTTTCCTCCGCGCAGCCAACTGCGGGTACCGGCTATGAGCTGGACGCTATCGCCGCCGTCGTTTTGGGCGGCACAAGCCTTGCTGGCGGGAAAGGACGTATTGTCGGGACGCTGATCGGCGCGCTGATCCTCGGCTTCCTGAACAACGGGCTGAATTTATTAGGTGTGTCTTCTTATTACCAGATGATCGTCAAAGCAGTGGTTATTTTACTGGCGGTGCTGGTGGACAACAAAAAGCAGTAACAATCATAACCCTACAGGACATCTGACTATGAATATGAAAAAACTGGCTACCCTGGTTTCCGCAGTTGCGCTGAGCGCCACCGTAAGTGCGAACGCCATGGCAAAAGATACCATCGCGCTGGTTGTTTCCACGCTCAACAACCCGTTCTTCGTTTCCCTGAAAGACGGCGCGCAGAAAGAGGCCGACAAACTGGGTTATAACCTGGTAGTGCTGGACTCTCAGAACAACCCGGCTAAAGAACTGGCGAACGTGCAGGACCTGACCGTTCGCGGCACCAAACTGATGCTTATCAACCCAACCGATTCCGATGCCGTGGGCAATGCGGTAAAAATGGCGAACCAGGCAAAGATCCCGGTCATTACCCTCGACCGTATGGCGAACCAGGGCACCGTGGTCAGCCACATCGCTTCTGACAACGTAGCCGGGGGTAAAATGGCGGGTGATTTTATCGCTAAGAAGCTGGGCGATGGCGCGAAGGTTATTGAACTACAGGGCATCGCCGGTGCATCTGCGGCTCGCGAACGTGGCGAAGGTTTCAAACAGGCTACCGCAGCCCACAAATTTACCGTACTGGCGAGCCAGCCGGCAGACTTCGACCGTACTAAAGGCCTGAACGTGATGCAGAACCTGCTGACCGCGCATCCGGATGTGCAGGCCGTATTTGCGCAGAACGATGAAATGGCGCTGGGTGCGCTGCGCGCGCTGCAAACGGCAGGTAAATCTGACGTGCTGGTGGTTGGCTTCGACGGCACCGATGACGGCGTAAAAGCGGTTGAAGGCGGCAAGCTGGGCGCAACCGTGGCGCAGATGGCCGATCAGATTGGCGTCATCGGCGTTGAAACGGCAGATAAAGTCCTGAAAGGCGAAAAGGTTGAGTCTAAAATCCCGGTAGACCTGAAACTGGTCACCAAATAAGACGACAAATAAAAGCAGGGCATCGCGCCACCCTTGAGGTTCAGGGTGGCGCACTTAACTGGGCAGGAAAAATGAAAACGAAAGGCAGTCTCGTCGTCCTCGGCAGCATTAACGCTGACCATATCCTTAACCTCGAACATTTTCCAACGCCGGGTGAAACGGTTACCGGGCAGGAATACCAGCTCGCTTTCGGCGGGAAAGGCGCAAACCAGGCAGTGGCGGCCGGGCGCAGCGGTGCCGATATTGCCTTTATTGCCTGCGTCGGCGATGACGACACCGGCAGCCGCGTTTGCAGGCAGCTTGCAAGCGATAATATCGACATCTCTTCCGTTTCTACTGTTAACGATGCCGCGACGGGCGTTGCGCTGATTTTCGTGAACGGTACGGGCGAAAACATAATAGGCATTCATGCTGGCGCAAACGGCGCGTTAACCCCGGAACTGGTTGCGGCCCATCAGGATAAAATTGCCGACGCTTCCGCGCTGTTAATGCAGCTTGAGTCGCCGCTGGAAAGCGTGCTGGCTGCGGCTAAGATTGCTCATCAGAATCAGACCAAAGTCGTGCTTAATCCCGCACCTGCCTGTGTATTGTCGGATGAACTGCTGGGGCTGGTGAATATGATCACCCCGAATGAAACCGAAGCGGAAAAGCTCACCGGCATTCGTGTCGAAAATGACGAGGATGCAGCGAAAGCCGCCCAGGCGTTACACGGTAAAGGGATAGAAACCGTCATTATTACGCTTGGCAGCCGCGGCGTCTGGCTGAGCGAACAGGGAAAAGGGCAGCGCGTTCCGGGCTTTAAGGTTAACGCTGTGGATACGATTGCCGCTGGCGATACTTTTAACGGTGCGCTGGTGACGGCGTTGCTGGAAGAGAAAACGCTGAATGAGGCGATTCGCTTTGCGCACGCCGCCGCCGCTATTGCCGTCACACGTAAAGGTGCACAGCCTTCCGTGCCCTGGCGTAATGAAATCGACGAGTTCTTGCAGCAGCAGGGGTAATCTTGGCTACGATGAAAGATGTCGCCCGCCTGGCGGGCGTCTCCACCTCGACGGTTTCACACGTCATCAATAAAGACCGGTTCGTGAGCGAGGCTATTCGCGAAAAGGTCGATGCAGCCATCAAAACGCTGAACTATGCGCCCTCGGCTCTGGCGCGTAGTCTCAAACTTAACCAGACCCACACCATCGGCATGTTAATCACCGCCAGCAGCAACCCGTTCTATTCTGAACTGGTGCGCGGCGTGGAGCGTAGCTGCTTTGAGCGCGGATACAGTCTGGTGCTGTGCAATACAGAAGGCGATGAGCAGCGCATGAACCGCAATCTGGAAACGCTGATGCAAAAACGCGTCGATGGCCTGCTGCTGCTGTGTACCGAAACCCATCTGCCTTCGGCCGAGATAATGAATCGCTATCCCTCCATTCCAACGGTGATGATGGACTGGGCGCCTTTTGAAGGCGAAAGCGACGTGATTCAGGATAACTCCCTGCTGGGGGGGGAAATGGCGACTCAGCATCTTATCGATAATGGCTATACCCGTATTGCCTGCATCGCCGGTCGGCAGGATAAAACGCCCGCCAGACTGCGGCTGGAAGGCTATCGCAAAGCAATGAACGGCGCGGGGCTGACGATTCATCCGGGTTATGAAATTATTGGCGATTTTGAGTTTCAGGGCGGCTTTACGGCCATGAATTCTCTTCTGGCGCTGGAGCAGCCGCCTCATGCGGTGTTCACCGGAAACGATGCGATGGCGGTGGGCGCTTATCATGCGCTGTATCAGGCTGGTTTGAGCGTGCCGAAGGATATGGCCGTGGTTGGTTATGATGATATTGAGCTGGCGCGCTACATGACGCCACCGCTCACGACTGTTCACCAGCCAAAAGATGAGCTGGGCGAGCTGGCCGTGGACGTGTTAATTCATCGCATGGCGCAGCCCACGCTGGCGCAGCAGCGTCTGCTATTGACGCCGGAGCTGGTGGAGCGCGGTTCAGTTTAATAGCAGGGGTTCATTTAGCCCGCGTGGTTTTCAGCGAAAGGTTCTTTTAATAGCGCCTGACACGCGGTTAAGGCAGCCTGGCTATCTCCCCGGGCAACGGCATCAACGATGGCCCGATGTAAATCGAGCTTGATGACTTCGTTGTCGGTTATCGCCGTGAAGTAGTTGTAATAGACAGAGCGGAACAGATTGGCGAAGGCGCAAAGGAAAGGATTGGCGCTCATCTCATAGATATGCTCATGGTAAGCCATATCGACCTCTATCCAGCGTTCGCGGTCAAACGAGGTCTTCAGCCTCGTCATTTCTGCCATCAGTTCGCTGAGATATGCTTTTTGTTCGCTGCTGCCATTTATCGCTGCAAGCGCACAGGCTTGTGGCTCAAGGCTGTTACGCATCACCAGGAAGTAGCCCACCACATCATTAAAGTTTTCCTCGGTCATCCACCAGGTAAGCAGCTCCTTATCAAGGAAGTTCCAGTGGCTGCGGGGCATAACGCGGGTGCCGATGCGCGGGCGAGGCAAAACCATTCCTTTGGCTGTTAATGTCTTTACTGCTTCCCGCACGGCGGTGCGGCTGACGCCGAATAGCTCTCCAAGTTCGATTTCACCGGGTAAAATGCTACCCGCTTCATACTCTCCTTTAAGGATGCGCTGTGCCAGTTTCTCCGCAAGAACATAAGAAAGATTCTTCTGCGCCGCGAGTTGTTGTGCAGATAAAGACATTTTTGCAATTCCTTTAGCTCTGTTTCTCTTCGTAGTATGCCATCTGCCCTCTCTTTCTGATGCTTAAAACAGCAAATATCCCGTGTTACACAGGTTTTGCAGCCTTTTTGGCGAAAAAAAAGGCACCTGGTAATTTATTTGCAATAAACGCTTGTCAGCCTCCGAAAAATCCCTATACTGCGCCTCCACTGACACGGCACAACGGCTTACAAACCGGCCCGTCAGGCAGACGAAAGCGAAAATAAACGCTTGACTCTGTAGGAGGAAAGCGTAATATACGCCACCTCGCAACAGCAGGCTCAGCCGCTCGTTGCACGCTCTTTAACAATTTATCAGACAATCTGTGTGGGCACTCGCAGGATTGATATCTCAGCATCTCCGGATGCAAAAAAATATCAAGCCTTAAAGTGACCAGACAGTAATTCATTATGAATTATGTGAATGTAATCTTTGAGCACCGCTTCACTGGTTGAAGCACATCAAGCTTTTAATTGAAGAGTTTGATCATGGCTCAGATTGAACGCTGGCGGCAGGCCTAACACATGCAAGTCGAGCGGCAGCGGAAAGTAGCTTGCTACTTTGCCGGCGAGCGGCGGACGGGTGAGTAATGTCTGGGAAACTGCCTGATGGCGGGGGATAACCACTGGAAACGGTGGCTAATACCGCATAACGTCGCAAGACCAAAGAGGGGGACCTTCGGGCCTCTTGCCATCAGATGTGCCCAGATGGGATTAGCCAGTTGGTGGGGTAACGGCTCACCAAAGCGACGATCCCTAGCTGGTCTGAGAGGATGACCAGCCACACTGGAACTGAGACACGGTCCAGACTCCTACGGGAGGCAGCAGTGGGGAATATTGCACAATGGGCGCAAGCCTGATGCAGCCATGCCGCGTGTATGAAGAAGGCCTTCGGGTTGTAAAGTACTTTCAGCGGGGAGGAAGGCGGTGCGGTTAATAACCGCGCCGATTGACGTTACCCGCAGAAGAAGCACCGGCTAACTCCGTGCCAGCAGCCGCGGTAATACGGAGGGTGCAAGCGTTAATCGGAATTACTGGGCGTAAAGCGCACGCAGGCGGTCTGTCAAGTCGGATGTGAAATCCCCGGGCTCAACCCGGGAACTGCATCCGAAACTGGCAGGCTAGAGTCTTGTAGAGGGGGGTAGAATTCCAGGTGTAGCGGTGAAATGCGTAGAGATCTGGAGGAATACCGGTGGCGAAGGCGGCCCCCTGGACAAAGACTGACGCTCAGGTGCGAAAGCGTGGGGAGCAAACAGGATTAGATACCCTGGTAGTCCACGCCGTAAACGATGTCGACTTGGAGGTTGTGCCCTTGAGGCGTGGCTTCCGGAGCTAACGCGTTAAGTCGACCGCCTGGGGAGTACGGCCGCAAGGTTAAAACTCAAATGAATTGACGGGGGCCCGCACAAGCGGTGGAGCATGTGGTTTAATTCGATGCAACGCGAAGAACCTTACCTACTCTTGACATCCAGAGAACTTAGCAGAGATGCTTTGGTGCCTTCGGGAACTCTGAGACAGGTGCTGCATGGCTGTCGTCAGCTCGTGTTGTGAAATGTTGGGTTAAGTCCCGCAACGAGCGCAACCCTTATCCTTTGTTGCCAGCGAGTAATGTCGGGAACTCAAAGGAGACTGCCAGTGATAAACTGGAGGAAGGTGGGGATGACGTCAAGTCATCATGGCCCTTACGAGTAGGGCTACACACGTGCTACAATGGCGCATACAAAGAGAAGCGACCTCGCGAGAGCAAGCGGACCTCATAAAGTGCGTCGTAGTCCGGATCGGAGTCTGCAACTCGACTCCGTGAAGTCGGAATCGCTAGTAATCGTGGATCAGAATGCCACGGTGAATACGTTCCCGGGCCTTGTACACACCGCCCGTCACACCATGGGAGTGGGTTGCAAAAGAAGTAGGTAGCTTAACCTCCGGGAGGGCGCTTACCACTTTGTGATTCATGACTGGGGTGAAGTCGTAACAAGGTAACCGTAGGGGAACCTGCGGTTGGATCACCTCCTTACCTGAAAGATACGTTCCGCGCAGTGTCCACACAGATTGTCTGATAGAAGTAAAGAAGCAAGGCGTCTTGCGAGTGAGACTTCAGTGTCCCCTTCGTCTAGAGGCCCAGGACACCGCCCTTTCACGGCGGTAACAGGGGTTCGAATCCCCTAGGGGACGCCACGCGTAAACTGTGAGATTCAAACCTCCAGGGGACGCCACTTGCTGGTTTGTGAGTGAAAGTCACCCGCCAAAATTATCTCAAAACTGATTCTCAGGAATCACGTTTGAGATATTTGCTCTTTAAAAATCCGGAACAAGCTGAAAATTGAAACGACACACTGTGTCTGTTCCCCGTAACAGGAACAGATAAGCGGTGTGTCCAAGTCTCTCAACTTTTCACAACAGACGGGCGTGTCTCACGAGACACCTTCGGGTTGTGAGGTTAAGCGACCAAGCGTACACGGTGGATGCCCTGGCAGTCAGAGGCGATGAAGGACGTGCTAATCTGCGATAAGCGCCGGTAAGGTGATATGAACCGTTATACCCGGCGATTTCCGAATGGGGAAACCCAGTGCAATCCGTTGCACTATCGTTAAGTGAATACATAGCTTAACGAAGCGAACCGGGGGAACTGAAACATCTAAGTACCCCGAGGAAAAGAAATCAACCGAGATTCCCCCAGTAGCGGCGAGCGAACGGGGAACAGCCCAGAACCAGCATCAGTCTGTGTGTCAGTGGAAGCGTCTGGAAAGGCGCAGGGTACAGGGTGATACTCCCGTACACAAAGACACACTTACTGTGAGTTCGACGAGTAGGGCGGGACACGTGGTATCCTGTCTGAATATGGGGGGACCATCCTCCAAGGCTAAATACTCCTGACTGACCGATAGTGAACCAGTACCGTGAGGGAAAGGCGAAAAGAACCCCGGCGAGGGGAGTGAAACAGAACCTGAAACCGTGTACGTACAAGCAGTGGGAGCCTCTTTTATGGGGTGACTGCGTACCTTTTGTATAATGGGTCAGCGACTTATATTCTGTAGCAAGGTTAACCGTATAGGGGAGCCGCAGGGAAACCGAGTCTTAACTGGGCGTTAAGTTGCAGGGTATAGACCCGAAACCCGGTGATCTAGCCATGGGCAGGTTGAAGGTTGGGTAACACTAACTGGAGGACCGAACCGACTAATGTTGAAAAATTAGCGGATGACCTGTGGCTGGGGGTGAAAGGCCAATCAAACCGGGAGATAGCTGGTTCTCCCCGAAAGCTATTTAGGTAGCGCCTCGTGAATTCATCTCCGGGGGTAGAGCACTGTTTCGGCTAGGGGGCCATCCCGGCTTACCAACCCGATGCAAACTGCGAATACCGGAGAATGTTATCACGGGAGACACACGGCGGGTGCTAACGTCCGTCGTGAAGAGGGAAACAACCCAGACCGCCAGCTAAGGTCCCAAAGTCATGGTTAAGTGGGAAACGATGTGGGAAGGCACAGACAGCCAGGATGTTGGCTTAGAAGCAGCCATCATTTAAAGAAAGCGTAATAGCTCACTGGTCGAGTCGGCCTGCGCGGAAGATGTAACGGGGCTAAACCATGCACCGAAGCTGCGGCAGCGACGCTTATGCGTTGTTGGGTAGGGGAGCGTTCTGTAAGCCGTTGAAGGTGGCCTGTGAGGGCTGCTGGAGGTATCAGAAGTGCGAATGCTGACATAAGTAACGATAAAGCGGGTGAAAAGCCCGCTCGCCGGAAGACCAAGGGTTCCTGTCCAACGTTAATCGGGGCAGGGTGAGTCGACCCCTAAGGCGAGGCCGAAAGGCGTAGTCGATGGGAAACAGGTTAATATTCCTGTACTCGGTGTCACTGCGAAGGGGGGACGGAGAAGGCTATGTCGGCCGGGCGACGGTTGTCCCGGTTTAAGCGTGAAGGTGTGAGGACCAGGCAAATCCGGTCTTCTTTAACACTGAGGCGTGATGACGAGGCACCACGGTGCTGAAGTGACAAATGCCACACTTCCAGGAAAAGCCTCTAAGCTCCAGGTGACACAGAATCGTACCCCAAACCGACACAGGTGGTCAGGTAGAGAATACCAAGGCGCTTGAGAGAACTCGGGTGAAGGAACTAGGCAAAATGGTGCCGTAACTTCGGGAGAAGGCACGCTGGCGCGTAGGTGAAGCGGTTTACCCGTGGAGCTGAAGCCAGTCGAAGATACCAGCTGGCTGCAACTGTTTATTAAAAACACAGCACTGTGCAAACACGAAAGTGGACGTATACGGTGTGACGCCTGCCCGGTGCCGGAAGGTTAATTGATGGGGTTAAGCGCAAGCTGAAGCTCCTGATCGAAGCCCCGGTAAACGGCGGCCGTAACTATAACGGTCCTAAGGTAGCGAAATTCCTTGTCGGGTAAGTTCCGACCTGCACGAATGGCGTAATGATGGCCAGGCTGTCTCCACCCGAGACTCAGTGAAATTGAAATCGCTGTGAAGATGCAGTGTACCCGCGGCAAGACGGAAAGACCCCGTGAACCTTTACTACAGCTTGACACTGAACACTGGTCCTTGATGTGCAGGATAGGTGGGAGGCTTTGAAGCGCGGACGCCAGTCTGCGTGGAGCCATCCTTGAAATACCACCCTTTAATGGCTGGTGTTCTAACGTGGACCCGTTACCCGGGTTGCGGACAGTGTCTGGTGGGTAGTTTGACTGGGGCGGTCTCCTCCTAAAGCGTAACGGAGGAGCACGAAGGTCAGCTAATCACGGTCGGACATCGTGAGGTTAGTGCAAAGGCATAAGCTGGCTTGACTGCGAGAGTGACGGCTCGAGCAGGTGCGAAAGCAGGTCTTAGTGATCCGGTGGTTCTGCATGGAAGGGCCATCGCTCAACGGATAAAAGGTACTCCGGGGATAACAGGCTGATACCGCCCAAGAGTTCATATCGACGGCGGTGTTTGGCACCTCGATGTCGGCTCATCACATCCTGGGGCTGAAGTAGGTCCCAAGGGTATGGCTGTTCGCCATTTAAAGTGGTACGCGAGCTGGGTTTAGAACGTCGTGAGACAGTTCGGTCCCTATCTGCCGTGGGCGCTGGAGAATTGAGGGGGGCTGCTCCTAGTACGAGAGGACCGGAGTGGACGCATCACTGGTGTTCGGGTTGTCATGCCAATGGCACTGCCCGGTAGCTAAATGCGGAAGAGATAAGCGCTGAAAGCATCTAAGCGCGAAACTTGCCCCGAGATGAATTCTCCCTGACCCTTCAAGGGTCCTGAAGGAACGTTGAAGACGACGACGTTGATAGGCTGGGTGTGTAAGTGCAGCGATGCATTGAGCTAACCAGTACTAATGATCCGTGAGGCTTAACCTTACAACACCGAAGGTGTTTTGGTGAGAGACGATTTAATTTTCAGCGATGTTCAGGATTGACGCCGGTGGTCACGTGTTTAAGGTGACGGTCAGCGGTACAGAATATGCCTGGCGGCAACAGCGCGGTGGTCCCACCTGACCCCATGCCGAACTCAGAAGTGAAACGCCGTAGCGCCGATGGTAGTGTGGGGTCTCCCCATGCGAGAGTAGGGAACTGCCAGGCTCCGAATCAGCAGAAAGCCCCGCACATGAGTGCGGGGCTTTTTGTCGTCTGCGGTTTACGAAAAAGACCTGCTATCAAAGCAGGTCATATCTATTTTTCTAGCCATCTACTGATAAAGTCAGCGATCTCGTTGGGTGAATTAATATCCAGAACGGGTATTTTTTGTGCTTTTATTCTTGCGTCACTAGCAATGGCGATAACTTGGTTGTCGATTTCTAAAGCGTCAAAGCTGTGCGAAACCCCTTCTCTGTAAAGCAGGATGTTGGGCACATTCTCGTGCTTAAAGCCCTCCACCAGTATGAGGTCCAGCGTAGTTGCGTCCATTCGGCTTGCGAGCCTGTGTAAATCTAATTCGGGCTCTTCCGGAGTCTCAGTCATTAACGCCCAGCGTTTCTGGCTGACCACCATAGTCTGCGCCGCGCCCGCTTTACGCAGTTCGTAGCTGTCTTTTCCTGGTTTATCGACATCCATATCGTGATGGGTATGTTTTATCAAACCCGGACGAATCCCTCTTTCAATAAGCAAGGGGATAAGCTGTTTCAAAAGCGTTGTTTTTCCTGTGCCGCTCCACGCGGCGAAGGCCAGCAGAGGGATCATTATCGCTTCTCCCACTGGCTGAGATCTTCGGGGGTGTTTACATTGGTAAAGTTTTGCTGCTGATTAGGAAAAATAACAGCATGACCACCTGCCTCACGCAGAAAAACCATTACGCGCCGTTCGCCTGCCGCCAGGTAATTTTCAAGCGGCGATGCCAGATTCCGGTGAATAAGCACAATGGTAGGGTGATCCCGCTCTCCATCATTTACCCAGACGGCGGGATATTGCCCGCGTGCGTCCCACAGCCGGGCCGCAAGATCTTCCGGAATCATTGGCGTATCACAGGGACAGAACAGAAACCATTCAGTATCCAGCTGCTGCATTGTCGACAACATCCCCGCCAGGGGGCCGGGATAATCTGGCAGGGTATCCCTCAGGATCTTTAACCCGGAACGCTGATATTTTTCAAGATTCCTGTTTGCGCTGATCGCCAGCTCACCGACCTGCGGCGCAAGCCTGTTTATGACATGCCTGAACAGCGGCAGTCCATTGAGCATCACAAGCCCTTTATCCTGCCCGCCCATTCTTGTCGCTCGTCCACCGGCCAGAATAACCCCTGTTACTGCTGTTAAACGTCTCACTAATATCGCCTCTTTTATTGTGGGTTTGAGCCTGCTAACGTGTGACATCTCGCAACTGAAAGGAGCATATATCATGAAATGTAAGCGTCTTAACGAACTGCTCGAGCTGCTTCAGCCCGCGTGGCAGAAAGAGCCGGATCTCAACCTGATTCAATTTTTGCAGAAACTGGCTAAAGAGTCAGGTTATAACGGCGAATTGACCGATCTCACCGACGATGTGCTGATCTATCACCTGAAAATGCGGGATGCAGAAAAAGATGCCGTTATTCCGGGCATTCAAAAAGACTATGAAGAAGATTTTAAAACCGCTCTGCTGCGCGCGCGTGGGGTAATTAAAGAGTAAAAGGTTGTAAGCCAGGCCGCTTAAGCGGCTACGAAATGTTATCCTGAATTATTCGTATTTACTGCCGGTTGCCTGGATGACGGACAGCGCTTTTAATTTTCAGACTCTACATCCGGATACCATCATGGATGCCCTTTTTGAACAGGGCATACGGGTGGATTCCGGGCTGACTCCTTTAAATAGCTTTGAGAACCGCGTCTATCAGTTTCAGGACGAGGATCGCCAGCGCTATGTGGTGAAGTTTTATCGTCCTCACCGCTGGTCCGCTGAACAGATTGAAGAAGAACATCAGTACGCTATCGAGCTACTGGCTGATGAAGTTCCGGTCGCGGCTCCCCTTTCTTATTCCGGTAAGACCTTACTGCGACATCAGGGGTTTATGTTTGCCGTTTTTCCAAGCCTTGGTGGACGACAGTACGAAACCGATAATATCGATCAGATGGAATGGGTTGGCCGCTATCTTGGTCGCATTCATCAGACCGGCCGGCGTAAGCTCTTTGCGAAGCGCCCGGCTATCGGACTGGCTGAATATCTGCATGAACCACGCGCGCTGTTTGAGCAAACGTCCCTGGTCCCGGCCGCATTAAAGCCTGCTTTTCTTAAAGCGACAGATGCTTTAATTGCTGAGGTAGCGCTGCACTGGCACAACAGATTCGACTCTTTGCGCTTACATGGCGACTGCCATCCCGGCAATATACTCTGGCGCGACGGCCCCCTGTTCGTCGATCTTGATGATGCGCGTAATGGCCCGGCTATTCAGGATATATGGATGCTGCTTAACGGTGATAAAGCCGAACAGCGCATGCAGCTTGAAACGATAATTGAAGCTTATGAAGAGTTCACTCCTTTCGAATCAGACGAAATCGCCCTCATCGAACCTTTACGGGCAATGCGTATGATTTATTATCTCGCGTGGATTATGAGACGCTGGGATGATCCCGCTTTTCCCAGAAATTTTCCCTGGATTCATGAGGAAGATTACTGGCGGAGACAGACTGCAACTTTCACAGAGCAGGTCCGGGTTCTGCGTGAGCCCCCATTAAAATTAACGCCAATGTATTAGTCAGTATTATTCAGGAGAAAGTGGATTATGAAAAAGATTTGGCTGGCACTCGCGGGTATGATTCTGGCATTCAGTGCCTCGGCTGCCCAGTTCACCGATGGTAAAGAGTTCGTTACCCTCGATAAACCCGTCGCAGGCGAACCGCAGGTATTAGAGTTTTTCTCATTCTATTGCCCGCACTGCTACCAGTTTGAAGAAGTGCTTCATGTCTCTGATGCCGTGAAGAAAAAACTGCCGGAAGGCACAAAAATGACTAAGTATCACGTTGAGTTCCTGGGTCCGTTGGGCAAGGATCTGACTCAGGCATGGGCCGTGGCGATGGCCCTTGGCGTGGAAGATAAAATTACCGCGCCTATGTTTGAAGCCGTGCAAAAAACGCAGACCGTACAGAACGTTGCGGATATCCGTAAAGTGTTCATCGACGCGGGTGTAAAAGCGGAAGAGTACGATGCCGCCTGGAACAGCTTTGTCGTGAAATCTATGGTCGCCCAGCAGGAGAAAGCCGCTGCCGATCTGCAGCTGCAGGGCGTACCGGCCATCTTTGTTAACGGTAAGTACCAGCTGAACCCGCAGGGTATGGATACCAGCAGTATGGATGCAATGGTTAAGCAATACGCTGATGTGACCAAATTCCTGGTAGAGAAAAAGTAACCTAAAAGCCGGTCACTGACCGGCTTTCTTTTTTTGCATGATGCCGCTGAGCAGAATATCTTTTTCATGCCAGAGCGCATTGAGCCATGACTGAAAGCGAAGTTTAAAGGCTTTGTCATTAACGTAGTCGCCGTATAAATCTTTCTCAATCGTCACCAGCGATACGCGCACCACAATCCTCGTCATCTTCCCGGTTAACATGTCATAAAACGGAGAGCCTGTGTTTTCCGGATAACATAGCGTCACGTTCAGAAGCTGATTGAATTGTTCTCCGAACACGTTCAGCACCATCGCAATTCCGGCGGCCTTAGGGGGAAGCAGGTTCTGAAATGCCGAATGTGTCTTAAGCTGTTTTTCCCGGCTAAACCGTGAGCCTTCAACAAAGTTAACGATAGTAGCGGGATGCAAACGGAATTTTTCACAGGCGCGGCGTGTTGTTTCCACATCTTTGCCGCGGCGTTCTGGATGGCGCAATAAATAACCGCGCGAGTAGCGCTTCATAAACGGCATATCTAATGCCCAGCAGGCTAGCCCGATAAAGGGCAGCCATGCCAGCTGCTGCTTGAGAAAGTATTTATTCATCGGGATAAGCTTGCGAAACAGCACGCATAAAATCACGATATCCGCCCAGCTGCGGTGGTTGCAAATCAGCAGGTATCCCTTTTTCTTGTTAAGATCTTCCAGCCCCTCCACATCCCATTGCAAATGAGGATTAAGGCGAAGCAGCAGGGCCAGGCCTTCACACCAGCAGTACATCATAAAGTCAGCGAATAACGCGATCGCTCGCCAGAGAGCAGGTACCGGCAACAGCAGCTTAATAACGCCAGCGATAATAATTGGTACAGAACAGGCAACCGTAACCAGAATGGTGAGGATGACGCTTAAAAGCAGGGTGATCGCAGCCGGCAATCTCGACATAAGAATAACTTTCAGGTGGTTATGAAAAAAATGAGGGATCAAAGGATAATGCGCGGAGAATTTTATCAGAGTTTAACGCCAGAGCTTACTTAAAAAGCCGCAGCCTTCTCTGCTGCGCCGCGTTATTCCAGCAAATATCCGCGGTTTATAGCATAAATCTTTTTTATATCCACATTGAACGTTAATGAAATTCTTTATGCCCGCGCAGGTAAATATTGATATAACTCTTTGATTTAAAAAATAATATGAAGAGGCGAATCAGATAATAACTTCAGGATATTAGTTGGTTATAAAACTATACACAAAGTTATCCACAATCTCCGGACTGCGTAAGATCTCGCGGATCTATAAAACTTTTTGCCTAATCTGCCCCAAAAGCTCATGTTTTTGGCCAGCCTATGGCATCCTTTAGCTATAAATTTAAAACCCCAGGTATGGAACGGAACACTATGGTTCAGATTGCGCAAAACCCGCTTATCCTCGTTGATGGCTCATCCTATCTTTATCGGGCTTATCATGCCTTTCCTCCGCTGACTAACAGCCGGGGCGAACCAACAGGCGCGATGTACGGCGTGCTCAATATGTTGCGTAGTCTGTTGATGCAATATCAGCCGACTCATGCCGCCGTGGTCTTCGATGCGAAGGGCAAAACTTTTCGCGATGCGCTATTCGAACACTATAAATCTCATCGTCCACCAATGCCGGACGATCTGCGTGCGCAAATCGAGCCGCTTCATGCCATGGTTAAAGCTATGGGCCTGCCGTTACTGGCGGTTTCAGGCGTGGAAGCAGACGACGTGATAGGCACCCTGGCTCTGGAAGCCGGGAAAGCAGGGCGACCGGTGCTTATCAGCACCGGCGATAAAGACATGGCTCAGCTTGTGACGCCGGACGTCACCCTCATTAACACTATGACCAATACTATTCTGGGTCCTGAGGAAGTTTGTACCAAATATGGCGTACCGCCGGAGCTAATTATCGACTTCCTCGCCCTGATGGGTGATTCATCAGATAATATTCCCGGCGTGCCTGGCGTTGGTGAGAAAACGGCTCAGGCGCTTCTGCAGGGGCTGGGCGGGCTGGACGCGCTGTATGCCAACCCGGAAAAAATCGCCGATCTCAGCTTCCGCGGTGCAAAAACTATGGCAGCGAAGCTTGAGCAAAACAAAGAGGTGGCTTACCTCTCGTATCAGCTTGCGACGATCAAAACGGATGTCGAACTGGAGCTGACCTGTGAACAGCTCGAAGTCCAGCAGCCTGCGACAGAAGAGTTGCTCGGCCTGTTTAAACACTACGAGTTCAAACGCTGGACGGCGGACGTCGAAGCCGGTACATGGTTACAGGCGAAGGGCGCTAAAGCCGCCGCGAAGCCGCAAGAAATGCCTGTGGTTGCGGTCGAACCCGAAGAAGAAGCCAGCGCGCTTTCGCATGAAAACTACGTCACTATTCTTGATGAGAAGCTCCTTCAGGAATGGATTGCCCGCCTGAAAAAAGCGCCCTATTTTGCTTTTGATACTGAAACGGACAGCCTGGACAATGTCAGCGCAAATCTGGTTGGCCTCTCTTTTGCCACCGAGCCGGGCGTTGCTTGCTACATCCCGGTTGCGCATGACTATATCGACGCGCCGGACCAGCTTCCTCTTGCCCGCGTGCTCGAACTGCTCAAGCCGCTGCTGGAAGACGAGAAGGCCCTGAAAGTTGGCCAGAACCTGAAATATGACCGTGGGATAGTCGGCAACTATGGCATTGAACTGCGCGGTATCGCTTTTGATACCATGCTGGAATCTTACATTCTGGACAGCGTGGCGGGCCGTCATGACATGGACAGCCTCTCCAGCCGCTGGCTTAAGCACAAGACCATCACCTTTGAAGAGATCGCCGGTAAAGGTAAAAAGCAGCTGACCTTCAATCAGATCGATCTGGAGCAGGCCGGGCGCTATGCCGCAGAAGACGCGGACGTCACGCTGCAATTACATCTGAAAATGTGGCCAGAACTCGAAAAAAGCGAAGGCCCGCTTAATATCTTCAGGAACGTTGAAATGCCGCTGGTGCCGGTGCTGTCGCGTATTGAACGTAACGGCGTGAAGATCGATCCGGCTGTTTTACATAAGCATTCTGAACAGCTTACCAGACGGCTTGCCGAGCTGGAGCTCAAAGCGCATGAGATCGCCGGCGAGGCGTTTAACCTCTCCTCCCCGAAGCAGCTCCAGACTATTCTTTTTGAAAAGCAGGGTATTAAGCCGCTGAAGAAAACGCCTGGCGGTGCGCCATCCACCTCTGAGGAAGTGCTTGCGGAGCTGGCGCTGGATTATCCGCTGCCGAAAGTCATTCTCGAGCACCGGGGGCTTGCGAAGCTGAAATCGACCTATACCGATAAACTGCCGCTGATGATTAACCCGAAAACCGGGCGTGTGCATACTTCCTATCATCAGGCCGTTGCGGCGACGGGGCGTTTATCGTCAACCGATCCGAACCTGCAAAACATTCCGGTGCGTAACGAAGAAGGGCGCCGTATTCGCCAGGCGTTTATTGCGCCAGAAGATTATGTGATTGTTTCCGCTGACTACTCGCAGATTGAACTGCGTATTATGGCGCACCTTTCCCGCGATAAAGGCCTGTTGACCGCTTTTGCGCAAGGCAAAGATATCCACCGCGCAACGGCGGCAGAGGTCTTTGGTCTTCCGCTGGAAAGCGTTTCAGGCGAACAGCGTCGCAGCGCGAAAGCGATTAACTTCGGTCTGATTTATGGCATGAGCGCTTTCGGCCTGTCGCGCCAGCTTAATATCCCGCGTAAAGAGTCCCAGAAATATATGGATCTCTACTTTGAGCGTTACCCGGGCGTGCTGGGTTACATGGAGCGCACTCGTGCTCAGGCCAAAGAGAAAGGCTATGTTGAAACCCTTGATGGCCGTCGTTTATATCTGCCGGATATCAATTCCAGCAACGCTGCACGCCGTGCAGGCGCTGAACGCGCGGCGATCAACGCCCCAATGCAGGGAACTGCGGCAGACATCATTAAACGGGCGATGATCGCCGTGGATGCATGGCTGGAAAAAGCTAAGCCGCGCGTGAAAATGATTATGCAGGTTCACGATGAACTGGTGTTTGAAGTGCATAAGGATGACGTTGAAGCCGTTTCCGGGAAGGTTCGCGAACTTATGGAAGGCAGCATGAAGCTGGACGTTCCGTTGCTGGTTGAAGTAGGCAGCGGCGCAAACTGGGATGAAGCGCATTAACAGCGCAGCATCGGCGGCTCTTTTTGTAACTAAGCAACATAAGACATAGCTTTTTGTGATGACGGTTCAAGAACGGTATGCAAATAGTGAAAAAAAACTACAAAAAATGCTTTTTCAACCGGAAAAAAAGGAGTAGAGTTATTTGCGTAGGGTACAGAGGTAAGATGTTCTATCTTTCAGACCTTTTACTTCACGTAATCGGATTTGGCTGAATATTTTAGCCGCCCCAGTCAGTAATGACTGGGGCGTTTTTTATTGCCTTGCGCCCAATAAAAAAGACGGGCTAACCCGTCTTTTTTTACTCTTCGGCGGCTTCTTCTTCCTCCGCCGGCGCAAGGTCGTTAAACCAGTTATCCAGCTTCTGGCGCAGTTTGTCGACGCCAACTTTCTTCAGGGATGAAAAGGCTTCAACTTCGATATCCCCACCGAAAGACGCCGCGGCGCCGCGTACCATGTTGAGCTGCGCTTTACGCGCGCCCGATGCCAGCTTGTCTGCTTTAGTTAACAGCAGCATCACCTGAATATTGCTCGCCACGGCCCACTGAATCATCTGCTGATCGAGATCCTTAAGCGGATGGCGGATATCCATCAGCACCACCAGGCCCTTCAGGCTATTGCGCTTTTGCAGATATTCACCCAGCGCGCGCTGCCATTTAATTTTTACTTCTTCCGGCACTTCCGCATAGCCGTAGCCCGGTAAATCCACCAGGCGTTTGCCCTCGGCAACCTCAAACAGGTTGATAAGCTGGGTGCGTCCGGGCGTTTTACTGGTACGAGCCAGGGCTTTCTGATTCGTCAGCGTATTTAACGCGCTCGATTTACCCGCGTTAGAGCGGCCTGCGAAAGCAACCTCAACCCCGGTATCAGAAGGTAAATGGCGAATATCCGGTGCACTAAGCAAGAAGTGAGTCAGTTGATAATTCCAGTTTGTCAAAAGGTTGTCTCCGTCAGGATGAGCATTAAGGGGATTATACCTGAACGTGCAGAAAAGACCGTGTTTCTCAACAGGCGCAGACATTCCCCAACAAAATGTAAGACATCTGCCATCGTTGATGGCAGACAATGCGGTATCTTTCAAACGCGGGCTTTATATTTTTCCTTTAATAACAACGCGCTGTAAAGCTCGCTCTGATGAATCATAAACTTCAGTAAACCTATAGCCTTGTTGTTTTTATGGTTAAGCGTAAAGTGACAGACACAGGCAAGGGAGCCACCAAGGAGAGCGACTCAGGATGAGGGTTCAGGAGCGTCAGGATGACGAAGAACCAGGAAAGCCAGGAGGCGCCGTCTGGAGACGCGGTAAAAGGATAAAGGACACCACACGGAAGTTGCTTGCGAAGGAGAGACAGGGCGTCGAGCGCGAACAAGGATTGTGTGACCCGAAAGGGTGGTGAAACAAGAAAAAGGCGGCAGGTTACTCTGCCGCCTTTTTTCTTTGCTTGCTTTCTGCTAGATTCCGCCGCAATTCTATACTGAATAAAACGGCTTAAGACAACTCATCATGAAGCAACAAAACTCAGCATCACAAGGCAGCAAACCGGCGAAAGCTCGTCGTAAATCGCGTGAAGAGATAGACCAGGAAGCCCGCGATCGTAAGCGCCAGAAAAAACACCGCGGTCATTCCGCCGGTAGCCGCGCTAACGGCGGCAGCCAGGCGCAGAGCGGCAAAGGCTCCGGGCAGCCGAAAGATCCGCGTATTGGCAGCAAAAAACCTGTTGCGCTGGGCGTGAGCGAAACACCAGCGGCCAAACCAAAGCAGCACAAACCGAAGAGCGAGAAACCTATGCTAACACCACAGGCCGAGCTGGATATGCTGGAGAACGATGAGCGCCTGGACGCGCTGCTGGAGCGCCTTGAAGAGGGCGAGTCGTTAACCGCCGAGGAGCAATCCTGGGTTAACGAAAAACTTGACCGTATTGACGCGCTGATGGAGCAGCTCGGCATTGCTTATGATGACGATGAAGAAGACGAAGAAGATAAAGGCGACGATTTAATGCGCCTGCTGAAGGGCGGTAACTAGCGTTTACTCCCATGGGATTACCTGTTTTGATTATGGTTATTCCGCTGGTGTGTTATCTGCTGTGGTTATTCGTTAAACTACGGCGGTTGTCGCGATTGCAGAAGTCGTTGCGCCGCAGGCTCTTCGCCCGAGGGAAGGGCGTGCCGCCTGCGCTTCGTCAACGCAGGCGGCATCACCGGAAGGAGTGAGTATGTCTGAGCAGTTAATCGACTGGGATCTGGCCCTGATCCAGAAATATAATTATTCAGGGCCGCGTTATACCTCTTATCCCACCGCGCTGGAGTTTTCTGAAGACTTTGGCGAGGCGGCGTTTCTACAGGCGGTCGCTCGTTATCCTGAGCGTCCGCTGTCGCTGTACGTGCATATCCCGTTTTGCCATAAGCTGTGCTACTTCTGCGGCTGCAATAAAATCGTTACGCGCCAGACGCATAAAGCGGATCAGTATCTGGACGCGCTCGAGCAGGAGATCGCGCACCGCGCCCCGCTATTTAAAGGCCGACACGTCAGCCAGATGCACTGGGGCGGCGGAACGCCTACCTACCTTAGCAAAGAGCAAATCAGCCGACTGATAAGCCTGCTGCGCACGCATTTCGATTTTAACGACGACGCCGAGCTGTCTATTGAGGTCGACCCGCGTGAAATCGAGCTTGATATGCTCGACCATCTGCATAACGAAGGCTTCACTCGCCTGAGCATGGGCGTGCAGGACTTTAATAAAGAAGTGCAGCGGCTGGTTAACCGCGAGCAGGACGAAGCTTTTATCTTTTCCCTGATTAAGCGCGCCCGCGAGCTGGGCTTTACCTCGACAAATATCGATTTGATCTACGGCCTGCCGAAGCAGACGCCGGAGAGCTTCGCTTTCACGCTGAAACGCGTGGCCGAGCTTAGCCCGGACCGCCTGAGCGTCTTTAACTACGCCCACCTGCCAACGCTGTTTGCGGCGCAGCGCAAGATTAAAGATGCAGATTTGCCGAGCGCGCAACAGAAGCTCGATATCCTGCAGGAAACCATCGGTTCACTGACCGAAGCGGGCTATCAGTTTATCGGCATGGACCACTTTGCGCGGCCTGACGACGAACTGGCCATTGCCCAGCGCGAAGGTAAGCTGCATCGCAATTTTCAGGGTTATACCACGCAGGGCGATACCGATTTGCTGGGCATGGGCGTTTCGGCCATCAGCATGACTGGCGACTGCTACGCGCAGAACCAGAAAGAGCTCAGGGCCTACTATCAGCAGATCGATGACCGGGGCGATGCGCTGTGGCGCGGGCTTGCCCTGACGCGCGATGACTGCATCCGTCGCGATGTCATCAAGTGGCTTATCTGCAACTTCCAGCTTAATTTTGTCGACGTTGAGCGTCTGTGGGACGTGGATTTTGCGGACTATTTCGCAGAAGATCTGCAGCTTCTTGCGCCGCTGGCAAAAGACGGGCTGGTGGATATAGACAAGCATCGCATTCAGGTGACGCCGAAAGGCCGCCTGCTTATCCGCAATATCTGCATGTGCTTCGATGTCTATCTGCGACAGAAAGCGCGGCTGCAGCAGTTTTCGCGGGTTATCTGATGCGTGGCGGACGAAGCAGGCTTATGCGTCCTGCGGGTTCCGCTTGAGATGGTTGGTAGGGGGATAAACAAAGTGTCCGCCCTTCTTCGTTGCAGGCAGTTATGGCGGATGGCGCAAGCTTATCCGCCATAACTTTTTACTCCATTCCCAGCTCTTTGAGTTTGCGGGTCAAAGTATTTCGTCCCCATCCCAGCAGCCGGGCTGCTTCCTGTTTATGGCCCTGTGTATGACGCAAGGCGGTCGTCAGCAGCGTGCGTTCCATTTCAGGCTGGGCTTCTGAGAGCAAGTTTTGATGACCGGAACGCAGCGCGCGATCGGCCCACTGCGCCAGCAGCGTCGCCCAGTTATCAGGCAGCGTCTGCGAGGCGCCCGTTTCCGGCACCGTTGTTTCAAACAGTTCGCCCGGCAGATCCTGAATCAGCACCTCCTGTCCCGCGGCCATTACGGTCAGCCAGCGGCAGGTGTTCTCTAGCTGGCGCACGTTACCCGGCCAGGCAAGACGCGTTAACGCATTTTCTGTTTCAGGGTGAAGCAGCTTCGCTTCCACGCCCAGCTCACGAGCCGCAACCTGCAAGAAGTGACGAGCCAGACGAGGAATATCCTCGCGTCGTTCGCGCAGCGGAGGAAGAGGCACGCGGATAACGTTCAGACGGTGGAATAAATCTTCACGGAACTTACCTTCCTGCACGCGCAGCTCAAGGTTCTGGTGAGTTGCGGCGATGATCCGCACGTCCACTTTCACCGGAGCATAACCACCGACGCGGTAGAATTGTCCGTCCGCCAGCACGCGCAGCAGGCGCGTTTGTACATCCAGCGGCATATCGCCGATTTCATCCAGGAACAGCGTGCCGCCATCGGCCTGCTCAAAACGTCCCTGACGAATCTGGTTAGCGCCGGTAAACGCGCCTTTTTCATGACCAAACAGTTCAGACTCGATCAGATCCTTTGGAATCGCCGCCATATTCAATGCGATAAAGGGTGATTTGGCGCGCGGGCTGTGGCGATGCAGCGCGTGTGCAACAAGCTCTTTACCCGTACCCGATTCGCCATTGATCAGCACGCTGATGGAGGAACGAGATAAACGGCCAATAATGCGGAAAACGTCCTGCATAGCAGGCGCTTCGCCGATGATATCGGTAGTTGGACCGAAGGCCGGCGTATGGCGTGGCTGCTGTTGCTCCTGATAATGACTGATCGCGCGTTCAACCAGCGCCACGGCTTCGTCAATATCAAAAGGCTTAGGGAGATAATCAAAGGCTCCTTGCTGGTAAGCACTGACGGCCGCGTCCAGATCTGAATGTGCGGTCATTATGATGACCGGGAGCATCGGATGCCGCTGCTTTATCTGCTTTAACAGCGCAAGCCCGTCCATACCCGGCATACGGATATCGGATAGCAGAACGTCCGGCGTTTTGGTTGTAAGGGCGTCCAGCACCTCATTGCCGCTTTCAAACGTGGTGCAGCTCAAACCCGCCCCGGTCAGCGCGCGCTCCAGCACCCAACGGATGGAACTATCGTCATCAACGATCCAAACTATCCCTCGTTGCATACAAACCTCACTGGCGAATAGGCAGGTAAACGGAAAACTCGGTATGACCCGGCCAACTGTTGAATTCGATTTTCCCCGAATGCTGATCGATAAGATTGCGCGCGATAGACAGGCCCAGGCCGGTGCCGCCTTCGCGTCCGCTTACCATCGGGTAGAACAGCGTGTCCTGAAGCGTTGATGGAATACCCGGGCCGTTATCTTCCACGTCAATTCGGGCAGCCAGACGGTAGCGCATACCGTGCAGCGTCAGCTGGAAGGCGGTGCGGGTGCGCAGGACAATTTCGCCTCCCTCGCTTCCCAGCGCCTGTAACGCATTGCGCACGATATTTAATAAAACCTGCTCGATTTGATCGGGATCGTGAGCAAACTCCGGCAGGCTTGGATCGTAATCCCGCGCCAGCGTAACGTTTTCTGGCAGCTCCATGGAGACCAGCTGCATTACGCGCTCGGTAACCTTATGAATGCTCTCCGTCACGTGCATACCCGGCTGCTGCGGCCCTAACAGCCTGTCGACCAGGTTACGCAGACGGTCTGCCTGCTCAATAATCACTTTGGTATATTCGGTCAGCGAAGGGTCCGGTAAAGCTTTCGCCAGCAGCTGCGCGGCTCCCCGTAAACCACCAAGCGGGTTTTTGATCTCATGTGCCAGGCCGCGCACTAAATCACGTGCGGCAAGCTGCTGGGCGTGCTGTAGCTGTTCCTGGCTCAAACGACGCTGATTATCCATTGGCGCCATTTCCATCAGGATTAACCCATCCGGCAAACGCTGCGCCGTAAGAGAAAGAATATGGGAGCGGCCATCTATCACCAGCGTTACCTCGTTATCGGTAAACCCCTGGCCTGCGATTAGGCTTTCCTGCATTAAGCTGGTGTTAAGCGAGAAGTAACTCAACAGCTCCGGCAGCGGCGTGCCGTAAAGTTTTCGTGAACTCTGCGCCAGCAACTGCTGCGCTGCCGGATTCGCGTAGTGGACCGCCAGCTCGTCGTCCACGAGCAGGATGCTGTTGATTAGAGAATTCAGAATCTGCCCAGCATCGGGCAGCATGCCAGTTGCCATACAGCAGTCTCCGGTTTATGCACTATATTGGTGCATTATAGGCGTCAGCTAATAAAAAACCTTGTTACAACAGATCGTTTGTGGAGAAAAAAGCCCATCCGAAGATGGGCTGAAAGTTTCCACGGCAACAAAAAAACGGTGAATCAAACGCGATACCGATGCTTTAAACGCTGTAGTACAGCTCAAACTCTACCGGGTGCGGAGTCATGCGCACACGGTCGTTTTCTTCGATACGCAGAGCGATGTAGGCATCGATCGCGTCATTGGTGAAGACGCCGCCTGCGGTCAGGAACTCACGGTCCTGATCCAGCGCGTCCAGCGCTTCTTCCAGAGAGCCTGCAACCTGTGGGATCTCTTTCGCTTCTTCTGGCGGCAGGTCATACAGGTTTTTGTCCATCGCTTCGCCCGGATGGATTTTGTTCTTAATGCCGTCAAGGCCGGCCATCAGCAGCGCGGCGAAGCACAGGTATGGGTTAGCAGCCGGGTCAGGGAAGCGCACTTCGATACGACGTGCTTTCGGCGAAGCAACAACCGGGATACGGATAGAAGCAGAACGGTTACGGGCAGAGTAAGCCAGCATAACTGGTGCTTCATAACCCGGGACCAGACGCTTGTAGGAGTTGGTGGTCGGGTTGGACAGGGCGTTGATCGCTTTAGCGTGTTTGATAACGCCGCCGATATAGTACAGCGCTTGCTCGGACAGGCCCGCGTATTTGTCGCCCGCGAACAGGTTGACGCCGTTTTTGGACAGGGACATGTGGCAGTGCATACCGGAACCGTTATCGCCAAACATTGGTTTTGGCATAAAGGTCGCAGTTTTGCCGTAAGCGTGAGCGACGTTATGAACGACATATTTGTAGATCTGAATTTCGTCAGCTTTTTTGGTCATGGTGTTAAAGCGGGTAGCCACTTCGTTCTGACCAGCTGTAGCCACTTCATGGTGGTGGGCTTCAACAACCAGGCCCATCTGTTCCATAGTCAGACACATCGCAGAACGCAGGTCCTGAGCAGAGTCAACCGGAGGAACCGGGAAGTAACCGCCTTTCACAGCAGGGCGGTGGCCTTTGTTGCCGCCTTCGTATTTGGTGCCGGTGTTCCATGCGCCTTCGATATCGTCGATTGCAACGTGGGAGCCGGAAATGGAGCTGCCGAAACGGATGTCATCAAACAGGAAGAACTCAGGCTCTGGCCCGAACAGAACGGTATCAGCAAAACCGGTAGAGCGCAGGTAGTCTTCAGCACGTTTTGCGATGGAGCGCGGGTCACGGTCATAACCCTGCATAGTGCCGGGCTCAAGAATGTCGCAACGAATGATAAGGGTAGCGTCCGCGAAGAACGGGTCGATAACGGCGGTAGAGGCGTCTGGCATCAGCACCATGTCGGATTCGTTGATGCCTTTCCAGCCGCCAATCGAGGAGCCATCAAACATTTTGCCTTCTTCGAAGAAGTCAGCGTTTACCTGGTGAGCAGGAATAGTGATGTGCTGTTCTTTACCTTTAGTGTCAGTGAAGCGCAAATCAACAAATTTCACTTCATGCTCATTCAGCATCGTCAAAACGTGTTCAGCGGACATACTTAACTCTCCGAATTATCTTTGTCGTCGTGGTAACGAGGTCTTCTAACATTATTAAAAGTGGCTTTTGCCCTGAAATGTTTAAAGCGAAATCTGTGCCAACTTTTAAATCACCCCCAAAAGGCGCTATTATGCGTACTGTAGTGCAAAAGGGCTGCACCATGACGGATAATTTGCACCAATATAGTGCTCCAGTGTAAAAATCGGGCACCATATTGGTGCAATTTACGTTATGGCTCCTATTTTAGCTCCGTGAAAGCGATCACAAAGCCTTACTTTTAATATTGTTTGTAAAGGTTCTTTGTGATCCTGTTCTGTCCTTCGATTAATACGTGTACAATAACGCGCTATTTCTAATGCCTGAGGCAAAGTTGTGATCGAAAATCTGCGTAACATCGCCATCATCGCGCACGTTGACCATGGTAAAACTACCCTGGTTGATAAGCTGCTGCAGCAATCCGGTACTTTCAGTGAGCGTGCTGAAACTACTGAACGCGTGATGGACTCCAACGATTTGGAGAAAGAGCGTGGGATTACCATCCTCGCTAAAAACACCGCTATCAAATGGAATGACTACCGTATCAACATCGTTGATACCCCTGGGCACGCCGACTTCGGTGGTGAAGTTGAACGTGTAATGTCCATGGTAGACTCCGTGCTGCTGGTCGTTGACGCAATGGATGGCCCAATGCCGCAGACGCGCTTCGTAACCAAAAAGGCTTTTGCCCATGGTTTGAAGCCGATCGTGGTTATCAATAAAGTTGACCGTCCTGGCGCGCGTCCGGACTGGGTTGTGGATCAGGTCTTCGACCTGTTCGTTAACCTTGACGCAAGCGACGAGCAGCTCGACTTCCCAATCATCTATGCATCCGCACTGATGGGCATCGCGGGTAACGATCATGCGGATATGGCGGAAGACATGACTCCGCTCTACCAGGCGATTATTGACCACGTTAAAGCACCAAGCGTTGACCTTGATGGTCCGTTCCAGATGCAAATCTCCCAGCTTGATTACAACAACTACGTTGGCGTTATCGGCATCGGTCGCATCAAGCGCGGTAAAGTGAAGCCTAACCAGCAGATCACTATCATCGACAGCGAAGGTAAAACCCGTAACGGTAAAGTCGGTAAGGTCCTGACCCACCTCGGCCTGGAGCGTATTGAATCCACTGAAGCTGAAGCGGGCGACATCATCGCCATCACCGGTCTGGGCGAGCTGAACATCTCCGACACCCTTTGCGATACGCAAAATGTTGAAGCGCTGCCGGCCCTGTCCGTCGATGAACCAACCGTTTCCATGTTCTTCAACGTCAACACTTCTCCGTTCTGTGGCAAAGAAGGTAAATTCGTTACCTCCCGTCAGATCCTTGACCGCCTGAACAAAGAGCTGGTGCACAACGTTGCGCTGCGCGTTGAAGAAACCGAAGATGCGGACGCGTTCCGTGTATCCGGTCGTGGCGAGCTGCACCTGTCCGTGCTTATCGAAAACATGCGTCGTGAAGGCTTCGAGCTGGCGGTTTCCCGTCCGAAAGTAATCTTCCGCGAAATCGACGGCCGTAAGCAGGAGCCGTTCGAGAACGTCACGCTGGATATCGAAGAGCAGCATCAGGGTTCCGTGATGCAGGCGCTGGGTGAGCGTAAAGGCGACCTGAAAAACATGAATCCAGACGGCAAAGGCCGCGTACGTCTCGACTACGTGATCCCAAGCCGCGGTCTGATCGGTTTCCGTAACGAATTCATGACTATGACTTCCGGTACCGGTCTGCTGTACTCCACTTTCAGCCACTATGACGATATCCGTCAGGGCGATGTGGGCCAGCGTCAGAACGGCGTGCTGATCTCTAACGGCCAGGGTAAGGCTGTTGCGTTTGCTCTGTACGGTCTGCAGGATCGCGGTAAGCTGTTCCTGGGTCACGGTGCGGAAGTTTACGAAGGCCAGATCATCGGTATTCACAGCCGTTCTAACGACCTGACCGTTAACTGCCTGACCGGTAAGAAACTGACCAACATGCGTGCGTCCGGTACTGACGAAGCGACTACGCTGGTTCCAGCCCAGAAGATGTCTCTGGAGCAGGCGCTGGAGTTTATCGATGATGACGAACTGGTAGAAGTGACCCCGCTTTCCGTTCGTATTCGTAAACGTCACCTGACTGAAAACGACCGCAAACGCGCGGGTCGTGGCAGCAAAGAAGCTTAAGTTTCTTTTCCGCTGTAAACCGAAGCCCTGTCTGCAAAGACGGGGCTTTTTTTATACCCAGGCTCGCAGAATTGAAGCCTGTATAGGGTCGCGATAGTCAAAGTATCCCTTTACCGCTACAGTTATTTCTTCATGGCGCAAAGGAGAACACCATGCTGTATATCTTTGATTTAGGTAATGTCATCGTCGATATCGACTTCAACCGCGTAATGGGGGTCTGGAGCGATTACAGCCGGGTACCGCTGGCAAATCTGCAAAAAAGCTTTGTGATGGGGGAGACTTTCCATCGCCATGAGCGTGGGCAGATCTCTGATGAAGAGTTCGCCGCGGCCATATGCCAGCAGATGGATATGGCGCTGAGCTTCGAGCAATTCGCCGCGGGCTGGCAGGCCGTGTTCGTTGCCCTGCGTCCCGAAGTCATCGCCCTGATGAAGCAGCTGCGTGAACAGGGGCATCGCGTTGTCGTGCTCTCTAACACTAACCGCCTGCACACTAATTTCTGGCCCGGCGAATATCCGCAAATCGCGGAAGCAGCGGATAAAATCTATCTGTCCCAGGAGATGGGGATGCGCAAACCCGACGCCGAAATTTATCAAAAGCTCCTGCAAGCTGAAGGTTTTTCTGCCGACCAGGCCATCTTTTTTGACGACAACGCCGATAATATTAAAGGAGCCCAACAGGTGGGCATCACCAGTATTCTGGTGACCGGAAAAGAAACGGTGCCTGGCTACTTTGCCAAAAATCCATGTTAAAAGACGTTCATCATCGTACCCGTACACGCCTCAGGCCTTATGTCGCCTGGGGTAAGCTGCTCTGGCAGCGCATTGACCAGGACAATATGACGACGCTTGCGGGCAACCTTGCATACGTGTCGCTGCTGTCGCTGGTGCCTTTTATCGCCGTTGTGTTCGCGCTATTTGCCGCTTTTCCGATGTTTTCCGATGTCAGCGTGCAGCTGCGGCACTTTATCTTCTCGAATTTCATTCCCGCCACGGGCGATATTATCCAGCGCTACATCGAGCAGTTCGTCGCCAACTCCAGCAAAATGACCGTAGTTGGCGCGTGCGGGCTTATCGTTACCGCTCTTTTACTTATGTATGCCGTAGACAGCGCGCTAAACACCATCTGGCGTAGCACGCGTACACGTCCCAAAATATACTCTTTTGCCGTGTACTGGATGATCCTCACGCTCGGGCCGTTGCTGGCCGGGGCGAGCCTGGTTATCAGCTCTTATTTGCTGTCGTTACGCTGGGCAACGGGCTTTAACAGCATGATTGATGAAGTGCTGCGCATTTTCCCGCTGCTGCTCTCCTGGCTCTCGTTCTGGCTGCTCTACAGTATTGTCCCCACCACGCGCGTACCGGTACGTGACGCTCTGATTGGCTCGCTGGTCGCAGCGCTTCTCTTTGAGCTGGGTAAGAAAGGTTTCGCGCTCTATATCACTATGTTCCCCTCTTATCAGCTCATTTACGGCGTGCTGGCGGTGATCCCCATTTTATTTGTCTGGGTCTACTGGACATGGTGTATCGTGTTGCTCGGGGCAGAAATTACTGTCACCCTCGGGGATTACCGTAAGCTTCGCTCAGAGCGACAGCAGGAAGAACTGGACGAACCATGATTGCATTAATTCAGCGCGTCACCCAGGCTCGCGTCACCGTGGAGGGTGAAGTGACGGGTGAAATTGGCCCGGGCCTTTTGGTGTTATTGGGTGTCGAAAAAGAAGACAACGAGCAGAAAGCGAATCGCCTGTGCGAGCGGGTGTTGGGCTACCGTATCTTCGGTGATGAAGATGACAAAATGAATCTGAACGTTCAGCAGGCCGGCGGCAGCGTGCTGGTGGTGTCGCAGTTTACTCTTGCGGCAGATACGGAACGCGGCATGCGTCCGGGCTTTTCGGGCGGCGCGGCACCCGCGCTTGCGGAAAAGCTGTATGAATATTTTATTGAGCGATGCAAACAGCAAGGGATCGGGACCCAAACCGGCCGCTTCGCCGCTGATATGCAGGTATCGCTTATCAATGACGGGCCGGTGACATTCTGGCTGCAGGTCTAAACCCCGCACGGTTCATCGGCCTTGCGAAATCTTAAGAGAGTACAGCTATGTATCACCTTCGCGTACCGCAAACCGAAGAAGAACTTGAAAGCTATTACCAGTTCCGCTGGGAGATGTTGCGTAAACCTCTGCATCAGCCCAAAGGCTCCGAGCGTGACGCATGGGACGCCATGGCCCATCATCAGATGGTTGTGGACGAAGAGGGTAACACGGTCGCTATAGGCCGTTTATACATCAATGCCGATAACGAAGCGGCAATCCGTTTTATGGCCGTGCATCCTTCCGTACAGGACAAAGGTCTGGGCACGCTGATGGCCATGACGCTGGAATCCGTCGCCCGCCAGGAAGGGGTGAAACGCGTGGTTTGCAGCGCGCGTGAAGACGCGGTGGAGTTTTTCGCCAAGCTAGGATTTATCAATCAGGGCGAGATCACCACGCCGCAGACGACGCCTGTGCGGCATTTCCTGATGATTAAACCCGTAGCGTCGCTGGACGATATCCTGCATCGTGCCGACTGGTGCGGGCAGCTCCAGCAGGCCTGGTATGAGCACATTCCCCTTAGCGAGAAAATGGGCGTGCGCATTTTGCAGTACACCGGGCAGAAATTTATTACCACCATGCCGGAAACGGGCAATCAAAATCCGCACCAGACGCTGTTTGCGGGCAGCCTGTTTTCTCTTGCCACGCTGACGGGCTGGGGACTTATCTGGCTGATGCTGCGGGAGCGCCACCTGGGCGGGACGATTATTCTGGCTGACGCCCACATTCGCTACAGCAAACCAATCACCGGGCGCCCGGGTGCGATAGCTGATTTAGGTTCGCTCAGCGGCGATCTCGATCGTCTGGCCCGGGGCCGTAAAGCACGTGTTGCGCTGCAGGTTGAACTCTATGGCGACGAAAAGCAGGGCGCGGTGTTTGAAGGCGTGTACCTTGTGCTGCCGGCCAAACCTTTCGGACCGCTGGAAGAGGGCGGTAACGAAGAGGAGTAGCCGTCCCGGATACGCTTTTGCAAAATCATGCGCCGGGGACTTCACCTTTTTGCATCGTTTGCCGTAGCTGTTTTCCGTCTGCGCTGGTGGCCTGAAGCGTGCCGTTTACCGTGGGTTTCAGCGGTGTCTGCGCGGCAAGGCTACCGGTGACGGAAAGCTGCAGATTGCCTTCGCCCGCTAGCGGTAAAGCTGGCCATCCCCACTGCTGCAAAGTATTAATCGGCACTGAACGGCCACGAAGATTTATCGCCGTGTTACGCTGCGGGGACTGTGAGACAGCTCCTGTCGCTTCAAGCATCCCTTTCCCGGCGAAAGCGCTTAGCTCCGTGACGGAAATCTGATTCGTATTCGCCGTCAGGGCAATAGAAGGACGACGAACGTCCACGCGGTTAAAGGTTGCCGCCGCAGCGTTCAGGCTGATATTGCCGTCCCACAGGCCCCACTGCCGATCGCGTACCACCTCCAGATTATTCCCCATGCCATCCAGCGCGGTGAGCTGGAAGGGGAAGGTCGGATCGATATCGATAATCAGGTTTCGGTTAGCCGAAAGCTTTTTAATCGTCACTTTGTTTAGCCATTCCGGAACGGGTTCCAGCCAGCGCTTTTTCCAGTCTGCCGGCAGCGTATATTCCAGCCCGGCCAGCACGACTTCATCAAGCATCAGGTGTTTATCATCGCGCAGCCACTGCCCCGAGGCGCGAACCATGCCTCTTTCCCAGCGGGAGGTAAACTGACGCAGCACGGCGGCCTGCTGAGTAAAATCTACGTTAACGATAGGGTCGTTAAGGTGCAGCGTGCCGTTGATGAATTCACTGGCGTTTAGCGACAGCCTGCCGTCATCGCTTTGCCATCCGCCGTTGGCGAGCGTCATATTGCGCAGGCTCAGGTCTAAATCCGTTACCGCCCAGTCTTTGCCTTCCAGGCGCGCGTCGGTGATCTCCAGGCTATCTACTTCCAGGGACGGGACGGTGGCGAGGGGAGCAAGGAAAGCGCTTATGGATTTATCCGTTTGCAAACGAATATCGTTGAGGCGCAGGCTGCCAATATGCCACGAGCCATCCGCATTACGATTTGCGGTGCCGGTGAGCGAGCCGCGAGCCATATCCGCGCCGATGGTGGAAAGCGTTACCCGGCCCTGATTAATGGCGCCCTGCAACAGTACGTTGCTTGCGGGCACGCCGTTAAGCATCATCGAACCCGCGCTGAACTGAATATCTGCCGTGCTCCCCAGCACCTTACCTCTTTCAGGCTGCCATGGCTTGACGCCGCCGTTCACTCGCTGAGCGCGTAAATCCCACCCGGTGGCAGGGCTGTTAAGCGCCATATCACTAAGTTGCAGCATGTCGGCCTGGAAGGGGAGCGGGGCGGAGTCCGGGCTGAGATTCAGGGTGCCTTTTTTCAGCAAAATGGTATCAACGTGCAGCGGCGCTGAAAACTGGCGGGAGCTCAGGCCTATATCAACGTCCTGGGCCACCAGGGTTGCGGGCTGGCCTTTTCGTCCAAACGTCACGTTGCTGAAAGTAAGGTGCATGGGGGAAGCCCAGCGGTGATCCATCTCTTTAAACGAAAAATCGTAGTCGCTTTTCTCGTTAATCCAGCTGCTGACCTGGCCTGCTCCCCAGCGGGTCTGCAGCAAAATATAAGCAGCAATCAGCACGACCAGAACGATCGCTATGAGTATCGCGATAAGCTTTCCGAGAAATTTCATTGCCTTCCATCCCATGAAGTTTCGGTAAGGGTGTTATGCCCTATTTACCGTTATAGCTCAAGGAGGCGTTTGTCAGGGAGGGTTTCACGCGCCGTTGGCAACAAATCACCGGCGCGTGAGGAACATCAATCTTTTTCAGGCGGGAAAATCAGGTTCAGGACAATCGCCGTGATGCCACCGGCAGCAATACCGGAGGAGAGCAGCGTTTTCAGCCAGTCAGGAGCAAACTGCAGAATCAGCGGCTGCTGGGACACGCCCATACCCACCGCCAGAGAGAGCGCGATAATCATAATCGCACGGCGATTTAACGGCTCGCGAGAAACGATGCGCACGCCGGATGCGGCGATAGTACCGAACATCACAATCGTCGCCCCGCCGAGTACCGGCTCAGGAATGTGCTGAACAAAACCGCTTACCGCCGGGAACAGACCGAGCACAATCAACATCAGCGCCACCACAAAACCGACGTAGCGGCTGGCGACGCCGGTGAGCTGAATAACGCCGTTATTTTGGCCAAAGCAGGAGTTCGGGAAGGTGTTGAAGATGGCGGAGACGCAGGAATTCAGACCATTCGCCAGCACGCCGCCTTTGAGGCGCTTCATATACAGAGGGCCGGAAACGGGCTGCTCGGAAACGTCGGAGGTAGCGGTAATATCGCCGATGGTTTCCAGCGACGTTACCATAAACACCAGCATCAAGGGGATCAGCAGGTTCCAGTCGATGCCCAGCCCGTAATAGAGCGGCGTCGGAACCATAATCAAATCGGTATTTGTCGGAGCGGTGTTCTGCGGCAGCATATCCATCGCCCACGCCAGCGCATAACCCACGGCCATCGCGATGACCAGAGATGCGACGCGCAGATACGGGTTGCGCTGACGGTTCAGCAGAATAATCACCAGCAGTACGGCGCCGGCCAGCAGCAGATTTTTCGGCGCGCCAAAGGTGTGGTCGTTCATCGCGGCATAGCCGCCGCCGATAGAGTTAAGCCCCACCTGAATCAGCGACAGGCCGATAATCATCACCACCACGCCGGAAACCAGCGGAGTAATAATACGGCGCGCCAGGTGCAATATGCGGGAAAGCGCCATCTCCGTGCAGCTTGCGAGCATCAGCGTACCGAAGAGCGCGGCCATCATTGTCGGCACGTCGGCACCGCCATTTTTTAGCGCCATGCCGCCCATAATCAGCGGCGAGACAAAGTTGAAGCTGGTGCCCTGAATCGACAGCAGCCCTGAACCCACGGGGCCCCATGCTTTAATTTGAATAATAGAGGCCACGCCTGAGGCGAACAGCGACATGCTGATAATGTGCTGCGTATCTGATGCCGGTAATCCCAGCGCCTGGCAAATCAGTAATGCTGGCGTGATAACCGCGACAAACATCGCCAGCAGGTGCTGACAGGCGGCGAACAGCGTTTGCGGAAGGGGCGGCCTGTCTTCGAGGCGATAAATCAATTCACTGGAGCGAGTCGCTGCAACCGGTTGCGCATTTTCTGACTCAACGGCATTTACAGACATCAGAGGTGGTCCCGTGGTGGAAAAGCGGAGATTTTAACGGACTGCAGGGTAAAAGCAAACGATTGCATGGCGGCATGCTTAATATTTAAAAGTTACACAGCGGCTAAGCTGCATCTGACGCTGCCGGTGTTTGATTAATCAGGCGTTAGAGTAGCGTTCCGTTTCCGGCATCCAGCGTTCAATCAGCGCGGCTGCCTGCTCCGGGAAACGTTCGTGGATATGACGCGCAAGCCGCTGCACTTCCGGGATCATCGCCTGATCGCGTAGCAGGTCCGCCACTTTAAACTCGGCGCTCCCCGTCTGGCGGGTGCCCAGCAGTTCTCCCGGGCCACGAATTTCCAGATCTTTTTGCGCAATCACAAAGCCATCGTTGCTGTCCCGCAGGACCTGCAAACGCAGCTGAGCCGTTCTGGACAGCGGCGACTTATAAAGCAGCACGCAATGGGAGGCGACGGCGCCGCGGCCAACGCGACCGCGCAGCTGGTGGAGCTGCGCAAGCCCCAGACGCTCCGGGTTTTCGATAATCATCAGGCTGGCGTTTGGCACATCCACGCCGACCTCAATCACCGTTGTGGCGATCAGCAGATGGATATCGCCCTCTTTAAACGCCTGCATCACCGCCTGTTTTTCCTGCGGCTTCATGCGCCCGTGCACTAACCCGACGTTGAGATCGGGCAGCGCGGTTTTGAGCTCTTCCCAGGTGACTTCCGCCGCCTGCGCCTCCAGCAGCTCCGATTCCTCAATCAGCGTACACACCCAGTAAGCCTGACGTTTTTCCGTGGTGCAGGCGCTGCGCACCCGTTCGATAATTTCGTTACGGCGCGTATCCGCGATGGCAACGGTAGTGACAGGCGTGCGGCCCGGCGGAAGCTCGTCGATAACTGACGTATCGAGATCTGCGTAAGCGGTCATCGCGAGGGTGCGCGGAATTGGCGTGGCCGTCATGATTAGCTGGTGCGGATGGAAGCCCTGAATCTGCCCCTTTTCCCACAGCGCCAGCCGCTGGTGGACGCCGAAACGGTGCTGCTCATCGATAATGACCAGCGCCAGTCCGGCAAACTGCACCTGCTCCTGGAAGATGGCATGAGTGCCGACAACCATCGACACCTGGCCGCTGGCAATGGCCTCCTGCTGCGCGATGCGCGCTTTGCCTTTTTGCTTCCCGGCTAGCCAACCCACCTCAATGCCCAGAGGGGCAAACCACTGGCGGAAGTTGCTGGCGTGCTGTTCGGCGAGCAATTCCGTAGGCGCCATCAGGCCAACCTGCTTGCCGTGCGCAATAGCTCGCAGGGCTGCAAGAGCGGCGACCAGCGTTTTCCCTGAACCTACATCGCCCTGCACCAGGCGCATCATCGGCACGTCCAGCGCCATATCGTGTTCGATCTCCGCAACGACACGCTGTTGCGCGCCGGTTGGCTTAAACGGCAATGCTGCGAGCAGGCGGTTTTTCAGCTCATCATGATTGACTAATGGCAAGGCGTGATAGCGCTGAGCGCCCGCGCGTAACGCAAGCATGCTCAGATTATGGGCGAGTAACTCTTCAAGAATTAAACGCCGCTGGGCGGGATGTTTACCTGCCTCCAGATCCGCAAGCTGCATATCCGGCGGCGGGCGATGCAGCGTCCGCAACGCTTGCGGCAGGCTCATCATTCCCTGGCTCAGCTCCGGCGGGAGTAATTCAGCGATAGCGCAGGTATCGAGCAGCTCCAGCGCCTGATCGGTCAGCTTACGCAGCGTCGCCTGACGAACGCCTTCGGTGGTGGGATAAACCGGCGTTAGCGTTTCCTGCAGCTCCGGCGTGCTGAGATCGCCCTGTACGCGGTACTCCGGATGAATCATCTCCGCGCCGTGTGTACCACGCTTTGCCTCGCCATAGGCGAGTACGCGCTTACCTGGCGCCAGGCTGTTTTTCATCGCCGCGTTGAAGTTGAAAAAGCGCATCGTCAGGATGCCGGTGCCGTCAGTAATCTGACAGGTCATCATCCGGCGGCGGCCAAAACTGATATTGCTGTTCAGCACTTCCCCTTCCACCGTGGCGTAAACGCCCGGCAAAAGTTCGTTAATGGGGTAAAGGTGGGTGCGGTCTTCGTAGCGCAACGGCAGGTGCAGCAGCAAATCCTGAATGGTGTGCAGGCCGATTTTGGCCAGCTTGCCGCTCTGGCTGGCGCCCACTCCGGCAAGCGTGCTTAACGGTATGGCATCCAGCAAACGGCCTTTCATGCCTTACTCCGCAGACTGCATTGTGGCCCACCAGGCGGCATCAGCTTCGATTTCGCCTTGCTGGTTCACATGGGGGTAGGGCAGGTCTTTACGGCGGGAGACTCGCGCCAGCACCGGATAACCGCCCTCAAACAGCAGGCGCTGTTGTTCAGATTCCGGCAGGGTGCTGTTTTCACGCTGATACATGCCGGCGTTCTGACGCTGGCGCTGCGCTTCATAGAGGATAAGCGCGGAGGCTACGGAAACGTTAAGCGACTGCACCATGCCGATCATCGGAATGATGATGTCCCGATCTGCCAGCGCCAGCGCTTCCGGAGTGATGCCGGTTTTTTCCTGGCCCATCAGAATGCAGGTCGGGCGGGTGTAATCAATTTCCCGGAAATCGACGGCTTTATCAGAAAGGTGAGTGGCAAGGATTTGCATGCCGCTGCTTTTCAGGTGTGAAACGGCATCGCTAATCGTGCGGTGGGTTTTAACTTCAACCCAGGAGTTGCTGCCTGCAGCGGAGGAAGCCATGGTGCGCATACGATTACCCGGCCACACGGCATGGACCTCGTGCACGCCCACCGCGTCTGCCGTGCGGATGATCGCCGAGACGTTATGAGGCTTATGAACCTGCTCCATGCAGACCGTCAGATCTGGCTGACGGCGGGCTAACATTTCACAGATGCGTGCATAACGTTGTGGATTCATAACGTTAGTTTCTGTTACGGGTGACTTTAATCACGTCCGGCATCACGCGAATTTTACGCATGATATTCGCCAGATGGATACGATCGCGGGCCGTCAGTCGAATGAAGGCGCTATAAACGCGGCCGTCTTTCTCTTCGGTGTTCAGGCTCTGAATGTTCGAACCCGCGTTGTTCAGCGCCGCGGTGAGGTTTGCCAGCGCACCCTGGTGATTAAACATATCCACTTTGATCTCGGTGATGAACTCCTGCTCCGCCTCTTTGTCCCATTCCACAGCCATAAACTTCTCCGGCTCTTTCTGGTAGCCGCGGATGTTTCGGCAGGATTCATGGTGGATAACCAGGCCCTTGCCGGGGCTGACATGGGCAACGATCGGATCGCCAGGAATAGGGCGACAGCATTTTGCAAAGGTAATCAGCACGCCGTCTGCGCCTTTGATTGGCAGATGGCTGTGCGACAACGCATTCGCCTGCAGCGTGGCCTGCGATTCTCCCTGCAGGTTTTTCGCAACGACCACGCTCATGGCGTTGCCAAGGCCAATTTCCGCCAGCAAATCATCAAGCGAGGCGAGCTTCATGCGCTCAAGCTCACGCTGGATGTTTTCCGGCGGGACTTCAGCCAGCTTGCGGCTGCCGCCTAAGGCATGATTTAACAGGCGACGGCCCAGGTTGACCGAATCGTCTCGCTTGAGGTTCTTCAGCATCTGGCGGATTTTGGCGCGTGCTTTGGAGCTGACCACAAAGTTCAGCCAGGCGGCATTCGGACGCGCGCCCGGAGCGGTAATAATTTCGATCGTCTGGCCGCTGGTAAGCGGCTGCGACAGCGGATAGGGCTGGCGGTCGACCCGGGCGCCGACGCAGGCGTGACCGATATCGGTATGTACCGCATAGGCGAAGTCCACGGGCGTTGCTCCAGCCGGGAGTTCGACAATACGCCCTTCCGGGGTGAAAACGTAAATCTCATCCGGGAAGAGATCGGATTTTACGCTCTCGATAAATTCAAAGGAGCTGCCGGCGCTCTGCTGCAGTTCCAGCAGGCTTTGCATCCAGCGCTGGGCGCGGATTTGCGCGGTAGTGCCGCTCTCGCCCTGCTCTTTATAAGCCCAGTGGGCGGCGACCCCCATTTCGGCCATCTGATCCATATCTTCGGTACGGATTTGCACTTCCACCGGTACGCCGTGCGGACCAATCATCGAAGTATGCAGGGACTGATAACCGTTGGCTTTCGGAATGGCGATATAGTCCTTTACCCGCCCCGGACGCGGCTTGTAGAGGCTATGCATCTGCCCAAGGACGCGGTAGCAGGTGTCCATATCGTGAACGATTACGCGGAAGGCGTAGATATCCATAATCGAGTGGAAGCGCTGCTCTTTGAGCGTCATTTTGCAGTAGATGGAATAAAGGTGCTTTTCGCGGCCGCTGACGCGACACGGAATGCCCGCCTCCTGCAAACGCCCGTCGATCTCCGAGAGGATTTTTTGAATCATCTCTTTGCGGTTACCGCGCGCCGCTTTAACCACCTCTTTAATGACGCGGTAGCGGTTCGGGTACAGCGCTTCAAAGCCCAGCTCTTCCAGCTCGGTTTTCAGATGATGAATACCAAGACGGTGGGCCAGCGGACTGTAGATTTCGAGGGTTTCGCGGGCGATGCGGCGGCGCTTGTCCGGACGCAGCGACCCCAGAGTACGCATGTTGTGCGTGCGGTCGGCGAGTTTGATCAGAATGACGCGGATATCCTGCACCATCGCCATGATCATTTTGCGGAAGTTTTCGGCCTGCGCCTCTTTCTTGTCGCGGAACTTCAGTTTATCCAGCTTAGAAACCCCTTCCACCAGCTCGGCAACGCTTTTGCCAAACAGCTGTTCCATATCCTGGTAGGTGGCAGGGGTGTCTTCAATCACGTCATGCAGGAGCGCCGCCATTAGCGTTTCGTAGTCGAGTTTCATCTCGGCCAGAATGCAGGCAACCGCTACTGGATGGGTGATATAGGGCTCACCGCTTGAACGTGCTTGTCCCTCGTGAGCATCACGCGCGACAAGATAGGCTTGCCGGAGGCGCTTTATCTGCTCCTCGGGCAAGTATTGTTGAATCAGCTGATTCAGGCTTTCAAACAGATACAAGGGCTACCCGCAGGCTAATTAACGACGACCTTCAGCAATAGCGGTAACGGCCTGCAGTTCTGCGGCTTCCTGCTCTTGCTGCTCCTGGCGATCGCGAACATCGAGAATCTGGTTGGTGATCAACCCTTCTTCGATTTCGCGCAGTGCGATAACGGTCGTTTTATCGTTTTCTTCAGGTACCAGAGGATCTTTACCACCGGTTTGCATCTGACGAGCGCGACGTGCGGCGACCAGTACCAGGTCAAAACGGTTACCAATTTTCTCTACAGCGTCCTGAACGGTTACGCGTGCCATATTTTAAAGCTCCACAGATGAAGAAATGACTGGGCATGATACTGAAACTGGGCTCAGTCTGCCAATAGTTTGCTGATTAAAGCGTCATGTCGCGCTTTTTGGCGACCCATTCGCAGACGCTCGGCACGAATAATAATCTTTAAATCTGACAGCGCGGTGTCGAAATCGTCATTGACGATAAGATAATCATATTCCGCGTAATGGCTCATTTCCGCAACAGCCTGCTCCATACGCTTCGCGATGACTTCTTCGCTGTCTTGCCCACGGCCACGCAGGCGGCGGTCTAATTCGTCTTTCGACGGCGGCAAAATAAAGATGCTGCGCGCGTGCGGCATTTTATTGCGGATTTGCTGCGCGCCCTGCCAGTCGATATCAAGAAATACATCCACACCGGTTGCCAGTACCTGCTCAATAGCATGGCGCGAGGTGCCGTAATAATTACCAAAGACTTCCGCGTGTTCGAGGAAAGCCTCTTCGGCAATCATCCGCCTGAATTCGTCCTTACTGACGAAGAAATAGTGTTCACCATGGTTCTCACCGGGACGAACGCCGCGAGTGGTATGGGAAACAGAAACCTGTGTGTCATACAGCGGTTGTGTTTTTAACAGAGCCTGAATGAGGCTGGATTTCCCCGCGCCGCTTGGGGCGGAAACAATATAAAGCGTGCCTTGAGCCATGGGTTCTAACTTATTCGGTAAGGATAAAAGAAGAGCGTCTACCGGCCTATTATACACGTCGACACGGCAGCACGGAGAATTTGTCGTGTTCCCGGCACGCTTTTCGGTGTTTTTGCGGAATGTTTTCCCATATTCAACGCGCGTTTCTGCAACGTCAGCGCTTTATCTGAAAATACCTCGCATCGTTTTAACTTCCTCCTCGCGGCTGACGCCTGCCCGCGATATACCTCATTGCGAACTGACAGGGAGAAAGTTATGGAAGGGTTAATCAGGCTGATTTTGATAATGAGCGTCCTGACGGGAGCCGCTTCGGCTTCGTGCCCGGTTTGGTCACCGTTGCAGGCAAGTCAGGAAATGGAGAAATTGCAGACCCAGCTGAATCAGTGGGACGAGGCCTACTATCGTGACGGGGAAAGTCCCATCAGCGATGAGATATACGACAGGCTCCGTTCACGTTTAAATACGTGGCAGCGTTGTTATCAGCCTGCGGCAGCGCCTCTGCAACCTACGCTGTCGACTAACGGAAAGACTCCGCATCCCGTCGCCCACACGGGCGTTAAAAAACTGGCGGATAGCCCGGCAGTGGCGCGGTGGCTTGATGGTAAAGCCGATTTATGGGTACAGCCGAAAGTTGATGGCGTGGCGATCACGCTTGTGTACCGGCATGGCAGGCTTGTACAGCTTCTCAGCCGTGGGAACGGCCTGAAAGGCGAGGACTGGACCGAGAAAGCGGCCATGATAGAGGCGATACCTAAAAAACTCGCCGGCCCGCTGGCCGACAGTATTTTGCAGGGAGAGCTGTTCCTGAAACGTGACCAGCACGTGCAGAAAATCATGGGGGGAATGAACGCCAGGGGAAAAGTCGCAGGCGCTATGATGCGGCAGGCAAATTCAGCCTTTCTTAACGATTTTGGCGTGTTTATCTGGGCGTGGCCGGATGGCCCGGCAGACTTCAGACAAAAACTGGAGGTGCTGGACAGCGCAGGTTTTTCGCTCGCAAAGGCGTGGTCAAAACCAGTTTCCACCCTGAATGAAATCTCCTCTTTGCGCAACCTGTGGTTCGCCTCTCCCTTACCCTTTGTGACCGACGGCGTTGTGATTCGCCAGGGTACAGAGCCTGCCGGGAAGTTCTGGCAGCCAGGACAGGCATCATGGCTTGCGGCCTGGAAGTACCCACCGGCCCAGCAAATCGCCGACGTAAAGGGCATTCGTTTTACCGTTGGGCGTACCGGGAAAGTTGCCGTGGTGTTGGAGCTGGAACCATTACAACTTGATGATAAACACATTAAGCGCGTCAACGTTGGTTCGGTTAAACGCTGGCAGGAACTGGATATTGCGCCGGGCGATCAGGTCATGGTGAGCCTTGCGGGGCAGGGAATTCCGCGCATCGACGAGGTTGTCTGGCGCGTAAGCTTGCGTGATAAGCCACAGCCGCCGCTCAAATTAAGCAATGCCTCTTTAAGCTGCTTTTCCGTATCTGCGGAATGTCGTGAACAGTTTTTTGCCCGCCTCAACTGGGCAAGCTCGCTGGATGCGCTGGATATTAAGGGTGTGAGCAAAAGCACCTGGCAACAGCTCTACCAGGCTTTTCAACTCGAACATATTTTTTCCTGGCTACGGTTGGGCGCTGAAGATTTGGTCCGGGTTAAGGGAGTATCGCCCGCCCGCGGTATGCAGATCTGGCATCAGTTCTCCATGGCTCGCCAGCTTCCTTTTCATCGCTGGCTAATGGCCTTTGGCCTGCCCCTGCCGAAACCTGCGATAAATGTGCTTTCAGATACTCACTGGCGACAGCTGGTATCCCGGGATGAAGCGAGCTGGCAAGAGCTACCGGGCGTGGGGGCGGAACGGGCGAAAAAACTGGTGGAGTTTGTGAATTATCCGCAGATCAATGCCCTGGCCCTTTTTCTGGAGCGGCAGGGCATAAAAGGATTTGTTGATTAATGGTCGGCGTGTTTGTAGTGGAAAACGGGCAAACCCAGACGCAGGCGCAGCGCTAACAAACGCGTCGAGAAACCAAAGATTAGCGTCGCGATCACCACAACGTCATGACTGGATACATAGTGTTGCAGCACGATATACAGCACTGCGGAGGCAAAAGAGATGCCAGCGTATAGCTCTTTCTGGAAAACTAACGGAATGCGTTTGCAGAACATATCGCGCAATACGCCGCCGAATACGCCCGTCACCACCGCTGCGATAATGGCGATAACCGGCCCTTCGCCCATATCCAGCGCAATCTGTGCGCCGATAATGGAAAAAACCACCAGACCAAGGGCGTCAAGGACGAGAAAAAGTCGACGTAGGTGAGGCATTACCGGAGCGACGATGGTGGTCACTACCGCCGCCACGGCGACAATCACCACATATTCAGGGTGTTTTACCCAACCTAACGGGTAGTGTCCGAGCAGAATGTCACGCACCGAGCCGCCGCCGAGCGCGGTAGCCGTAGCAATAATAATGACGCCGAATGTGTCCATGCGACGCCGGCCTGCCGCCAGTGCGCCGGTCATTGCTTCGGCGGTAATACCAATGAGGTAAAGAATATGTAGCAGCATGAACACCTCCGGAGAAAGGCGCAAAGGGTAGCGTTTTGTGGGTAAAATCACGATTGAGTTTTTCTAAGTTGACTTTTTTAGGATTAGTTTTATTTATGTGAAATCTGTATTTTCTTCAGAAAGATACGGATTAAAAGAAATAAGGCTATGAAAAAGGATTAGTACAATTATTGGATTAAAGGGAGCGATAAAATGAATATCTCAGCGATGCTAAGAGCGTTAGCAAACGGAATCAATCCTGAAACGGGAGAAATATTGTTCTCCGGTTCGGTAGCCAATAAACCTGAAGCCATACGGATGTTGTTTACACTGGCCGAAGAGTTAGCCGCAGAGCCGGAAAAACAGAAAAAATCGAAGCTGTCGCCAGAAGAACGACAGCAAAAGAACATCGCCGAAGGACGACCGGCGAAATCGCACTTTCCCTGGACCGAAGAAGAGAGGCATCAGCTTGAGGAAAGCTATAGCCAGAATAGTTCTGTCGAGGCGCTAAGTACGCAGTTTGAGCGTTCTTCACGCGCAGTAGCCATTCAGTTGGAAAAGATGGGATTGATAACGGCTGAAGAACTTATGGCGTATACGTAAAAATAAAGAAGCCCGATGAAACGGGCTTTTTTGTTTTACTCGATATTCTGGATCTGCTCGCGCATCTGCTCAATCAGCACCTTAAGCTCAATAGCCGAGTTGGTGACATCAGAATTGATAGATTTGGAGGCCAGAGTGTTCGACTCGCGGTTGAACTCCTGCATCATAAAGTCGAGGCGACGGCCAACGGCTTCTTTTTTCTTCAGGATGTTGTATGTCTCTTTGACGTGCGCTTCCAGGCGATCCAGTTCTTCAGCTACGTCTATACGCTGTACCATAAGAACCAGCTCTTGCTCCAGCCGGGTGTTCTCAAGCTGAACCTGGGCTTCTTCGAGTTTGCTGACTAAGCGTTCACGCTGCCATTTAACAACTTCTGGCATCTGCGCGCGCACCTTAACGACTTCTGCGCTGACGCCCTCAAGGCGTTGTTCAATCAAGGCCTTCAGAGCCTGGCCTTCAGTTTCACGAGCGATGATAAAGTCATCCAGCGCGCCGTCCAGAGCGGCAAGAATTTCAGCGGCGATAGCATCCAGATCCTGCTCCTGGGCGGTCATCACGCCCGGCCAGCGTAGAATATCAACCGGATTGATTTCGCCTTCGTCGCTTTGCATTTTTACCCAGTTCGCTGCTTCAACAAGCTGTTTGGCCAGCTTTTCGTTAAGCAGAAGAGAGCTTTGCGCACGCGCGTCAGGCTCGAAGCGAAGATTACATTCGATTTTTCCGCGGGTTAATCGGTTACGAATACGTTCGCGAGCTACAGGTTCGAGGCTACGGAACTGTTCCGGCATGCGAATGTAAGTTTCGAGATAACGTTGGTTTACCGAACGTAGCTCCCAGGAGGCGCTGCCCCATTCGCCTTTTACTTCACGGCGGGCATAGGCGGTCATACTGCGGATCATAAATCGTTACCGTATAGAACAATGGATGGGGGGATTATAGCCATGCCCGGCCGGACAGGATAGGAATAAGCGTCCTAAGCCCGTATAATGCGCGCCACATTCGTTTTAGCCGGAGATTACCATGCGTCCATCAGGTCGTAGCGCCGAACAAGTGCGCCCAGTCACCCTGACCCGTAATTACACCAAACACGCTGAAGGTTCCGTGCTGGTCGAATTTGGCGATACCAAAGTCCTGTGCACCGCCACCGTTGAAGAAGGCGTACCGCGCTTTCTGAAAGGGCAGGGGCAAGGCTGGATCACCGCAGAATACGGCATGCTGCCGCGCTCCACCCATAGCCGTAACGCCCGCGAAGCGGCGAAAGGCAAACAGGGCGGCCGCACCCTGGAAATCCAGCGTCTGATTGCCCGTTCTTTGCGTGCGGCAGTGGATTTGAAAACCCTCGGTGAATATACCATCACTCTGGATTGCGATGTGCTGCAGGCCGACGGCGGCACCCGTACCGCATCGATCACCGGCGCCTGTGTTGCGCTGGCCGATGCGCTGAACAAGCTGGTCGCTATCGGCAAGCTGAAAACCAATCCGATGAAGGGGATGGTTGCTGCGGTTTCCGTTGGCATCGTTAATGGCGAAGCGGTTTGCGATCTTGAATATATTGAAGATTCCGCAGCAGAAACCGACATGAACGTCGTGATGATGGAAGATGGCCGTATGATTGAGATTCAGGGCACCGCCGAAGGCGAGCCTTTCTCCCATGAAGAGTTGCTGACGCTGCTGGCGCTGGCGCGAGGGGGAATTGAATCGATCGTCACGTCGCAGAAGGCGGCGTTAGAAAATTGATTTTTAAGGCGACTGAAGCAGTCGCCTTTTTTATGTCTGAAGAAACACAGAGGAGCAAATCCATGAAACCGTATCAGCGCCAGTTTATTGAATTTGCGCTTAACAAGCAGGTACTGAAGTTTGGCGAGTTTACGTTGAAATCCGGGCGTACCAGCCCCTATTTCTTCAACGCCGGACTGTTTAATACCGGGCGCGATCTGGCGCTGCTGGGCCGCTTTTACGCCGCCGCGCTAATGGATTCCGGTATTGATTTTGATTTGCTGTTTGGGCCTGCCTATAAAGGCATCCCTATCGCAACGACCACCGCGGTTGCGCTGGCTGAACATCATGAGCGCGATGTGCCTTATTGCTTCAACCGGAAAGAAACCAAAGATCATGGTGAGGGCGGAAACCTGGTGGGTAGCGCGCTTCAGGGCCGCGTGATGCTGGTGGACGACGTTATTACAGCAGGTACCGCGATTCGTGAATCGATGGAAATCATCGCGGCCAACTCCGCAACGCTTGCGGGCGTGCTGATTTCTCTGGACCGCCAGGAGCGCGGGCGCGGTGAAATCTCTGCCATTCAGGAAGTGGAGCGTGATTATCACTGTAAGGTGATTTCTATTATCACGCTGAAGGATTTGATTGAGTATCTGGAAGAGAAACCGGAGATGGCCGCAAGTCTGGCTGCGGTGCAGGAATATCGCGACCAGTACGGCGTTTAAGAAAAGGGCCGCTAAAGGCCCTTCTTCATTTAACGAAGCTGCGCGGCAACTAGTGGCCAGCGGGTATCAAAATCATCCGTCGGCAAATAGCGAAACTCGCTGCGTACGAAGCGGGAAAGCATCCCTTCGCAGAATGCCAGCAGCTGGCCCGCCAGCAGCGCTTCATCGGTAGCGTAACCTTCCCCTTCACGCATTTTTTTCTCGCGCATGACCTGCCGTAGCTGCACTTCGATGCGTTCAAAAAGCTGGTTAATGCGGCCCTGTAAGCGATCCTGTTCAAACATCAGCGCGTGGCCGGTCAGAATACGCGTCAGGCCGGGATTTTTTTCACCAAAGCCAAGCACCAGCAGGACGATAAGGCGCAGGCGGGCCAGCGTATCTTTTTCATCTTTCAGGATGAGATTGATGCGGGTGATAAGGCTGTCTTCAATAAATTCGATAAGGCTGTCGAACATTTTCGTTTTGCTGGGAAAATGACGATACAGCGCGGCTTCAGAAACGCCCACCGTGGCTGCAAGTTTAGCGGTAGTGATGCGTTGGCTACCGTCGCTGGATTCAAGCATCTGGGCCAGAGACTGAAGTATTTCCTCGCGACGATTCCTTTTCGCAGTCTGTTTTTCTGCCATGTTTTAAAATACCCCTGAAATAAAGCACCTGCCAGGCAAGCAGCCACACAGCGCCCGCAAGCATGGTGCTTGCGGTTTGTTTTAACGTTATGAATGTGTGTGGTTACGTTTATAAAACGAGTTTACTGACGGCCGGAGTGGCCAAAACCGCCTTCGCCACGGTCGCTGGTATCAAAATCTTCGACCAGGTTGAATTCGGCCTGGACGACAGGTACGAACACCATCTGTGCAATGCGTTCGCCCGGCTCAATGGTGAAGCTATCCTGCCCGCGATTCCAGACAGATACCATTAACTGGCCCTGGTAATCAGAATCTATCAGCCCTACCAGATTGCCAAGCACTACGCCGTGCTTATGGCCAAGCCCGGAGCGTGGCAGGATGACGGCTGCCAGTGACGGATCGCCGATATGGATCGCAAGCCCAGTTGGCACCAGCGTGGTTACACCCGGCGCCAGTTCTACGGCCTCGTCCAGACATGCTCGTAGATCGAGGCCGGCAGAGCCGGAAGTAGCATACGTCGGCAGCGGGAACTGCTGACCCACGCGCGGGTCCAGAATTTTAACGTCGATTTTTTTCATCATAACGGGTAACGATCTCGTTCAATAAAAGATGGCCAAGGAGTGCCTTATCGCTTAACGGTAAGACTTTCTCTCCCTCCTGCCAGAAAAGGTGTAACGCGTTGTTGTCGCTATTAAACCCCTGGCCTGTTTGTGAAACATCGTTGGCACAAATCAGGTCGAGGTTTTTTTGGATACGCTTTTGCCGGGCGTATTCTTCCACATTAGTTGTTTCGGCGGCAAACCCAACAACGTAAGGGCGATGGTCGGAAAGCGCGGCAACGCCTGCGACGATATCCGGGTTTTTAACCATTTTCAGCGTAATTTCAGCGCCTTGCTTTTTAATTTTTTCATCTGCAACGCTCGCTGCGCGATAATCTGCTACGGCTGCGCAGCCGATAAAAATATGCTGGCCGGATATATTTTGCTGAACGGCAGCTTCCATTTCCAGCGCGGAGGTGACGTCAATGCGTTTCACCCATGCCGGAGCAGATAAAGCAACCGGGCCGGAAACCAGCGTCACATTTGCACCCCGCGCTGCTGCTGCTGCGGCAATTGCATATCCCATTTTGCCCGAGCTGTCGTTGGTGATATAGCGTACCGGGTCGAGACGCTCACGCGTCGGGCCAGCGGTAATCATGACGTTAAGATGTTGCAGATCTTTGACGACGCTAAAATGGCCCACGGCCAGCTCCACGATATCCAGCGGGTCGAGCATGCGACCGGGTCCTACATCACCACACGCCTGGCTGCCGCTGTCTGGTCCCCACAACAATAAACCGCGGGAAGCCAGTACCTCAAGGTTGTGCTGGGTTGCCGCTGCGCGATACATCTGTTGGTTCATGGCGGGAACAACCGCGACAGGCGCCGGGGTTGCAAGGCAAATGGTACTAACCAGATCGTTCGCCATCCCTGTCGCTACGCGGGCAATCAGATCGGCGGTGGCGGGAGCGAGAATAACTAAATCTGCCCATTTTCCCAGTTCAATATGACCCATTGCGGCTTCCGCGGCGGGATCGAGCAAACTGTCTGATACCGGGTATCCGGATACGGCCTGCAGGCTCAATGGCGTAATGAAGGCTTTTGCCGCCTCGGTCATTGCCACACGCACATCTGCTCCGCGATCGCGCAGACGGCGCACCAGTTCGGGCGTTTTATAGGCCGCAATACCGCCGCTGACACACAGAACAATTTTTTTGCCGCAAAGCCCCATCATGATTTTCCCACCGCAACGCTTAATCGTGGGCCTATTTTATCACACTCCTCGGGCCACAACTTTTTGCAGTTTGCGAGATATCCCGCACGCTGAAAATCTCTACATCGCGAGTCGTCAGGCAGTCGTGCACAATGGCTGTACAAAGGGATGCGGAGGCTTTGATGGAGATAAAAATGGACTGGGATAAAAGCGGCTTGCCGCGTGAGAAGCTCCTGAAGTTTGGCGTCAGCTCATTAACCGATGTGGAACTGCTGGCGCTCTTTTTACGCACGGGTTTAAGGGATATGAACGTGCTGGCCCTGGCAAACGTCCTGCTGGAAAGGTTTGGTTCCCTGAGCCGCCTGCTGTCGGCAGACTATTCGCAGTTTAAGGACATTAAAGGAATTGGCGAAGCCAAATATACCCAGTTGAATGCGATTGCGGAACTGGCAAGGCGCTATTACGCCTCGCGTGGGGTAGAAGAACTCACCCTGAAGAGTCCTGACACCGTTCGGGAGTTTATCCAGAGCCAGCTGACCACGGAAGAGCGTGAGATCTTTATGGTGATATTTCTCGATAACCAGCATCGAATTATTAAATACGAGCCGCTGTTTTCAGGCACGCTGAACCATGTCGAGGTACATCCCCGGGAAATTGTACGCGAAGCGATGAAATCTAATGCAGCGGCGGTTATTCTTGCGCATAATCACCCGTCGGGCAGGGCCGAACCGAGCAAAGCTGACCGCGCCATTACCGAACGTATCGTGAAAGCCTGCCTTTTTATGGAAATTCGCGTGCTTGACCATCTGGTTATTGGTCGCGGAGAGTACGTTTCTTTTGCTGAACGCGGGTGGATTTAAGCCGATTTGCGCGATCCATGGGGATCTTTGTCTGTTCGGGACTTGAGCACATGCGTCAGGCAGCGTATACTACGCCACCTTTGAGAATCTCGGGTTTGGCATTATGCGCCTGGCACTGTGGTTCACATTGAACCGCCAGGGACCAGGCTTGCAGCCTGACGAGGCGCCATAACCCTATACGAAGCTCGAGCTAATTTGATTTTTGGAGAATAGACATGTCCCGAGTCTGCCAAGTTACTGGCAAGCGTCCGGTGACCGGTAATAACCGTTCCCACGCAATGAACGCGACCAAACGCCGTTTCCTGCCGAACCTGCACTCTCACCGTTTCTGGGTTGAGAGCGAGAAGCGTTTTGTCACACTGCGTGTATCTGCTAAAGGTATGCGTGTAATTGATAAGAAGGGTATCGAAACGGTTCTGGCCGATCTTCGTACCCGTGGCGAGAAGTACTAAGAGGAACTAAGTCATGGCTAAAGGTGTTCGCGAGAAGATCAAGCTGGTTTCTTCTGCTGGTACTGGTCACTTCTATACCACCACGAAGAACAAACGTACTAAGCCGGAAAAACTGGAACTGAAAAAGTTCGATCCAGTTGTCCGTCAGCACGTACTGTACAAAGAAGCTAAAATTAAATAATTTTAGTGACTTTGATGAAAAACCTCGCTTCGGCGGGGTTTTTTTGTTTTGTGCTTTATACCCGGAGGAGAAATGCCAGAGTTACCTGAAGTCGAAACCAGCCGCCGCGGCATTGAACCGCACCTGGTAGGCGCAACCATCCTGCACGCCATCGTGCGCAACGGTCGCCTGCGCTGGCCTGTTTCTGATGAGATTCATGCCCTGAGCGATAAGCCTGTATTAAGCGTCCAGCGCCGGGCTAAATACCTGCTGCTCGAACTGCCGGACGGCTGGATTATCATCCACCTTGGTATGTCTGGCAGCCTGCGCATCCTGCCGGAAGAGCGGCCCGCGGAGAAACACGATCACGTCGACCTGGTGATGAGCAATGGTAAAGTGCTGCGTTATACCGATCCGCGCCGCTTCGGCGCCTGGCTGTGGGTTAAGGAGCTGGAAGGTAGCAACGTGCTGGCGCATCTTGGGCCAGAGCCGCTGCATGAAGAATTTAACGCCGGCTACCTGCGTGAAAAATCCGCGAAGAAGAAAACCGCCATTAAACCCTGGCTGATGGATAACAAGCTGGTGGTAGGCGTCGGGAATATTTATGCCAGCGAATCGTTGTTTGCCGCCGGGATCCATCCCGATCGCGCCGCGCAGTCGTTATCAGAAACCGAATGCGAACTGCTGGTGAAAGTGATTAAGGCGGTGTTGTTAAGATCGATTGAGCAGGGCGGTACGACGCTAAAAGACTTTCTACAGTCTGACGGTAAACCCGGTTATTTCGCCCAGCAGCTTCAGGTTTACGGGCGGGAAGGCAAGCCGTGCAGGGTTTGCGGTGCGCCGATTATTGCCGGCAAGCATGCTCAGCGCAGCACCTTTTATTGCCGAAACTGCCAGCATTAAAGCTGCCTGAGCTTCTCCAGTAAGGCCTGGCAAACAGGCGCCGGCAGAAAATGCGCGACATCGCCGTGGTGGCGCGCCACTTCTTTCACCAGAGAAGAAGAAACGAAAGACCACTCCTTCGAGGGCATCAGGAAGACGCTTTCCAGCTCCGGCATCAGATGACGGTTCATGTGGGCAAGCTGCATTTCGTATTCAAAATCTGCCGCCGTGCGTAAACCACGTACCAGCACGTTGGCCTGCTGCGCCCTGGCAAAATTAGCCATCAGATCGCTAAAGCCCACAACCTCGACATTTGGCAGATGGGCCGTCACTTCTCTGGCCAACGCCACACGCTCATCAAGAGAGAACATTGTTTTCTTATGCGGGCTGTTTGCAATAGCCAGGATAATGGAATCAAACATCATGGCTCCGCGCGTCACGATATCCAGATGACCATTGGTGATGGGATCGAAAGTACCGGGGTAAATCGCTCGGGTGCTCATAGCGGATCTTTTTCCGTATAGCCCTGGTTTAATGCCCAGAGTTCAGTGTATTTATTAAACGTGTATTGCGCGTTAACCACCGCCAGCAGCCAGCCTTGTTTCCCATCCAGAAAACCTGCGCGTAACAGCAGCGTTTTGCAAAAGGCCCCCAAAGTGTGGCTTAAAATTCCGGCAAGCGTCACCTTTTTACCGCGCTGATGACGTTCATGAGCCCAGGCTGTCGCATAGCTTAGCTGTTTGCGCTGGAAGCCTGCAAAATCACGGCAGGTCAGATGGAGCAAATCACCGGCAAGCGGGATGACTTTAGCGCCGGGCGCATGCAGTGATTCATGCACCTGACTGTCATTATAGCGATAGCGTTCACGAGCATAGAGACGAGTCACCCGGTCCGGGTACCAGCCGCTGTGGCGCATAAAGCGGCCCAGAAAAAGGTTGCGGCGGGCAATGCTGTAAACGGCGTCGGACCCTGGGCTGGCAAGGACTGCTTTTAGCGAGGCGGCAAGCTCGGGCGTTACTCGCTCGTCGGTATCGATCATCAAAATATAATCGCCGCTGGCGTAGTCCTGGGCACGCTGACGCTGTATTCCAAAGCCCTGCCAGTTTTCATCCACGAAAACTTTCACGCCGGCCCGACGGGCGATATCGACGGTTGCATCGGCGCTGCCCGAATCCAGCAGGATCACTTCGTCAGCCCAGGCCACCGACGCCAGACATGCCGGCAGAATATCCGCCGCGTTTTTGGCGATCATCACCACCGATAGTCGGCTGGGCATTAATGGCTCCGCTGCGGCAGATAAGGTTGCAGTAACTGTAGCAAACGCTGTAAAGCGCCCTGGTTTTGATGCAGCACTTCTACAGCGTGGCGGCCGTAGTACAAACGATAATCTTCATCGGTCAGCAGCGTGGTGATTTCTTTCACCAGAGAATCTGCATCGCTGACGGCGATCATGCCGTCAGCCTGCTGTAGTTTGGCGCAGATGTCTTTGAAGTTGAAAATGTGTGGGCCCATCAGTACAGGTATGGCATGGGCTGCAGGCTCCAGCGGGTTATGGCCGCCTCGCTCCACCAGGCTGCCACCAACAAACGCCAGGTCGGCAATGCCGTACAGCAGCATAAGCTCGCCCATCGAATCGCCAATCACCACCTGGGTGCTGCCCGACGGAATTTCACCGCTGCTGCGCAGCGTGTAACTGAAGCCGCTTTTTTGCACCAGCTCTTTGGCATCCTTAAAGCGTTCCGGATGGCGTGGTACCAGAATCAGTAACAGATCGGGGAATTTCGCCAGCAGCTGGCGGTGTGCGTCCAGAATAATACTCTCTTCGCCATCGTGAGTGCTGGTGGCGATCCAGACTTTACGGCGCGGGGCCCATTGACGACGCAGCGTAATAGCGCGTGCGGCAAGCTCCGGCGTGACAGAAATATCGAACTTCAGGCTGCCGGTAACCGTGAGCTGGGAGCGTTTCAGACCCAGTTCGAGGAAGCGACCGGCATCTTCTTCATTCTGCGCGGCGATAAGCGTAATTTTGCTCATCAGACGACGCGTGAAGTTACCGAGCTTCTTGTAGCCCTTTGCGGAGCGTTCGGATAAGCGTGCGTTAGCGATGACCAACGGGATTTTGCGGTTATGCAGCGCGGTAATCATGTTCGGCCACAGCTCGGTTTCCATCACGATCACCAGCTTCGGGCGCACGCTATCCAGAAAACGGTTCATAGCACAGGGCAAATCGTAAGGCAGATAAACGTGATGGACGTTTTTACCGAAGGCCGACTGCACGCGTTCGGAGCCGGTTGGCGTCATCGTGGTAACGGTGATAGGTATCGTCGGGTAACGATGGCGCAGAGCACGAACCAGCGGGATCGCTGCGAGGGTTTCCCCTACGGAGACGGAATGCAGCATGATACCGTCCGGCGCTACTTTCCCTCGACAGAAGCCATAGCGTTCTGCCCAGCGCTTACGGTACGCAGGAGCTTTACGGCTACGGAGCAAAAGTCGCAGCCACACGAAGGGCTGAATGAGATAGAGCAGAGCGGTATACAACGATTCCAAGCGAATTTTCCGTATTTTCATTATCGGCGGGCAAATTCTAAGCATTCACAAGGCGTAAAGCTATTGTTTTGGTGATATTCGACGGCTTTGCCGATTGTTCGGGTAACCAGGCGGCGAAAAAAACCGTCCTGCGGACCGCCGGATTGCAGCCCGCGAAGCGCAACGTTATCCGGGCACCCGCGTTGCTTTTTTCAGCTTCAGGTATCGGCGACCTAAACGCCAGCGCAGACGAAATCCCCTCGCATTCTTCCAGATAAGACGCCAGATCCCGCGGTCGAAAAACTCCTGGATAATCATTTTCTTCTTCTGCGGGTCTTTCATGTTATTGAACGTATGCAGGATCCCAAGGCCTTCTTTGGCTATCTGCCAGTTGCAGGCGGGAATATTTTTTACCTGCTCCGGGTAGCGCTGGTTAATAGCCTCCAGCATTTCGAGGATTTTGATGTAATGACGCGCCGAGCGGATCAGCGTGTCATCGGTATCCGGCTTATGGGAAACCGAAGCGGAATGAATGTAGTAGTCGTAAAATCTTTCGCTGGTGTACTGCACGCGCTGCGCTGCGAGCAACACTTCAGTGGTCCACGGAATATCCTGATGACGTAAGCCCGGTTCGAATTTAAAACCCTGTTCGCGGATAAAGTCATGGCGGTAAAGATTTAGCCAGGTAACGTGCAAAAACTTACGGGAATCAAGCGCCTTCTTCAGCCAGGCGGGGCCGCTCATTACGCCCGTTGACTGAAGTTTGTCTTCAGGAAAGATGGGGCGCGAGGGTTTCTTATTGTTTTCGTAAACGTAGTTGCCGTTACAGGTGACGACATCCAGATGACCTGCCAGCGCCAGATCCAGCAGGCGACGGTACATACCAGGCTTGAAATCGTCGTCGATGTCCGGGAAAGAGAGATACTGCCCCGTTGCCGCAGCGAGGCCGGTGTTACGCGCGATGGATACGCCCTGATTTTCCTGCTCAATGACCAACATACCCGGAAATCTGTCGCGCCAGGCGTCGATAATCGCCATGGAGCCATCGGTTGAACCATCGTTCACCATGATGACTTCCATTCCTTCAACGGCCTGGGCTTCGAGACAGGCAAAAAACTTCGCCAGGAAAAGTTCGCCGTTATAAACAGCAACGACAACGCTAAGTAAAGGGGTCTGGAGCATAAAGTTACCTGAAAGTACTGTTATATTTTTTCTTTCGCCAGGGACAAATACCGCTGGCAAATGGCACCGGTGCTGTAGGGCTCAATGGTGCTGGCATCAATAACCGGCGGGTTGTTATAGATATCCACCATCGTATTCGCCAGTTGGCGATCGCTCATGCCTGAAAGACCGCGAGCCAGCGGCCCGATGAGAATTTCTTCCGGGCCGCCCGGACAATGGGTGCTGACCGCAGGCGTCTGGCAGATAAGCGCTTCAACCAGTACGTTGCCAAAACCTTCGCAGTCAGAGCTCAAAAGCAGCAGGCGGGCATTAGCTATCCATGGATAGGGGTTAGGCACGAAGGATTTGAAGATGACGCGGCCGGCAACGCCTGCGGCGACGGCCATCGTTTTTATCTCTTCAATACGTTCATCGCTGCCGTTACCCATCAGAATTAACGGCGCCTGAATGCCGCTTAACGCATAGGCTTTAATGAGCCGGTCATGGCGTTTGTGCTCGTGGAAACGGCCTACGTGGATAAGATAGTCCTGGCCCGACATTTCACAGGGCTCTTTGGCGCGCCGTTGAATACCGTCGATATCAAAAGGATTATGAATGACGGTGCTTTTCGCAAGGTTGATGTCGAAGCGCTCGGTAATATCGCGCAGCACCGCCTTCGACACAGCGACTACATTGCTGTTCTCATAAACGCGTTTTATTTTCTGGCGTTTTAACCAGCGGGAGAAGCCGTGGCGATGCAGAAGGTAAGAGAAAGAGAACATACCATGTACGCAATACCACAGCTTTTCGCGTGGAATGGTTCTGGCGTGCGCGACGATGCGGTCGGTTTTATGCAGGTGGGAGAAAATAAGATCGAATTTTCCCGCTTTCTGCGCCTTCTCTACGGCTTTATCCAGCAGCGCTGCACGACGGGAGAGTTCGGTGAGCTTGCGCCAGGGTTTCCGGCAGGTATCCAGAATGATTTGGTAATCGACCCCGTCCGGGATCTCATAGTCACAGACGCGACGCAAAGAGAAGATCGAGACCTGATGGCCCATACCGACCAGCCCTCTGGAAAGGGTTAGCACGGTTTTCTCAGCGCCGCCGCCGGGTAATCCATCAATAATCATTAGGATGCGCATCGTCTAATCCAGTATGTTTTGATACAGCGAAATAAGTTGCTGTGAAAGTTTTTCCGGCGTCGCTTCCCTGACCCGCTCACGCGCATGAATTCCCATGACTTCATTCAGCTGACGGGCGGGGATAGCCATCACCGCATCCGACAATTCCTGAATATTCAGGGCATCGCAAACATATCCATTTTGTCCGGTCGTTATAAACTCGGCCCCGCCGCAGGTGGGCGTGGTGATAACCGGTAAACCGCATGCCATCGCTTCCAGGATCACGTTGGGGAAGGGATCGTAGAGCGTTGGCAGTAATAATCCGTCAGCGGCCTGATAAAACGGCAGCGTATTTTTCTGCATTCCCATGAACATTATCCGATCCTGACACCCCAGAGTTTGTGCCAGCGCCCGATAATTTTTTTCCGCTTTGTCCTGCCCCACCACAATCAGGTAGCGATCGCTGTTAGCGACGGCCCGGATAGCGCTGGCAAGCCCCTTGCGTTCAAATCCTGAACCCACAAACACCAGCGCGACAGCCTGCTGCGGCAGATTGATTTCTTCTCGCCATGCTGTCCGTTGTTCGGGCGTAGCCGGAACGAAGCGGGAGGAGTCAATAGCATTATAGATGACATGTATCTTATTAGCAGGTATAGCAAAATCTTCGATAATTTCGCGTTTCACCATTTCGGCGTTACAGATGACCGCTTTCAGCTCCGGTGCCTGGTACATGGCCCGTTCGGCCTGCATCACATAGCGATGATAACGATCGCGCAGCAGCAGTTGCTGACGCCACGCCGGCAATATCCGGGCGCGCTGCAGTAACCAGCGGCGATGCACGCCATCGCCGGCGCGATAGATATCGCAGCCAGCTATACGCTCATGGCTCTGCACCAGGTCAAAATCTTCACGTTGCCATAAGGCGCGCGCGGCATCCGCAAAGCCTTTCTCACGGCTGATACGGCCCCACTTTATGGGATCGCAAATATGGAGATGCCAGTTCTCCTGGCGCTCGCCCTGCCACTGACGAGTAATCACGTTCAGTTCCAGGTCATGCGCGCTCAGCGCTTCCAGGGCGCGTGAGACAAAGCGTTCGGCACCGCCGTCCGGACGGTACTTTTGGCGGACGATGGCCAGGCGGCAGCGCTTCATGACAGCTGTTTCCTTGCGGCAGTAACCACGGCTTCCACTGGAATCGCATCCAGATAGCGCTCGCTGGTTTTCGTATCAATTTTATCGGGGTCCGGAAGCGGGCCGTAATCGCCGGCCCAGATAACCTCACCTTTGACCTGCCAGGGACGCCAGAAAGTAAGTTTTGACGGGCCAAACAGGGCGACGCAGGGAGTTTGTAGCGCAGCAGCCATATGCATAGGAACGGAGTCGACGCCGATAAAAAGGCTGGCACGATCGATAAGCGCGGCCAGCTGACGCAGGCTTAAGTCGCCTGCCAGCGAAAAAATACGTTCTGTCGGGCATAAAGCGAGGATGGTTTCGATCATCGCTTTTTCGTTTTTATCCGGCCCGGACGTAAGCACAATCGTGTGGCCATCTTTTTGTAGCGCGGAAATCGTCTCCGCCATTTTCCCTTCATCCCAGCATTTAAAGAACCAGCGGGAGGTGGGCTGCACCACAATAAATGCACCCTTAACGCCTTTGGTATTGAGCTTCGCCTGAACCGCCAGCCAGTCATCCGGCTGGTAACTCATGGTGACATCATTAACGGCAGGGATATGCAGCGGGGCCAGAATGGAAAGATTCTGCTCGACGGTATGCATGGCTTGATGGCCACTGACGGGTGCGAGCTGAGTATGACACTGGCGCCAGAACCAGCCACGGCGTTTATTGAAATCAAACCCGATGCGGACGGGCGCGCCCGTAAAGCGGGTGACAATGGCGCTACGCCACTGATCGGCAAGGTTCACCACCAAGCTATATCGCTGCTGACGCAGCGTTTTCAGGAGCAGCCACTCTTTGCATAAATGCTGACGGGTGCCAAGTTTGCGCCATTTACGATCGATGCCGTAAATATGATGAATAAAGGGATGAGCCGCCAGCATATCGCGCGTTTCTTCATAAAGCAGAACATCAATCCGGGCCTGTGGCCAGGCCTGATGCAGCGCGTTGATCGCCGGCGTTGTCAGCAACATATCGCCGTGATGGCGTAGTTTTATGAGTAATATACGAGTTTGCGGCCCGTCAGCGAGTCTATGCAAAGCGTTATTCATTATCATCTTTAGGTGATTAACCAAAGCGTGATTCTAATAGACCTTGCGTATGGTTGCTACAATTCTACTCAGGAGTCGGTGCATTCCTGGAAAGCGGTTTGCCCTTATCTGACAGGCTGCGTAACATGGCGTAAACATCGTTAGCTCAGAGACGGTCATGACTACCCCTGCATTTATCATCACTATCGATACCGAAGGCGATAATCTGTGGCAAAACCACCGGCAGATCGCAACTGAGAATGCGCGTTTCCTGCCGCGTTTTCAGTCGCTTTGTGAAAAACATGCTTTCAAACCCGTCTGGTTAACTAATTATGAGATGGCAATTGACCCGGTCTTTATCGCCTTTGCCAAAGACGTGATTGCGCGCGGACAAGGCGAGGTCGGAATGCATTTGCATGCCTGGAATAGCCCGCCCGAGTTCGATCTGACCGGCGACGACTGGCGCTGGCAGCCTTATCTTATTGAGTATCCGGATGAGATTCTGCGTGAGAAAGTCGTCTATATGACAGCGCTGCTCGAAGAGACTTTCGGCACTAAAATGGTCAGTCATCGGGCCGGGCGCTGGGCTTTTGATAGCCGTTACGCACGCCAGCTGGTGGAGTTGGGCTATAAAGTGGACTGTTCAGTGACGCCGCGCGTGAACTGGAGAAACGCCAAAGGCGCGCCAATGGGCAGTGGTGGAACAGACTATCAAGGTTTCCCGACAGGCTCCTATTTTATGGATCTTGATACCATCCACCGGCCGGGCAATTCGCCATTGTTGGAAGTGCCGATGAGCATCCAGTATAAGCACAGCGCGCTGATGAACGGCTTTAAGCAAGGATACGATCGCCTGCGAGGTAAGTATCGCAGCCCATCGGTGAACTGGCTTCGTCCGTCAGGCGGAAACGCTGCGCAAATGATCGCCGTGGCGGAAAAAACGCTGGCGGAAGGGAATGATTATGTGGAATTTATGCTTCACTCCTCTGAGTTTATGCCCGGCGGCAGCCCGACATTCAAAGATGAGGCGGATATCGAGCGGCTTTATCAGGATTTAGAGACGTTATTTGCATGGCTTGTTGAGCGGACTAAAGGGATGACTTTGGCTGAGTATTATGAAAAGAAATTAAAAAAACCGGGCATGTAGCCCGGTTTGTATTCAGATTTTTTCTTTTTGTTGTGTAAACATAATTCCGCAGATTCCTGTTAAGGATACGTAAAATAGAATAGCTTCAGAACTTAATAGTAATACGTCACTAAGGCCATAAACGAACATACAATTGAGAGTAAATAATAAAGGGGTATTACGTTTCTTTAGCGAGACCCATGCAATACTAATATAGAACCAAAGCAAAGTCAGGCCACCAAAGATGCCCTGCAATGATAAAGTTTCAATTAATTCATCATGTAAATGAATAGTAATAAATCTCATGGTAGCCCGGTACTGTGGTTTTTCTTGTACATACTGTGTGCTGTAATCAAATCTGGATTTAAATGATTGCCCAAATGGAGCGTGAGAGAAGTTAATTAGCCCAACATTCCACATTGAAAAACGTGCACCTAAAGATGTATTATCTTGCCCCTCCTGGTAAAGAGCTACTTCATTATAAGTCTGCATGATTCTTGGATATATATAGTGGTTATATAAAGCGGCAATAGCAATTGCCGAAATTATTAAAATTATAATAACGGATTTAAAATGTATTTTTTTGAAATGATAAAAGGTCATGCATGCAATAATTATTAGATGGAAAATTATTGCGGCTCTTGTCCCGGTAAGAATTATAATGATAAAGGATGTAACTATTACCAATGCAGCAAGTAAGTAATATAGGATCCTTTTTTTCTCGTATAAGAAATAAATAAAAACAATACTCAAAGTAGAGTAAATATATGCGGATATAGTAGCCCGATTAATAGCCATTTCTGCACGGCCTGCTCCCTGTGATGATTGCCAAATTGCATAACAGGATGCACATATAAACCCGGACCCCAGAATTAAAAGAATTATTTTTTTAAAATTAATTTTTTCTAAATAGAAGGTGAACCGTGAAAGGTAGAAAATAAGTATGCTGCCTAAAATTAATTTCTTTCCTCCATTAAATTGATCGCTATAAAAATTATAGCCTTGTGGTTCATGCTGAAATGAAAAAAACCAGATTATTTTTACTAGCCCAAGAAGTAGTATAGGATAGGCGATATTAAATTCCCTAAAAAATATTCGCTTACGTTCTAATATCATTCCTAAAATAGCAAGATAGACAGCTATATAGTAAAAATCCTTTTGTCTTCCATTGCTTAATAATGCAAAAGAAATAGATAGAAGAGCAAACAAGAAAACAGTTATGTAAAGACGCGATCTCAATTTTTCCATAATGTACTCAATGCCTTTTTCTTATAGCTAAATCGCACAGCTGTATTTAAAAAAAAAGCTGGCGAATATGTCATCAGGATATGTTTTTTTACGCTATCTCTCTGGGATGTATCTTTCAATAATGCTCTGTGCTTTATAAAAATATCCAACCAGTGACATAATATTAAATGGTGAAAAGCCTTCGGGAAAACCTCTTCCATTTTCTGCGTGCATTCTATTAAATTAGCTATTTTCTCATGATCGGGCGTTGAAGATAAGCTTCCTTGATGTTTGATATAATAATAATGGCTGTCGTATTGAAAATAAATACTTTTAGCAGCCATAAGCATCTGCGGGAATACATAAAAATCCTCATAACAGCTCATCGCAGGAATCTTATACGCGAGATAAATTTCTCTCTTAATAAACTGGCCAATTAAATGGGCCTGAAGGTCTTTATGTATTAAAAAACGAGTAATAGTATCGCGTTGGGATATTTTTTCAGGATGAAATCCTGACCATTTATGATCGATTTTACTCAGGTCACGAACCTCATGCAGACGGGTAAGTAACATATCTGGCTGGCTATTATGCAGAAATTGCATAACAGAAGAGAGAGTGCCTTCTTTCATTAAGTCGTCACTATCAAGCATAGTAATATACTTGCCATGCGATAATGAAATGCCATGCTGGCGCACTAGCCCTATATTTTTAAAACTTACCGAAGATAGCCTTACCTGCGGAAATGTCATGGCAAAGTGGGATATTTTCTTACTAGTCGAGTCCTCAGAAGCATCATTAATAATGATAATCTCAGACTGAGTAATAGCCGGGCCTAGTGCATTTATCAGGCTCTGAAACGTAGCATCGATAGTTTGCTCACAATTATGTGCTGCAATTATTACGCTTAAAAGCGGGTTAGTCGTCATATACCTACTCATTAACATCGAAAACTAATCGGAACTATGTTTTTTAACAGTAAATTCAGGTGAATGCTTAGTAATAAAAGTATAGATGGCGCTCAGATCCGCATCACTCAAACCAAAAAGTTCATCTTTAGGTTTATCAAAATAGTATCTGGTCTCGAAAACAAAAGAATTAGTGTTAGTATCATCACCGATAAGTAAAACATCCCCTAAAGGGCGCTGTTCTTTTACGCAACACGGGCCATAAATAAGGATGATTGGTACGCCTACTGCATCAGCAATGTAAATATTCCCCGAATCGGAGGCAATATAGAAGTCCATTTTGCTTATCGCATGGGGAAGATCTGCTAGCTGGATCTCGCCGATCAAATTGACGAAATCGTCACGCTTACCCGTCAATTTGATGAGATCATCCAGCCACACCTGCTCATTTTTAGATCCAAAAATATAGTATAAACATGGCAGATCTTTTAATGAGGTAAAAAGGCGTTCCCAGACGGCTGGTGGGATTGTCTTTGCCTTGTTGCCCGCAGAGATACTTAATCCAATTTTAATCTTGCCTGTCTGGTCTAAAATCTGCGGATACGAGGCAGGAATTTTTAATGGCCGCGTGGCGTGCTTAGGGTAATCGCGCCAGGTGAAATTACGGTCTGCAAGCTTGAGGTAGTTGTCCACGCTTAACGTGTATTTACCATGCTCTACGGTCCCGTCGGCAGTCCAGTAAAACAATTCATGGTACCAGCGTCGGGTGTAGGTGCTTAAAAACTGCTTATTTGCGGCATTACAGGCAGCCGCGAAAAAGAGATTAGTGCTGTTGGGTTGCAGCAGATAGACATTTTCATAGCGGTTCATCAGCCTGAAGGCCAGACGGAATTTACGCCACAGGCTCTTTTTGTGTTCTTCTATCAGAAAAATAGCGTCGATGGTTTCGTCGTTTTTAGCCAGAGGCAGCGTGGCTTTACCAATCAGCACGTCGCTGTGTTTAAGATGCGCGAGCAGGGGCGTAACGTTTACAAAATCGCCGATTTTGGCTGTCTGAATCACCAGATTCCGGCCGGTCTTTCTGTAAAACAGCTTGCCGATCAGCTTGAACGGCAGCAGAAGGATGAAAAGGAATAGATAGCTCATTAATCGTTATTCTGTGGCTAATGAAGTAATGGTCTGGAGTGCATTAAACGCTGTTGCTGCAGTGATGTTAGCCATGCTTTTACCCGCGCCGATAATATCATGTTGATTCTGCCCGTAGCCGCCAATAAGGCCCGGATCGGTTGGTCCGTACAGCGTAAGGTTTGGCCGGTCCAGGGCAGCAGTGAGATGGCTCAAACCGGTATCTACCGAGACAACTGCTCGCGCTCCCGCAATCTGTTTCGCCACCTGTTCAAGACTCAGACGAGGTAAAACCTCGACGTGGTCGAATCCTTTGGCCAGGCGGACAGCCCGTTCACGCTCATGCTCTGCACCCCACGGGAGTTTAATACGTAAGCCCGTTTTATGCATTAATTGAATAAGATCTCGCCAGTTTGATTCTGGCCAGTGCTTTTCGTCACGCGTGGTGGCATGCAGAAAAATAACATAACCTTTTGTATCCGCAGGCGCAGCGGTAAGAAAATGACTGGCGATAGCATAGTCGCCCTTCCGCGTTGGCGCTTCGTATTGAATGCTTTTTGCGAATAATTCACGCGTTCTTTCAACGGCATGCCGCTGTTTCGCAATGGCATGCCGTTTGTCGTAAAAAAAGCTAGCCAGAGGTTCACGGGCGCTGTTCCAGTCCATACCGTGCTTAACACCGCGGGCTTTACGTGTAACCAGTACGGCGCTTTTAAGTAGCCCCTGAGCATCGATAATGACATCGTACTTTTCTGCGCGGAGTGCCTGATAAAAAGCCTTGCGTTCTGCTACGATCGGCGCTGAGAACCAGCTTTTCCGCCAGCGGCGAATGGCCACGGGAAGGACTTTATCGACCGCAGGATGCCATGAAGGGATCTGCGCGAAGCCTTCTTCCACCACCCAATCAAATCTTATTCCCGGCACGGCGTTAGCGGCATCAGTGAGGGCTGGTAAGGTATGCAGGACATCCCCCATCGAAGATGTTTTGACGATCAGCACTCGCATTAAACTTCCTTCCCGGCTGACAGCAGAGCAGTTAACTCATCCATTACGCGCTCGGGTGTAATATCAATCAGGCTCTGGTGATAGCCTTCGGCGGCATCGCCTTTACGCACTTTGTGATAGCCGCTGATAAGGCGAATCACGCGCGCCTGATGGGACAGCGGCGGAGTAAAGTCCGGGCTGCTTGGTCCATACAGGGCAATCAAAGGGCGATTAAGCGCAGCGGCCACATGCATCAGGCCAGAGTCGTTCGTTACCACGGCTTTGCAGGCGGCCAGTAAAATCACGGCCTGCTCCAGAGCGGTATCTCCGGCCAGGTTACGGCAATGCGCCTGCTGCGCGGTTGTCAAAGCGGCGAGGATATCGTTCCCGGCCTCTTTGTCTTTTGCGGAGCCGAAAAGCACCACCTGATAGCCTGCATCGATAAGCCTGCCGGCAAGCGTTGCGTAGTGATAGTGCGGCCAGCGCTTGGCCGGGCCAAACTCAGCACCAGGGCAAAAACCGATGATTGAGCGTGAGGCGTCAAGGTTAAAAGCCGCACAGGTCTGGACCTTTTCACCTTCGTTGACCTGTAGCTCGGGCCACAGCAGCGGCTGGGGAAGATCCTTTGCCGACTGCATCACGCTTTTGTCATAAGCCAGCGCGATATAGCGCTCAACCATCAATGGCCAGGCTTGTTTATCCAGCACGCGCGCGTCGTTGAGCAAGCCGTATCGCATCTCGCCACGCCAGCCCGTGCGCTGCGGCACGTTGGCAAAGAAGGGGACCAGCGCTGATTTGAAGGAGTTTGGCAGCACATAGGCCCGATCGTAGCGCTTTTCCCGCAGGCTGTGCCCCAGCCGGCGGCGCTCGCCGATTTCCAGCGCGCCGTGGCCAAACGGCATCGCCAGCGCTTCATTGACTTCAGGCATGCGCGAAAGCAAGGGACGGCACCATGCCGGTGCCATCACGTCGATTATCGCCTGGGGATAGCGCGCCTTGAGCGTGCGATAGAGACTTTGCGACATCATCATGTCGCCCACCCATGACGGGCCAATCACCAGAATTTTCATGCGTCAGGCTACCTGCTTATGCGTCACGGTTCAGCCAGGCCATATATTCTGTTACGCCTTCGGCAACAGTTTTAAATGGCTTGTCGTAACCTGCGGCGCGCAGATTAGTCAGATCGGCCTGGGTAAAGGCCTGATAGCGCCCTTTGAGTTTTTCCGGGAACGGAATGTACTCAATGCTGCCTTTTTTGTGGAATGCTAAAGCCGCATCGGCAACGGCCTGGAAAGATTCAGGGCGGCCGGTACCGCAGTTATAGATGCCGGATACGCCGTTCTGCCAGAACCACAGGTTAACCGCAGCAACGTCGCCGACGTAGATGAAGTCGCGTTTGAAGCCGTCGCTGCCTTCAAACAGCTTTGGACTTTCACCGTTGTTTAACTGAGTGTTCAGGTGAAACGCAACGCTTGCCATGCTGCCCTTGTGGCCTTCCCGTGGTCCATAAACGTTAAAGTAACGGAAGCCGGTAATCTGAGAGCTAGCTTCAGGCAGGATCTGGCGGACATATTCGTCGAACAGGAATTTAGAATAGCCGTAAACGTTCAGCGGCTGCTCATATTCACGGGACTCGATAAAATCGCTGTTGCGGCCGCCGTAGGTTGCCGCGGAAGAGGCGTACAGGAACGGAATTTCACGCTCCAGGCAGTAGTGCAGCACCTCTTTGGAGTACTGATAGTTATTATCCATCATATACTTGCCATCCCACTCGGTGGTGGAGGAGCAGGCGCCTTCATGGAAAATCGCGTCGATTTCACCGAATTCCTCACCCGCCATCAGCTGGATTAAGAAATCTTCTTTATCCATATAATCAGCGATATTGAGATCGACAAGGTTTACAAACTTGGTGCCGTCTTTCAGGTTGTCTACCACCAGGATATCGGTATAACCAATATCATTCAGTGATTTAACGATGTTGCTGCCGATAAATCCGGCGCCGCCGGTGACAATAATCATAAGCGTGACCTTAACAATATAGAGGGGCTGCAAGGCACAATACCTCACGCGCTAATGGCTCTTATCATATCATTACAATCAAAGTCTCGCCTAATCAGACGAAGCTTCTGCTCCTCGTGATTTATCCTGCAAAAATCACTTTCTCTGAAGCGTAATCTCGTCTCCTGGTATAGGTTTGGGTAATATGTGCCGAAATTTGCCCTGCCTGGAGAATCGCGATGCGCGAAGATTTTTACCAACAGTTAACGTCCCAGCTCGATACCGCACGTGCGGAAGGCCTCTTTAAAGAAGAACGTATCATCACTTCGGCGCAACAGGCGGATATCACCGTCGCTGACGGCAGCCACGTTATTAACTTCTGCGCCAATAACTATCTGGGGCTTGCGAACCACCCGCAGCTTATCGAAGCGGCAAAGCAGGGGATGGATAAACACGGTTTCGGCATGGCTTCTGTACGCTTTATTTGTGGCACGCAGGACAGCCACAAAGCGCTGGAGGGCAAACTGGCAGAATTCCTGGGGATGGATGACGCTATTCTTTATTCTTCCTGTTTTGATGCCAACGGCGGGCTCTTCGAAACGTTGCTTGGGCCGGAAGACGCCATCATTTCCGATGCCTTAAACCATGCCTCTATTATCGACGGTGTGCGCCTGTGTAAAGCGCAGCGTTACCGCTACGCTAACAACGATATGCAGGAGCTGGAAGCTCGCCTGAAAGAGGCGCGCGCGGCAGGTGCTCGCCACGTCATGATTGCCACCGATGGCGTTTTCTCTATGGACGGCGTGATTGCCAACCTGAAAGGCGTATGCGATCTGGCAGACAAGTACGATGCGCTGGTGATGGTGGATGATTCGCACGCGGTAGGTTTTGTTGGCGAAAATGGCCGTGGAACCCATGAATACTGCGACGTGATGGATCGCGTGGACATCATCACCGGTACTTTGGGTAAAGCGCTCGGCGGCGCTTCCGGCGGCTATACCGCGGGCCGTAAAGAAGTCGTCGAATGGCTGCGTCAGCGCTCTCGTCCTTACCTTTTCTCCAACTCTTTGGCTCCGGCAATTGTTTCAGCATCCATCAAGGTTCTGGAAATGCTGGAAACCGGCGCTGAGCTGCGCGAGCGCCTGTGGGCCAACGCAAGCCTGTTCCGTGAAAAAATGTCGGCGGCCGGATTCACTCTGGCAGGGGCCGATCACGCCATCATCCCGGTAATGCTTGGCGAAGCGGCCGTGGCGCAAAACTTTGCCCGCGAGCTGCAAAAAGAAGGTATTTACGTCACCGGTTTCTTCTATCCGGTAGTACCAAAAGGTCAGGCGCGCATCCGCACTCAGATGTCTGCGGCCCATACCACAGAACAGATTGAACGCGCGGTTGAGGCGTTTACGCGTATCGGTAAACAGTTGGGCGTTATCGCCTGAGGGAACGGTCATGAAAGCATTAGCGAAATTGAAAGCAGAAGAGGGCATCTGGATGACGGATGCGCCCAAACCTGAAATAGGTCATAACGATCTGCTGATCAAAATCCGTAAGACCGCGATTTGCGGCACCGATGTGCATATTTATAACTGGGATGAATGGTCACAGAAGACTATCCCGGTGCCGATGGTTGTCGGCCATGAATATGTGGGGGAAGTGGTCGGTATCGGCCAGGAAGTAAAAGGTTTTAACATTGGCGATCGCGTTTCCGGCGAAGGGCATATTACCTGCGGCCATTGCCGTAACTGTCGCGCGGGCCGTACTCACCTTTGCCGCAATACTACCGGCGTGGGCGTTAACCGCCCCGGCTGTTTTGCTGAATATCTGGTGCTGCCGGCGTTCAACGCCTTCAGGATCCCGGACAACATTTCCGACGATCTGGCTTCCATCTTTGACCCGTTTGGTAACGCCGTCCATACAGCGCTTTCGTTTGACCTGGTCGGCGAGGACGTGCTGGTTTCAGGCGCCGGTCCGATCGGCATCATGGCCGCGGCTGTCGCTAAACACGTGGGCGCGCGTAATGTCGTCATCACGGATGTGAACGAGTACCGCCTTGAGCTGGCGCGTGAAATGGGCGTGACCCGCGCGGTAAACGTCAGTAAAGAAAATCTGAATGACGTAATGGCAGAACTAGGCATGACCGAAGGGTTTGACGTAGGCCTGGAGATGTCCGGCGCGCCGCCGGCGTTTCGCACCATGCTCGATACCATGAACCACGGCGGCCGTATCGCGATGTTGGGGATCCCTCCGTCAGATATGTCCATCGACTGGACAAAAGTCATCTTCAAGGGGCTTTTCATCAAGGGTATTTACGGCCGCGAAATGTTTGAAACCTGGTACAAAATGGCCGCGCTGATTCAGTCCGGTCTGGACCTGTCGCCAATCATCACGCACCGCTTCGGCATTGATGATTTCCAGAAAGGCTTCGATGCAATGCGCTCCGGTCAGTCCGGGAAGGTCATTCTTAGCTGGGATTAAGCATGCTGAGAGAGTAAAAAAGGCCGGGAAACCGGCCTTTTTTATGGTCCGTTACTCGCCGGCGGTTTGCTTTTCCACATCCGTCAGATAGCGGATTTTACGCGTATAATCCTGGCCTTTAAACAACAGTTCGCTCTCTGGCGAGACGAGATATTTCTGCCATTCGGACAGCGGGAAGCCGCCGTGCGCGCCAACTACCGGTTTAGGGATAACGGATGGCGTGCCTCCGATTTTCTTCGACACCGGCCAGTTCATCCAGTCGCCCAGATTCACCGTTCGTATATCCAGCATATCCAGCAGCGCGGCCAGCGGCAGCTGATCCGTAGGCGGCTGGCTGTCGTCCATTAGTTCCCAGGTATCCTGGAATAACGTCAGCCATAAAGGGCAAATACGGCGCCAGGTTTTGCGTGTCGCAGCCAAAAATGCGCCGTTTACATGATCGACAATATAAGGACGTACCGTATCTTTATAATAGGCCGGAACTTTTTCGGCAGGCGCGCCGTCCAGCTTGGCGATCATTTTGCCCTGGCGGAAACTGGAATAGATATGCCGCTCTTCTATTTTAAACTTCGGCATCTGCAGCAGATTAAGGTCGGAATCGATCATCAAAATGCCGTCCGTACGCGCCTGTAAAGGAGCGTTCAGCTTAATCAACCGGCTTAGATAGATTTGTTTGTAGCGATAGCCTTCTTCGCGCTGCGGTAACTTAAGAGTGGCTACGCGAGTTTTAGGCGGCAGCTCACCAAATTCCTCTGCCGGACGGTCGGAGACAATAACTATCTCTTCAACGTCCGGAGCGAAACGTGCAGCGAATTTCGCCGAAAGTAAGCCTTCTTCTATGTAATCCGCACCGGCACAAGGAATAACAACAGATGTCACTGGCACAGCGTTTGAACCTGAAGCTGGCTCCTGATAAGGGATATTATGTCGCGCCGTAATATGGCGATATTTCGCATTCAGAAATTTAAACATGATTATTCCGGGTTGGTTTTACGGCGCTAAGAACGGATTCGACGCCGGCAACGTAATGTTCTATCGCATAATTATCAATTACGCACTGGTGGGCCTGCTGAGTGAGGGCATCACGTAATGCGCTATCCTGCCATACGGTCTGCAAATGTGATGCCAGCGTTATGACCTCGCCGTAAGGGTAAAGCAGACCTGTACGGCCAGACTCGATCAATTCCCCCGTTCCGGTAACGTTCGAGCCGATAACAACGGTCCTGAGCAACATAGATTCAAGCACGACCCGGGGCAAACCTTCGCTTTTTGAAGCCAGAATAAAGGCGTCAAAAGCGGCGAGATAATCGAGCGGATTATTGCGAAAGCCGGTGAAAATGACGCGATCGGCAAAGCCATAATCGCTTGCCTGCCGTTGTAACTTGTCTCTGTCCGGGCCTTCGCCGACCAGCAAAAATTTCCATTTAGCTTCAGGATGCTGCTGCGTAAAGCGGTGCAAAGCCTCAAGCGTATGCTGGCAGGATTTGCGTGGGATAAGCGATCCAATGCTGCCGAATACAAAGGTGTCATCGTCCAGGCCTGACGCAGCACGTATTGCTTTTCTGTCCGGCAAAGGCTGGTGGATATCAATCGCGTTGGAAACGGTAGTACAGAGTGATTTATTTACGCCATGCTGAACCAGAACGCGCTCAACGCCATGGGAAACGGCAATCACTGCCTGCGCCAGCCGGTTGACCGTTTGCGTAATTTGCCCGGTCATGACGGGTTCAATACGGCAGTGCTGCACGACGGCAACGTCCAGATCGGCTGCCGCAAGATAGCCTTCCATGTTGGAGCCAGGCTGGTTGTTCATATACAGAATTTCGTAGCCGTCGCGCTGCAACAGGTCGCGTATGCGCTTCGCGTTGGGATTGATGCGCCACTGTTTATCAACGATCTCTGCGGCTTTTTTACGCCCTGAACGGCTAAAGAAGACCAATGCGCGAGCCGTTTCTTTGCTGATTTTTGCCCACAGCGGTTGTCCGGCCTGCGGCAGAAAAATTACCGGGATCCCGATGCCGTTAAGCACCTGCTCAATGGTTTCACCTTCTCCACGCGCGTAGTTATAGTAAAAACAGCAGGTGATATCAAACCGTTGGCGATCGATACGCTTGAGGAGCTCCAGCATGCTGTTGGTGCCGCCCCCCCACTCTTTACCGTTATCCAGCAGGAGAATTTTACGCCGTTGTTGCGTCATTGAAGCCCGGGTCCCCGTTGTGTTAATCAGCCGGCATTATAAGTGTTCGCAACGCAGGTTTATACGCCGTGTTTTAGTGACGCTACGAAATTTCAGGCCTGAGGCTTGTTTGTGCCCCAGCCCTGCCACTGGTGCTGCATATATTTCACCAGCGTACTCTGGCTGATGCTGTCGCTGAGCACTGCGAAATAGGTCGTCGCGTAGACAGGATCCAGCGGTTTTTGCGGTTTGCAAAGCTTCACGCCGCTGAAGGGGTTGCGCGGTTGTTCTGCTGGCTTGCCCGGAACCGCATTTTTCGGCGTAGAGGTGTCCACCTGCGGTTCATTTAGCAGACTGCTCGGGCGTACCAGAGTGATATCCGGCGGCAGGTTATATATTACCTGCTGTAACACGCGCACCGTTGTTGGGTGCGGATGGCCGATGGCGATAGCCGAGCCGCTACGGCGTGCGAGCGCAACGGCCCGATTAAACTGGAAGCGGATATCGGCTTCGTTCTGCGTATCGTCGAGGAAAACTTTCCGCTTGATGACTTTGACTTTCGTTCCCTCTGCGGCGCGCATCGACTGGCTGTTGCCGATGGTCATGCTATCGAGAAAATAGAGATTGTATTGCTCCAGCGCCTGCATCACCTTTTGCATACCGAACAGGCTGGAGGTCATGGCGCTGCCCATATGGTTATTCAAACCCACGGCGTAGGGCACTTTGTTGACGGCCTCGCGGATAATGCGCTCGATCTCACTGCTGCTCATTTCCGGACGCAGGGTATCTTTTTCTAACGGCTGCTTGCTGAGCGGCGCCATCGGCAGGTGAATCAGAACTTCATGCCCGGCATTGTGCGCTTTAGTTGCCATTTCACGGGCATGAGGAGCATTAGGCAAAACGGCGACGGATATATCAGAAGGCAGCGCGAGCACCTGATTTTCCTGATGAGGACGATAACCAAAGTCATCGATCACAATCGCCAGCTTGCCAGCGTAGACGGAAGGTGCCAGCGCCAGCGCGCAGGCGAGAGAGAAAACAACGTGACGAAACTGAAGCAAAACTTATCTTCCCAACCACGGCTGTGGATTGACTGCCTGGCCCTGGCGACGAATTTCGAAATAGAGTGACGGGCGGCCCTGACCACCACTGTTACCCACCAGCGCGATAGGCTGGCCGGCTCGCACCTGAGTGCCAACGCTGACCAGCGCGCTCTGGTTATAGCCATACAGACTCATATCGCCTTTACCATGTTCGACCACCACCACCAGCCCATAACCCTGGAGCCAGTCGGCAAGAATCACACGTCCGTCTGCAATGGCTTTGACTTCTGTCCCTTCGCCCGCTGCGATAACGATACCTTTCCAACGTAGTTCACCCTGCAGCTGTTCGCCATAACGGTGCAGCAGAGAACCGCGCACCGGCCAGAACGCCTGGCCGCGCGGAGACCCAAGGCCGCCGGTGCGTGACATAAGCGAGCGTTCATCCTGCGTCGGCTTGTAGGTGCTGCCTTTGCTTGCGGCTTCTTTTTGACGATTGCGGACCTGTTCTGCTTCCCGCGCTTCTTTCTCGGCACGAGCTTTGGCTGCCGCAGCGGCACGGGCAATTTGATTCTGCAGGCGGGATTCGTTCTGACGCATCTCGCCCAGCTTTTGCTGATCCTGCTGAATTGAGGACTCCAGGCTGGCGAGCGTTTTCTTACGTTCGTTACGGGCCTCTTCAAGCTTTGCCTGCTGGGCTTGCTGGTCGTAAAGCAGCGTTTGCTGTTCCGTTTGCTTAGCCTCAAGGGTCGCTTTTTGCTCGTCGACTTCCGCTTTGGTTTGCTTCAGCGCTTCTATCGTCTGCTGGCGGGCCGCGTTCAGGTAACCGAAATAGGCCTGCAGGCGCTGCCCGCGCTGGCTCTCTTCACCGCTCAGAATTAACTGAATCCCCGTGTGCTGACCCTGACGGAATGCCGCATCAAGCTGCGCTGCCAGATTGCGCTCCTGGGTAGCCTGCTGTTTCTGCAGCTTCACGAGGGAAGCATTCATCGTTTCAATCTGGCCGTTAAGCGTGGCGAGGGTGTTTTGGGTATCGCGTAATTTACGGCTTGCCGCAGCGATTGCCTGTTCCTGCTCTTTTAACTGCGCAAGAAGCGTCGAACGCTGCTGCTGCTGCTGGCGTACCGCACGCTCTTTCGCGGCGATATCCTGCTGAATGGATTTCAGGCGGGCGCTGTCGTCCGCATGGCTTGAAAAAGGACATAGCAATACGCCAGCGCTAAGTACGCTGGCGTAGACCAGGGGCCTGACAGAAAACCGTTTCGGCTTCACGACCCATGTTATTGAAAAAATCGCCTTTCCCCTCATGGGGAGGGATTATTCCACGATGAACAGCGGCTTGCCAGTCATCTCTTGCGGGATTTCCATGCCCATCAGGCTCAGCATGGTTGGGGCGATATCAGAAAGCTTGCCGCCTTCCACCGCTTTTACGTGGCGATCGCCGATGTAAATCAGCGGTACCGGCAGGCTGGTGTGCGCGGTGTGCGCCTGGCCTGTCGCCGGGTCGCGCATCTGCTCTGCGTTGCCGTGGTCAGCGGTGATCAGCAGCTGGCCGCCTGCCTTTTCTACAGCGGAAACTACTTGCGCAACGCAGTTATCCAGCGCTTCAACAGCAGAAATCGCTGCTTCATAAACGCCGGTATGGCCGACCATATCGCCGTTAGGATAGTTACAGATAATGGCGTCGTACTTATCGCTGTTGATGGCGGCCAGTAATTTTTCAGTTAATTCTGCAGAGCTCATTTCCGGCTGCAGGTCATAAGTTGCCACTTTTGGCGAATTAATCAGCACGCGATCTTCGCCGGCAAACGGCTCTTCAACGCCGCCGTTATAAAAGAAGGTGACGTGCGCGTATTTTTCAGTTTCAGAAATGCGCAGCTGGGTTTTGTCATGCTTCGCCATCCATTCACCAAAAGTATTGGTCAGCGATGCTGGTGGGTAAGCACAGGCGGTTTTAATGTCTGCCGCGTATTCGGTCAGCATAACGAAATCGCCGAAGTTAACTACTTTTTTACGTGCGAAGCCGTCAAAGACGGCGTTAACAAAGGCGCGAGTGATTTGGCGCGCGCGGTCAGCGCGGAAGTTCATGAAGATCAGCGCGTCGCCGTCTTGCATTACCGCATCAGCTTCGCCTTCTGCGCGAATCACGGTTGGTTTAACGAATTCGTCGTTTTCATCGCGAGCGTAAGCGGCTTCAAGGCCAGCCACTGCGGTAGCAGCCTGATATTCGCCTTTGGCCTGGGTCAGCAGGTCATAAGCCAGCTCTACGCGGTCCCAGCGGTTATCGCGATCCATAGCAAAGTAGCGGCCGATGATTGAAGCCACGCGGCCTTTGCCCAGAGCAGCAAATTTGTCAGCAAACTTCTTCAAAGAGGATTCAGCGCTACGCGGCGGAGTATCGCGCCCGTCCAGGAAAGCGTGCAGATAGATGGCCTTAGCGCCTCGTTCTGCGGCCAGCTCGATCATCGCCAGGATATGTTCTTCATGGCTGTGAACGCCGCCTGCGGAAGCGAGGCCCATAATATGGACCGCTTTATCAGCCGCGACGGCTTTATCGACGGCCGCGCAAAGCGCTGGGTTTGCAAAGAAAGTACGTTCTTTAATTTCAACGTCCAGACGGGTCAGATCCTGGTAAACGATTCGGCCGGCGCCGAGATTGACGTGACCCACTTCGGAGTTGCCCATCTGCCCGTCGGGCAGGCCCACTTCCAGGCCTGACGCGTCGATCAGCGTATGCGGGCGTTGAGCCCACAACTTATCCATAACCGGCGTTTTAGCGTTCAGAATAGCGTTGTCCTGCTGCTCTTCACGGTGGCCGTAACCATCCAGAATCACCAGAACCATAGGTTTTTTAGTAGCCGACATTGCAACAACCTCTAAGTCAAAGACAAAAAATTTGCGTAATTTTACTACAGGCGTCGCGGGGAAATAGCCGCAGAAGATCAAAGAAAGAGGCTGGACCGGTAATGGTTTATCCCGCACAGAGTCGTTTTTTTCGTAACAGCACGCAGAATCCACAATACATCATGCTGACTGGCTGTAATTGCCACAATGCGAAGGTATACTCCTTGCCTGGTTTTTTTCACATTACTTAGTCGGGAGTTATCACCCCCCATGCAAGAAATTATGCAATTCGTTGGTCGTCATCCCATACTTAGTCTGGCGTGGGTTGGTTTACTGGCCGCCGTGCTTTTCATGACCTTTAAAGGATTAACTTCAAAGGTGAAAGTGATTACCCGTGGTGAAGCCACGCGTTTAATCAACAAAGAAGATGCTGTTGTAGTTGATGTGCGCCAGCGTGATGACTACCGCAAAGGCCATATCGCGAACTCGCTCAACGTGCTGGCGAATGAAATCAAAAGCGGCAACTTTGGTGAGTTGGAAAAACACAAAGCTAAACCGGTTATCGTGGTTTGTGGCAACGGTATATCCTCCCAGGAGTCAGCAGCGCTGCTGACGAAAGCCGGCTTCGAGCACGTAACCTTGCTTAAAGAAGGTATTGCTGGCTGGAGCGGGGACAACCTGCCGCTGGTCCGCGGTAAATAATCTGAACGTATTCTGAGGTAAGCCATGGCGAACATTGAAATCTACACCAAAGCGACCTGTCCTTTTTGCCATCGGGCAAAAGATTTACTCAACAGCAAAGGGGTAACTTTCCAGGAATTGCCTGTTGATGGCGATGCCGTGAAACGGGAAGAGATGATCAAACGCAGTGGTCGTACAACGGTGCCGCAGATTTTTATTGATGCACAGCACATTGGCGGCTGTGATGACTTGTATGCGCTTGACGCACGTGGTGGACTCGATCCCCTGCTGCGATAGCGCGGTTTGTCTGCCGTCAGGCGCGGATAAATAAAGGACGTATTAATTTTTTAAGGGTTTAACAATGTCAGAACAAAACAACACAGAAATGGCTTTCCAGATTCAGCGCGTTTACACCAAGGATATCTCTTTTGAAGCGCCAAATGCGCCTCACGTTTTCCAGAAAGACTGGCAGCCAGAAGTTAAGCTGGACCTGGACACCGCTTCCAGCCAGCTGGCGGACGATGTATATGAAGTTGTGCTGCGCGTAACCGTGACCGCAACGCTGGGTGAAGACACTGCATTCCTGTGTGAAGTGCAGCAGGCAGGCATCTTCTCCATCGGCGGTATCGAAGGCACGCAAATGGCACACTGCCTGGGCGCGTACTGCCCGAACATTCTGTTCCCGTATGCGCGTGAAGCAATCACTAGCCTGGTTTCTCGTGGCACCTTCCCGCAGCTGAACCTTGCACCGGTTAACTTCGATGCACTGTTCATGAGCTATCTGCAGCAGCAATCTGGCGAAGGTGCTGAAAACCATCAGGATGCCTGATGAACAGCCTTAATGCTTCAATGACTGTGATCGGTGCCGGCTCTTACGGCACCGCTCTTGCCATCACGCTGGCAAGAAACGGCCATCACGTTGTCCTGTGGGGCCACGATCCGAAACATATTGCTAAATTACAAGCCGATCGCTGTAACGTAGCCTTCCTTCCTGATGTCCCCTTCCCGGACTCGCTTCACCTCGAAAGCGATTTAGCCACTGCGCTTTTGGCAAGCCGCAATATTCTGGTGGTCGTGCCCAGTCACGTCTTCGGGCAGGTGTTACGCCAAATCAAACCGCTGATGCGTCCGGATGCGCGAATAGTCTGGGCAACCAAGGGCCTGGAAGCGGAAACCGGGCGCCTGTTGCAGGACGTTGCGCGTGAAGCGCTGGGGGAAAGCGTACCGCTTGCGGTTATTTCAGGACCAACTTTTGCCAAAGAGCTTGCCGCTGGTTTACCTACGGCAATTGCTCTGGCGGCAACCGACGAAAGTTTCGCGCAGGACCTTCAGCAGCTGCTGCACTGCGGCAAAAGCTTCCGCGTCTACAGCAATCCGGATTTTATCGGGGTTCAGCTGGGTGGCGCCGTGAAAAACGTTATTGCGATTGGCGCAGGAATGTCCGACGGCATTGGTTTTGGTGCGAATGCGCGTACCGCGCTTATTACTCGCGGGCTTGCCGAGATGACCCGCCTTGGCACAGCGCTGGGCGCCGATCCTGAAACCTTTATGGGGATGGCAGGGCTTGGCGATCTGGTGCTGACCTGTACCGATAACCAATCCCGCAACCGGCGCTTTGGCATGATGCTGGGGCAGGGAATGGACGTGGAGGCATCGCAACAGAAAATCGGCCAGGTGGTTGAAGGCTACCGCAATACGAAAGAGGTGCGGGAGCTGGCGGCGCGTTTTGGCGTCGAAATGCCAATAACCGAGGAAATTTATCAGGTATTATATTGCGGAAAAAACGCTCGCGAGGCAGCATTAACGCTGCTTGGTCGAACACGCAAGGATGAACGGAGCAGCAACTAACGAAAGTTGCGAATGAGGGAACAACACAACCGCAATTACTGAAGCGATCCGGTCTTCGCGCCGGACGCTGTTTTCTGTCTGGAGAGAGCAATGTCGTCTGAAGAACTGGATCTGGTGTGGAATAACATTAAAGCCGAAGCGCGAGCGCTTGCCGATTGTGAACCAATGTTGGCCAGTTTTTACCACGCAACTCTCCTCAAGCACGAAAACCTCGGCAGCGCTTTAAGCTATATGCTCGCTAACAAGCTGGCCTCGCCGATTATGCCTGCCATCGCCATCCGTGAAGTTGTGGAAGAAGCCTATGCGGCAGAGCCGCAAACGATCGCTTCCGCCGCCTGCGACATTCAGGCCGTGCGTAGCCGCGACCCGGCGGTAGACAAATATTCAACGCCCTTACTTTATCTGAAAGGTTTTCATGCGCTGCAGGCCTATCGTATTGGCCACTGGTTATGGAAAGAGGGGCGGCAGGCGCTGGCCATCTTCCTGCAGAATCAGGTTTCCGTCTCCTTTCAGGTCGACATTCATCCGGCGGCGAAAATCGGCTGTGGCATTATGCTTGACCATGCGACGGGCATCGTGATCGGGGAAACGGCGATCGTGGAAAACGACGTGTCGATTCTGCAGTCGGTTACCCTTGGCGGCACAGGTAAAACGAGCGGCGATCGTCATCCAAAAATCCGCGAAGGCGTGATGATTGGTGCGGGGGCGAAAATTCTCGGCAACATTGAGGTCGGGCGCGGCGCCAAAATTGGCGCGGGTTCCGTAGTGCTTCAGCCTGTACCGCCGCATACGACCGCGGCCGGTGTACCTGCGCGTATCGTTGGCAAGCCGGAAAGCGATAAGCCCGCCATTGATATGGATCAGCATTTCAACGGCGCGAATAACGGCTTCGAATACGGCGACGGCATTTAACTTCTTAGCACGGCGCCGGGGTATCCAAGCTGGCGCCACGCCTCATACACCACCACAGATACCGCGTTAGACAGATTCATACTGCGGCTGTCCGGCATCATTGGAATACGGATTTTTTGATCGGCAGGCAATGCGTCAAGAATGCTTGCCGGCAGGCCGCGTGTTTCCGGACCAAAGACCAGATAATCCCCGTTCTGATAGTTTACTGCGCTGTGCGCAGGCGTACCTTTTGTTGTTAAGGCAAACAGGCGCTGCGGATTTTCTGCTGCAAGAAACGCCGTGTAGCTGGCATGGCGGGTCACGGCGGTGAATTCGTGGTAGTCCAGGCCCGCGCGGCGCAGACGCTTATCATCCCAGCCAAAGCCCGTCGGCTCGATAATATGCAGGCGAAAGCCGGTATTAGCGCAAAGACGAATAATATTTCCGGTGTTCGGTGGGATTTCCGGTTCAAACAACACGATATTCAGCATACGACCCCCATAAGGCAAGGGGCGCAGAATAGCAAAATTTAGGGCAGGAAGGAAAAACAGGCCCGCATAGAGCCGACATAAAAGCCTGTCAGTTACGATGATAGAGCGGTAGCCAGATGACCAGCCGCAACCCGCCAAGCGGGCTGTCTTCGGCTTTCACCCAGCCACGATGCTGCTGAACCGCCGTTTCAACGATGGCGAGCCCTAAACCAGTCCCGCCTGATTCACGATCTCTTGCTTCGTCTGTACGGTAGAACGGACGGAAGATTTGCTCACGATCGGACGGGCTAACGCCCGGACCATCATCGTCCACGGTAACGGTAATTCCTTGATTATCTACAGAGAAATTCACGGCGATCTTGGTGTGTGAATAACGCAGCGCATTGCGGACAATATTTTCCAGCGCGCTTTCCAGCGAGTTTGGGTTGCCGTACATCAGCCACGGGCCCGGCGGGTAGGTGACCTCCAGCGATTTACCCATCTGCTCGGCCTCAAAGGCTGCGTTATCCAGCACTTCGGACCAGATTTGGTTCGCTTTCATGGTTTCGCTGGCCAGCGCGTTTTTTTGCTGATTGCGGGACATGACTAACAGATCGTTAATCATGCCGTCCAGGCGTTGAGCCTCGGTTTCGATACGCTCAAGCTCTTTGCTTTCGCCGCTTTTACGCCGCAGAAGGGCGGTGCCAAGCTGCAGACGAGTCAGCGGGGTGCGTAATTCGTGCGAGATATCCGACAGCAGACGTTGCTGCGTTGTCATCATTCTTTCCAGCGCGGTCACCATCTGGTTGAAACTGGCACCGGCAGCAAGAAACTCCTGCGGGCCTGCCTCCAGCTCAGGGTGCTGGCGTAAATTCCCCTGCGCCACCTCATCAGCCGCATTTTTCAACTTACGCGCGGGTTTTGCGAGGCTCCACGCCAGCCATAAAAGCAGCGGCGAGCTGACCAGCATAGTGACAATCAACAGCAGCAGCGGCCTGTCGAACAGCAGGTTGATAAAGTCGGACTGGGAGTTGCTGGCCGGGCGAATGAGATAGAGCTGATAATTATCTTCCCCATCGCGAACGGAAAAGGGCCCTACTAACTCAACGCGGCCATATTTTTTCTTCTGCGGACGATCGGCGTTGTCAGACTGGCCGATAAAGTTACGGATAATCTGCATTTCGTTGCGCTGGGCGCCGATGACCCGCCCTTCGCTGGTAACGAGCAGGAGACGTTGCCCGGGCGGGGCCCACTTATCAATGGCTCTAAACAGGCGGCGCCACCACATCAGGTCGTTAGGCGGATCGTTTTCCAGCTCCGCTTCGACATGCTGTTCAATCATGATGCCTTGACGTTGCTCATTTTCCATCAGTTCGGTCATCTGACGCGAATCCAGTTTTGGCAGCATCAGCACCAGCATCAACACCAATGCTAACGTCAACCAGAAGATGGCGAAAATACGCGCGGTAAGGCTGCTTATCATGAAGCGGACACCATCAGATATCCTCTTCCACGCAGCGTTTTAAACCATGGGTGCCCGTCTTTGCGATCGGGTAATTTGCGGCGCAAATTGGAGATATGCATGTCGATGGCGCGATCGAACGGCGTCAAACGCTTACCTAAAACTTCCTGGCTCAGATGTTCACGCGAAACGACCTGGCCTAAATGCTGCGCTAACAGATACAGCAGGGTGAATTCGGTACCGGTTAAATCGAGCGCCTGGCCGTCAAAGCTGGCTTCCTGGCGGCCGGGATTGAGGTTTAATCCATCAACTTCCACCGTTGGTGAACCGCTGTCGCTATTTTGCTGCTGCTCGCTCCAGTGCGAACGGCGCAAAATAGCGCGTATACGGGCCACCAGTTCACGATCGTTGAACGGTTTAGGAAGATAGTCGTCTGCGCCTAATTCAAGGCCAAGAACGCGGTCCAGCTCGCTTCCGCGCGCGGTAAGCATAATGACAGGGGTCTGGTGTGTCTGGCGTAGCTCTTTTAAGGTATCAATGCCGTTTTTCTTCGGCATCATCACGTCGAGCAATAACAGGTCGATGCTGTCGTCTAAAAGCTCTAACGCTTGTTCACCGTCGTGCGCGACAAGTACGTTAAAGCCTTCCATGTCGAGCAGTTCCTTTAATAGGGAAGTAAGCTCTCGGTCATCATCAACTAGCAGAATTTTATTCATTGTTAAATTACCTCCGGGGCAGAAATTACGTCATCAAGGCGCGCTAATCCATGACTTTACGTTGTTTTACACCCCCTGACGCTAGTTTGCAGCGGGAATCGTAGACTGGCTCTCGTTGAATCGCAGCACACACGATTTCGGGAGCAAGTGATGCGCAATGTTACCGCTGTCGTCATGGCCTCAACGCTGGCGATCGTAACGCTAACCAGCCAGGCCGCAGATTTATCAACCAGCGATAACTGGCACTCCGGTGAGGAGCTCGCGAAACGTAACAGTGTTCAAAGCCACATGTTTGACGGCATTAATTTAACTGAACAGCAACGCCAGCAGATGCGCGATCTGATGCAGCGTGCAAGGCATGATAGCCCACCTGTGAACGTTCGCGAAATGGAGGCCATGCATAATCTGGTCACCGCAGAAAATTTTGACGAAACGGCTGTACGTGTTCAGGCTGAAAAAATGGCACAGGAGCAGGTTGCTCGCCAGGTTGAAATGGCAAAAGTACGCAACCAAATGTACCGCCTGTTAACGCCTGAGCAGCAGGCCGTTTTGCATGACAAACATCAACAGCGCATGAATCAATTTCGTGAACTGGCGGATCTGCAGCGGATGACTTCGTTGCAGGCACTGAGTAGTAGCAATACCCGCAGTAACCAGTAACAAACCTGTTTTCCTTGCCATAGACACCATCCCTGTCTTCCCCGCCTGACCAGGCGGGTTTTTTTTGCCTGAGTAACCGGACTCATCCGCTATACTAGCCAGCATTAATTTGTTGGAGCCCCTATGAATCAACAATATGGCAAGTTGGTCAGCCGCGCGGCGATCGCTGCAACGGTAATGGCATTGCTGTTACTTTTGATTAAAATTTTCGCCTGGTGGTATACCGGTTCGGTCAGTATTCTGGCATCGCTGGTTGATTCACTGGTGGACATTGCCGCGTCGCTAACGAACCTTCTTGTTGTGCGCTATTCGCTGCAGCCTGCGGACGAAGAGCATACTTTCGGGCACGGTAAAGCAGAATCGCTGGCGGCGCTGGCGCAAAGTATGTTTATTTCAGGTTCGGCGCTGTTCCTCTTTTTAACCGGGATCCAGCACCTGGCCGACCCTGCGCCGATGAAACAGCCGCTTGTGGGCGTCGTGGTTACCGTCATCGCGCTAATTAGCACGCTAATTCTTGTCACTTTTCAACGCTGGGTGGTGCGAAAAACGCAAAGTCAGGCGGTCCGGGCGGATATGCTTCATTATCAGTCTGATGTTATGATGAACGGCGCGATTCTTATCGCGCTTGCGTTATCCTGGTACGGCTGGCATCGCGCTGATGCGCTGTTTGCGCTAGGGATCGGCGTCTATATTTTGTATAACGCGATTCGCATGGGCCATGAGGCCGTGCAGTCCCTTTTAGACCGTGCCTTACCGGATACTGAACATCAGGCCATTATTGCTATCGTCACCTCATGGCCGGGCGTCCGGGGAGCGCATGATTTACGTACGCGGCAGTCAGGGCCGACCCGCTTTATTCAGCTTCATATCGAAATGGAAGATAATTTACCGCTTGTTCAGGCGCATATTATTGCCGAACAGGTGGAACAGGCGATCCTGCATCATTTTCCCGGATCGGATGTGATTATTCACCAGGATCCCTGCTCGGTCGTTCCTGCGGAACGGCAAGGGCATTTTGAGCTTTAGTTTATCGTTGTAGAAAAGCAGACATCGGCGGCATTTTATGGGTAAATTACCGCCATATGGCCTGACCTGAATCAATTCAGCTGGAAGCGGTTGTTATACTATTTGCAGCAGAGTCGAAGCCTCGGTTTGCCCGCAGGCTGTTTCCGGCAACAGGATTAATTTTGCATTCAAAGTTCAGAGGTAGTCATGATCAAAAAAATTGGTGTGTTGACGAGTGGCGGTGATGCGCCGGGCATGAACGCCGCCATTCGCGGTGTGGTTCGTGCGGCATTGTCAGAAGGTCTGGAAGTCGCGGGTGTTTATGATGGCTATCTTGGTTTGTATGAAGATCGCATGATTAACCTGGACCGCTACAGCGTGTCCGACATGATCAACCGTGGCGGCACTTTCCTCGGCTCCGCTCGTTTCCCGGAATTCCGCGATGAGAAAATCCGCGCGGTGGCTATCGAGAATTTGAAGAAACGCGGTATTGATGCGCTGGTTGTTATCGGCGGCGACGGCTCCTATATGGGAGCCAAGCGCCTGACCGAAATGGGCTTCCCGTGCATCGGCCTGCCGGGCACGATTGATAACGACATTAAAGGCACCGACTACACCATCGGTTTCTTTACCGCGCTGGAAACGGTAGTAGAAGCTATCGACCGCCTGCGCGATACCTCCTCTTCTCACCAGCGTATTTCAATCGTTGAGGTCATGGGCCGTTACTGTGGCGATCTGACGCTGGCCGCGTCAATCGCAGGCGGCTGTGAGTTTGTGGTACTGCCTGAGGTGGAATTCAACCGCGAAGATCTGGTTGCAGAAATTAAAGCGGGTATTGCTAAAGGTAAGAAACACGCGATTGTCGCTATTACCGAGCACATCTGTGATATCGACGAGCTGGCCAAATACATTGAGACAGAAACCAGGCGCGAAACGCGGGCCACCGTTCTGGGCCATATCCAGCGTGGCGGTTCCCCTGTCGCTTACGACCGTATTCTGGCGTCCCGCATGGGCGCTTATTCAATTGAGCTGCTGTTACAGGGCCACGGTGGGCGTTGCGTGGGTATCCAGAACGAAAAGCTGGTTCACCATGACATCATCGACGCCATCGAAAATATGCAGCGTCCGTTCAAGGGCGACTGGCTGGACTGCGCTAAAAAGCTGTACTAGATCAGCTGGCAGAAATAGCCGGGGAAACCCGGCTTTTTTATGCGCCTTTATATGTCCAATAATTATAACCAATCTTTTTTTATTCTTTAATCAATAGATAAGTTTCTGGCAGGCTGAGTTCATCCAGCGACAGATAAGAGAGCATACGATGAACAAGTGGGGAGTGGGATTAACTTTACTTTTGGCCTCTGGCAGCGTTCTGGCAAAAGACGTGCAATTACTTAACGTCTCTTACGATCCGACACGTGAACTGTACGAAGAGTACAACAAGGCTTTCAGCGCGCACTGGAAACAGGAAACCGGCGACAACGTGGTAGTGCGTCAGTCTCACGGTGGCTCAGGTAAGCAAGCGACTTCGGTGATCAATGGCATTGAAGCAGACGTTGTAACCCTTGCGCTGGCCTATGATGTCGATGCCATTGCCGAGCGTGGCCGCATCGATAAAAACTGGATCAAACGCCTGCCGGATAACTCTGCGCCTTATACCTCCACCATTGTATTTCTGGTGCGCAAAGGTAACCCGAAACAAATTCATGACTGGAACGATCTGATTAAACCGGGCGTTTCCGTTATCACTCCGAATCCAAAAAGCTCCGGGGGCGCACGCTGGAACTACCTGGCCGCATGGGGCTACGCCCTGCACCACAACAATAACGACCAGGCGAAAGCCCAGGACTTTGTCAAAGCGCTGTTTAAAAATGTAGAGGTGCTGGACTCCGGCGCGCGCGGCTCAACTAATACCTTTGTGGAACGCGGCATTGGCGATGTGCTGATCGCCTGGGAAAACGAAGCCCTGCTGGCGACCAATAAGCTGGGCAAAAACAAGTTCGAGATCGTAACGCCAGGCGAGTCCATCCTGGCTGAGCCTACCGTTTCCGTTGTCGATAAAGTAGCGGAGAAGAAAGGAACGCAGAAAGTGGCCGAAGCGTACCTGAAATATCTTTACTCCCCGACAGGTCAGGAAATTGCCGCAAAGAACTATTATCGTCCACGTAATGTGGAGGTAGCGAAAAAATATGAAAGCGTCTTCCCGAAACTGAAGCTCTACACCATTGACGAAGAGTTCGGCGGCTGGGCTAAAGCTCAGAAAGAGCACTTCTCGAACGGCGGCACCTTCGATCAAATCAGCACGCGTTAATTCTTAGTGCCCGGTGGCCCTGCGCTTGCCGGGCCTGCTCCACGCACCAGAACCCGGAGGGCTTAAGCCGCCGGGTTTTTTATTTGCCCGACAAACGGCATTTCTCCTCTTTTAATGACAGCTACAGAAATTTCACCGTACGGTAAACTTCCCGCCATTCCTGTTTCCTTTATCGTACCCTGCTTTTTTGAGCTGCTTCTCATTCCTGACCTGCGAAAATGTATTGCATGTTAAATTAATGTGAAACCGATCAAAAGATATAAAGGTATACCTTTATATCTTTTACCAATCCCTTACACTCCTCCTTAACGCATTGCCTCACGTTTTTTTGGCGTTACGTATATCAAAAAATTCTTCATTTCACGCAGTTACGTCAACCTTACTCGACATTCTTGCGCATATCCGCGCAAAAGGAATACCGATATGAAACTGTCTATCGTGGAAAAAATTGGTTTTGGCGCCGGAGATATGGCGATTAACGTAGTTATCGTCGCTATGCAGCTTCTGCTGGCATATTTTTACACCGATATTTATGGCCTGCGGGCGGCGGATGTCGGCGTGTTGCTGGTCGTGGTGCGTATGATCGATGCCGTTATCGACCCGGCGATGGGAATGCTCACCGATAAGGTTTCCTCGCGCTGGGGGCGTTACCGTCCCTGGTTACTGTGGTTCGCTATCCCGTTTGGCTTCGCCGTTTATCTGATGTTCATCACGCCGGATGCGGCCTATACGGCGAAGCTGGCGTGGGCCTATTTTACCTACATCCTGATGACGCTGGTCTACACCGCCATCACCATTCCCTATATCTCGATGATCGGGGTGATCACTAACGATCCGGATGAACGTCTCAGCGCCAACGGCTACCGGTTCGTGATGACTAAGATCGCCGCGTTTCTGGTGACGATTGTGGTGCCCATGCTGGCTATCTGGCTGGGGCAGGGCAACAAAGCGCTGGGTTATCAGCTCTCAATGGGGCTGATGGGAGCAATGGGGTCGATACTGTTTATCTTCTGTTTCCTGACCACCCGTGAACGCAGCGAACCTGAACTGCCTTCGCTTAGCGTAAAGCAGCAATTCACGAACCTGCTGCGTAACGACCAGTGGGTGATTCTGGGCGTGGTGATCATGCTGCTGATGTGCGGCTATGTGATCCGCGGTTCGGTCGCGGCTTATTACGCCAAATATTATCTGCAGGGCGGTGACAGTCTGATTTCGCCCTTCCTGACCACCGGCGTGGTGGCTTCCATTCTGGCCATGATCGCCACCACCTGGGTGACGCGATTCTGGGACAAAATCAAAATGTTCCGTTATACCCAGCTGATGACCTTTGCCCTGAGCATTGCGATGTATTTCTGTGTCGGCCAGCAGAACCTGGTGCTCGCATTCGTCTTTTATTTTCTCATTAACTTCTTCTGCGACATGCAAATGCCGGTCTTCTGGTCCTCAATTGCCGAGGCGGTGGATTACGGCGAGAAGAAAACCGGCCTGCGTGTTTCCGGCCTGGCGTTTGGCGGCATTCTGTTCTTCCAGAAATTCGGCATGGGGATCGCCGGCGGCGTGCTGGGCTTCCTGTTAAGCCATTTCGGCTATCAGGCGGAAGTGCAGCAGAGCGCCCGTTCACTGACCGGCATTGCATTAATGATGACGATAATCCCCGCGGTGTTCCACCTGGCGACCGGCCTGCTGATGAAAAAGTATCTTATTAATAATCAGTGTTACCGGGCAATCCAGGCCGAGCTGGCGATGCGGTAGGCCTGAGGAGGCGTAGATGCACCATCTCAATAAAGTCTGGGTCATTGGCGATGCCTCTGTCGATCTGGTGCCGGAGGGAGCCGATAGCTATCTGAAATGCCCCGGCGGCGCTTCCGCAAACGTAGCGGTTTGCGTGGCGCGGCAGGGAGGCCGCTGCGAATTTATTGGCTGCCTGGGCGATGACGATACGGGCCGTTTTCTGCAGCAGACGCTCAGGGATAACGGCGTTGGCGTGGCTTCTTTGCGCCTCGATCCGCAGCAAACCAGCGCGGTGTTGATTGTTAACCTTACAGCGGAGGGCGAGCGCAGTTTTACCTATCTCGTCCATCCCGGCGCGGATACTTTCGTTTCTCTGCAGGATCTGCCCAAGTTTAACGCCAGCGAGTGGCTCTGTTTCAGCTCGATTGGGCTGACGGACAGCCCGGCCCGTGAAGCGTGCCTTGAGGGAGCAAAAAGGATAAGGGCGGCGGGCGGACACGTAATGTTCGATGTCAATCTGCGCGTCAGCATGTGGCGTGACGCCGCTGAGATTAGGCCGCTTATCGCTAAGGCAATCGGCCTGGCCTCCATCTGTAAAGTGTCAGACGATGAGCTGTGCTGGCTGGGCCAGGTGGACCGTTGGCAGGATGCCCGCCATCTCATCCGCGAGCTGGGTTGCGATACCACCATCATTTCGCTGGGTGCAGAAGGCGCCCTGCTGGTATCGCCGGACGGCGAGTTTACTTTTCCGGCGCCGGAAATCGCGGTGGTCGATACCACCGGCGCGGGAGACGCCTTTGTCGGCGGTCTGCTTTACACCCTTTCACGATCGGCGCGCTGGGATCTCCGGCTCCTTGCGGAGGCCATTGATAACGCCAATGTCTGCGGCGCGATGGCGGTGACGGCAAAGGGCGCTATGACCGCGCTGCCTTACCCGGAGCAGCTTGCCGCCTTTCGCAGGAAAATAACATCAAACCATCAGGAGTAATTTATGAAAGTTGAAAACGATAAAATTCTGGGGTGCCTGATTGGTGCCGCTGCGGCCGACGCCATGGGCGCCGCAACTGAGGTACGTACCCAGCAGCAAATCCGTGACTACTTCGGCGGCTGGGTGACCGGTTTTGAAAAGCCGCCGGCAGATACCTTCGGGCGCTGTAATGAGGCCGGTATGTGCACCGACGATTTTATCCAGGCCAAATACATTATCGACGCATTATTACAACATCACCGCCAGGTGAGCGATGCAGCTATGCGCGAAGCATTTCAACGCTGGCTGCAATATCCCTTCTATGCCAACTTTACCGGGCCAACCACCAGGGCCGCCATGAAAGCCATTTTTAACGATAACCGGGCCTCACTGCAGGGGGAGCTGGAGGGGGAAAAGCAGTCGGTACAGATCGTTAATAAAGGCAATGCGGAGGCCACCAACGGCGCTGCAATGAAAATCTGGCCGGCTGCGGTACTGCATCCCGGCGATATTGAGTCGTCTGTTCAGGCCGCGCTGGATATCTGTCGTTTCACTCATAATAACGTGCTGGCGATGTCTGGCGCGGCGGCGATGGCGGCGGCAACCAGCGAAGCGCTGCAAAGCGTCACCAGCGCAGACAGTATTATCGCGGCCGGTATCTACGGGGCTGACAGAGGCTACAGGCTGGCGCAAGAGCAGGGGGCGATGATGGTGGCGGGTCCGTCTGTTGCACGGCGTATTGAGCTGGCGGTTTCTATCGGCAAGCGTCATGCAAGCTGGGAAACAGCGATTGTCGAACTTGCTGATATTATTGGCTCCGGGCTGCATGTCAGCGAGGCGGTGCCTGCGGCGTTCGGCCTGTTCGCATGTTGTCCGCATTCCGCCGTTGATGCTATTATTTCCGGCGTTAATATCGGCAATGATACCGATACTGTTGCCACTATGGTTGGGGCGCTTTCCGGCGCCTTCCACGGTGCCGGCGCTTTTCCTGCCGACTACTTAACCATCATTGACCGTATGAACCATTTCGATTTGGCTGCGCTCGCCAGGCAGATTACGGGCTAACGCAACGCCTACGGGGGCGGCGATAACCTTCCCCCGGCTGGCAGACTTTTGAGGTAAACAGCTTGCAGGTTGATAAAACGAGTTTCACTCCGCTGTATAAGCAGCTGTTTTACATCATCTGCAAGCAGATTCAGAACGGCACCCTGCCGTTAGGCAGCCAGTTGCCCACGCAAAAAGCGCTCGCTCAGAGTTATAACGTCTCGCTGATTGTGGTAAAGCAGGCCTGGAGCGAGCTTATCAATGCCGGCATTATCACCTCTCAGCGCGGCAGCGGCTCTGTCGTCAGCGCGGTGCCGGAAGGCGTAAGCTACGGTCATACCTTTCGCGGTATTACCAGCGATCTGCGCGACGCCAGCGTTGCCGTAGAGAACCGAATTATCGAGATTGCCCCGCGTCGCGCCCGCGATGCGCAGGAGGACGGACTCAGTCTGCCAGCTCATCACCATTACCTTTATATCTCACGTATTCGCTACCTCAATAACCGCCCGTTCAACCACGAGAAAATCTATCTCGACCTGTCGTTCTTTCCGGGTTTAACGCTTACGGCGGAGGCGCTGGAGCACACCTCGCTCTACCAGCTTCTGGATGTGACAAGCGACTCAGCGATAGAAAAAGTAGAGGCTATTTTGCCGGGGGACGATCTCTGTGAAAAACTACAGATTTCGGCAAATAAACCGCTGCTTTCCGTCGCACGCCAGACTTTTATGGCCGGAGAGGAGAGACCGTTTGAGTACTGTCGTTACTATGTGCTGTCCGACTACTTTGGTGAAATCCATTACCATTAGCCCCCCCTTTTTGGGAGGCGAGCGTCCGTTTACAGCACGCCTTTGTCCCCGTAGACTGCTGAAAAAATCTACCGGAGACAGGTATGTCGCACTGGTTTATCCATCCTTTGTTTCTTCCTGCGTTGATTATCCTTGTTACCATCGCGCTCTGGGCTACGTCCGCGCTGCCTGAATACCTTACGGCGTTGCTCTTCTTTGCCGTGGCAATGGTGGCAAAAATCGCCCCGGCAGAAGTTATCTTCAGCGGTTTTGCCTCTTCAGCTTTCTGGCTGGTATTTAGCGGTTTTGTTCTGGGAATCGCTATCCGCAAAACTGGTCTTGCGGATCGGGCGGCAAGGGTAATTTCTGCAAATCTGACGGATTCCTGGGTGCGAATGGTCGGAAGCGTTGTGTTACTCAGCTATGCGCTTGCTTTTGTGATGCCTTCAAATATGGGACGCATCGCTCTGCTGATGCCGATTGTGGCGGCGATGGCGAAACGCGCCGGTATTTTGGAGGGTTCGCGCGCCTGGTTTGGCCTGGCGCTGGCCGTCGGCTTCGGTACCTTCCAGCTCTCCGCCACGATCCTGCCTGCCAACGTGCCTAATCTGGTGATGAGCGGGGCAGCAGAAGGCGCTTACGGTATTCATCTCAACTATCTGCCTTATCTCTGGCTGCATACGCCAGTGCTGGGGATTTTAAAGGGGCTGATCCTCATCGGCCTGATCTGCTGGCTCTTTCCCGGTAAGCCTCAGGCCGTGGAGAAAATTGACCAGCCTGGCACCATGAGCCGTGATGAGAAACGCCTGGCCTGGCTGCTTGCGGCAGTCCTGATGCTTTGGATTAGCGAAAGCCTGCACGGTATTGGCCCGGCCTGGGTGGGGCTTGTCGCCGCCTGTATTACGCTCCTGCCGCGCATTGGATTTATCTCCAGCGAAGAATTTGCCAGCGGGGTAAACGTGCGCACCTGCTTTTACGTGGCAGGCATTCTGGCTTTGGCTTCCACGGTGACGGCAACCGGATTGGGCAGCGTGATGGGGGAAAAATTACTCGCTGTAATGCCGCTTGATGCCGGGCGTCCCTTTACCAGCTTTGCCGCGCTGACGGGCATTACCAGCCTGCTGAACTTCATCGTTACGGCAAACGGCGTGCCGGCGCTGTATACCACCCTTGCAGAGAGTTTTTCGCAGGCAACGGGGTTCCCGCTGTTATCGGTGATTATGGTACAGGTGCTGGGATATTCAACGCCGCTGCTGCCGTATATGGCTTCGCCAATCGTGGTGGCAATGGCGTTAGGGAAGGTGCCCGCAAAAGCCGGGCTTAAGCTCTGCCTGACGCTGGCGCTGGTAACCTTTATAGCGCTGATGCCGCTGGATTACGGCTGGTTCAGGCTGACAGGCCAGCTATAAAAAAGGCTCCGCTTGCGGAGCCTTTTACCTTTCTGCGTTAATTACGCTTTTTTAGCTTCGGCCGCAGCTTTAACGATAACCGCGAAAGCGTCAGCTTTCAGGGAAGCACCGCCAACCAGCGCGCCGTCGATATCCGGCTGGGCAAACAGCTCGGCTGCGTTTTTATCGTTAACGGAACCGCCGTACTGGATGATGACCTGTTCAGCCACTTTCGCATCGGCTTTAGCGATATGATCGCGGATGAATTTGTGCACCGCCTGCGCCTGCGCAGGGGTTGCTGATTTGCCGGTACCGATTGCCCATACTGGTTCGTAAGCGATAACCACGCCTTCGAAAGCCGCCGCGCCCTGAGATTTCAGAACAGCGTCAAGCTGACGAGCACAAACTTCTTCAGTTTTGCCCGCTTCGTTTTCTGCTTCGGTTTCGCCGATGCACAGCACCGGCGTCAGGCCGACTTCTTTCAGCACGGCAAATTTCTTCGCAATCAGCTCGTCAGATTCGGCGTGATAAGTGCGGCGCTCGGAGTGACCGATGATGATGTATTTCGCACCGATATCTTTAAGCATTTCGGCGGACACTTCACCGGTGAATGCGCCAGAGAGGTTAACGTCAACGTTCTGAGCACCCAGCACAATGTGGCTACCGGAAGCTGCATGTTTTGCAAGGTCCAGGTACATGGCGGGAGGGGCAATCGCTACGCCGCAACCGTCAACGCCAGACAGCTCTTTGCGCAGGCCTGCGATCAGCTCGTTAACCATGTGCTTGCTGCCGTTCAGTTTCCAGTTACCCATCACTAAAGGATGTCGCATTTTAATTCTCCACAAGGTCATGCAAATAAAAGAATGGCTGCCTTCAGGGCAGCGTGGTCTGTGAAACAGTATAGAGACTCAGGGGGCCGAAGGCTTTGCTTTTTGTCATTTAATCGCCGTTGTTTAGCGCTTCAGAAAGCGTAAGCTTAATCGGTTCAACCGCGAAAGTTAGTCCTTTTTCGCCGTTGTCCGCTACAACATAGCGAAGCGCGCCTTCGGTCTGGGCAAAGTAGCGTTTGTTTTTCCCGGCGCTGAGCAAGGCGTTAAGCCTTTCCTGGCTTTGCTGCTGAGAAAATATCGGCGTGAAGCTGCGCAGAAGCGCCGCCATATACTCCAGCGCCTTTGCGCGCGCGGCTTTCTGCTCCGGCCCCTGAATGGGCAGCCAGGTTATCTGGATAGATTTGATTTTCAGCGTGCCGCGTTCCAGCGCCGTAGAGGCGTAGAGATTTTCGTTGATCTTGCTGGCCGCCCGCGTCAGGTTCGCCTTATCCCGGCTGGAGTCGATGGCGCGGAATTCACCGATCGGCAGCTTCGGGTTATCGATATTAAATTTTTCGCGAAACTGCGTAATCGTCAGATCGAATGTGGGCGAGCCGGGTAGCAGATAAGGCGCCGGAGGTAAGCCAGGCGGCGTTTCAGACGGTGGATCTGCCCGACTCACCGCAACAGGCAGCGCGATCAGCACAAGGGTGCAGAGCAGATATTTCATCAACAACTTCTCCTGTCATTCATGGCACTGATTAAATCGGCAATCCGTTGGCTTGTCAAAACCAGGCGCTACCAGGGTACACTACGCCGCAAAACTTACAGGAACCTTATCATGACCATACAGCTTTGGCTGTTCTCTTTTAAAGGACGTATCGGGCGTCGCGATTTCTGGATTTGGATCGGCGTCTGGATTGCCGGCCTGGCGATGTTGTTTACCCTGGCCGGGGCCAACATTATGCCTTATTCCACCGCCGGCTTCTTTTTATGCGGCTCATTGATTCCCACGGCTGCGGTGATTGTTAAACGCCTGCACGATCGCAATAAGAAAGGCTGGTGGGCGCTGCTGTTTATTCCGGCGTGGTTGCTTCTGGCGGGTAACTGGGAAGTTTTCGGCAGCGTGGCGCAGTGGGGGCTGGGGCGCTTCATCCCGACGCTGATTCTGGTAATGATGATCATGGACCTGGGCGCGTTCGTCGGCACCCAGGGCGAAAACCGGTTCGGCAAAGAGACAAGCGAAGTAAAATACCGCTGAGTTTACCAGTAGTGCTCGGCGGTCATATGGCCCGGACGACGGCGCAGGTGTTTGCTCATCTGCCGGGTATCTTTCAGCAACTGCTGGGTATCGCGCACCATTTGCGGGTTGCCGCACAGCATCACATGGCTGGTTTCAACATCCATCGGCAGCCCAACCGCCGCTTCCAGCTCGCCGCTTTCAATCAATGCCGGCACTCGCCCGGTTAGCGTACCGGCAATGGTTTCACGGCTGACTACGGTCTGAATGCGTAGTTTGCCGTTGTAGCGCTGCTGCAGCTCCTGCATTAACGGCAGATAGCTGAGATCGCTGGCATAGCGCACGGCGTGCAGCAACACGATATTCTCAAAACGTTCGAGATCTTTACCTTCCTGCAGGATAGAAAGATAAGGTCCAAGCGCGGTGCCGGTAGCCAGCATCCACAACGTTTTGCAGTCAGGGATCTCATCCAGAACAAAGAACCCGGCGGGTTCACTCACTATCATCACTTCGTCGCCCGGTTTCATCACATGCAGGCGCGGGCTGAGTTTACCTTCCGGCACGTTCACCAGATAGAATTCGAGATTGGGATTGCCCGGCGCGTTGACGTAGGAATAGGCGCGCTGCACGCGTTCGCCGTCAATTTCCAGCCCAAGCTTGGTAAACTGCCCGGCGGTAAACGGGGCGACAGGAGCCTGAACCGTGAGGCTGAAGAGAGAATCGGTCCAGTGCTGAACCTGAGTAACTTTACCTTTAACCCAATCCGCCATGTTGCGCTCCTGTTGTTGCTCTTATCTTATCTTCACCAGAATAGTGAAAGATTTCCAGCCGGTACGGGCTGGAAAGCTCAATCAGACAAACGGCGGCCTTACAGAATATGGGCCTGCACGTCCGGATCTTTACGATCGAGATAATGGATGGATTTAATGCGGCGAATGGTGCGCGATTTGCCGCGAATCAGCAGCGTTTCCGTTGTCGCCATATTGCCTTTACGCGTGATGCCCTCGAGCAGATCGCCTTTGGTGATGCCGGTGGCTGAAAAGACCACGTTATCGTTGCGCGCCATATCGTCCAGCTTCAGAACCTTTCCGGCCTCAATGCCCATCGCTTTACAGCGTTCCAGCTCCTGCTCGCCGATACGACGGTTTGCTTCGCTGTCGCCTTTAACGTGATGGCGAGCCAGCAGGCGACCTTGCATATCGCCATCCAGCGCCCGGATAACCGCTGCGGAAATCACGCCTTCAGGCGCGCCGCCGATGCCGTACATTACGTCCACTTCGCTGTCCGGCATGCAGGTCAGAATCGACGCTGCAACGTCGCCGTCAGGAATAGCGAAAACGCGCACGCCTAGTGTTTGCATTTCGGCAATGGTTGCATCATGGCGCGGCTTAGCAAGGATGGTCACGGTAAGCTCGCTGAGCGGCTTGTTGAGTGCGATGGCAACGTTATGCAGATTTTGCGCAAGCGGCAGGCTGAGATCGATAACGCCGCGCGCGCCGGGGCCGACAATCAGTTTTTCCATATACATATCGGGCGCGTTCAGGAAGCTGCCTTTATCGCCGACGGCCAGCACCGCCAGCGCGTTGGCCTGGCCCATCGCCGTCATGCGGGTGCCTTCAATTGGGTCAACGGCAATATCTACCGCATCGCCTTGTCCGGTTCCCACTTTCTCGCCGATATAGAGCATCGGCGCTTCGTCGATTTCCCCTTCGCCAATCACAATCTGGCCGTCGATATTGACCTGATTAAGCATAATGCGCATGGCGTGCACGGCCGCTCCGTCAGCGATATTCTTGTCGCCACGGCCCAGCCATTTATAACCGGCAAGCGCGGCCGCTTCCGTTACGCGGGAAAATTCGATCGCAAGTTCTCGTTTCATTACATACTCATTTAGCAAGCTCAATTGCGACGGAGTGTAGCACAGGCGGGAGATAGCCGGGAAAACCCGGGCCGTGAAGGGGTATAAAAAAGGCCCCATCCGGGGCCCTGGAAAGAGATTAATCTTCGTCGTGCTCTTCCCATGCAAGCGCGCGTTTAACGGCTTTTTTCCAGCCTGCGTAACGGAAGTTGCGCTCGGTGGTTTCGATACCCGGGCGGAACTCTTTTTCGATAACGGCCTTTTCGCTCACTTCGTCCAGGTTCTGCCAGAAGCCAACCGCCAGACCTGCCAGATAAGCGGCACCCAGAGCCGTTACCTCACGTACTTCAGGACGCTCTACGCGAGTGCCAAGGATATCGGACTGGAACTGCATCAGGAAATTGTTGGCTACTGCGCCGCCGTCCACGCGTAATGCGTGCAGGCGAATACCTGAGTCCGCCTGCATTGCTTCGAGCACATCGCGGGTTTGATAAGCGATGGATTCCAGCGTAGCGCGGATGATGTGGTTTGAATTCACCCCACGCGTCAGGCCGAAGATTGCGCCGCGTGCATATGGATCCCAGTAAGGCGCGCCGAGTCCGGTAAAGGCAGGAACCACGTACACGCCGTTGGTATCTTTCACTTTGGTGGCGAAATATTCGGAGTCAAAGGCGTCGCCTATCAGCTTCATCTCGTCGCGCAGCCACTGAATGGATGCGCCGGCCATAAACACCGCGCCTTCCAGAGCGTAGTTCACTTCGCCGCGTGGGCCGCAGGCGATAGTTGTCAGCAGACCATGGCTTGAGGTTACGGCTTTCTCGCCGGTATTCATCAGCATAAAGCAGCCGGTGCCGTAGGTATTTTTCGCCATGCCTTCTTTCACGCAGAGCTGGCCAAACAGCGCCGCCTGCTGGTCGCCTGCGATACCGGCGATCGGAATACGCGTGCCGCCTTTACCGCCGATGTTGGTCTGGCCGTAAATTTCAGAAGACTTACGGACCTGCGGCAGCATGGCGCGTGGAATATCCAGCGCGTCCAGCATTTTGTCGTCCCAGTCCAGATCGTGAATGTTGAACAACATCGTGCGCGAGGCGTTGGTGTAATCGGTCACGTGCACGCGTCCCTGGGTCATCTTCCAGATAAGCCAGGTATCCACCGTTCCGAACAGCAGCTCGCCACGACGGGCGCGCTCGCGTGACCCTTCTACGTGGTCGAGGATCCACTTCACTTTGGTGCCGGAAAAATACGGGTCCACCACCAGACCGGTGGTGCTACGCACGTACTCTTCCATGCCGTCACGCTTAAGCTGCTCGCAGATTTCTGCCGTGCGGCGGCACTGCCAGACGATAGCGTTGTAGATCGGTTTACCGGTTTCGCGTTCCCAGACAATCGCGGTTTCGCGCTGGTTGGTGATGCCAATGGCGGCAATCTGATCGGAGCTGATATCGGCTTTCGCCAGCACTTCTACCAGCGTGGAGCTCTGGGAGGCCCAGATTTCCATCGGATCGTGCTCGACCCAGCCGGGCTTAGGGTAGATTTGCTCAAATTCACGCTGTGACACGCTGACGATATTGGCGTCATGATCCAGGACGACGGCACGGGAGCTGGTGGTGCCCTGGTCGAGCGCGACGATGTACTTTTTTTCAGTGGTCATAAAGTTGTCCCGAAGTCAGTGTTGCTTAAGAAGCGTTTTGTTGTGTAGATGCGCCCGGCGTTTTCTCTGCAACGTCTTCGCAAACGTCGCACGGCAGGTGGTGACCAATCAATTTACGATATCCGAATGCGCCCAGCACGGCACCCGTCAGCGGGCCAAAAATGGGCACCAGGAAGTAAGGAATCTCTTTGCCGCCGGTAAAGGCAATATCGCCCCAGCCTGCCAGCCAGGCGAAAATTTTTGGACCAAAATCACGCGCCGGGTTCATGGCAAAGCCGGTCAGCGGACCCATTGAGGCGCCGATCACGGCAATCAGCAAGCCTATCAGCAAAGGCGCCAGCGGCCCGCGTGGAACGCCGTTGCCATCGTCGGTCAGCGCCAGAATCAAACCCATCAGAATGGCGGTAATGACCATTTCTACGGCAAAGGCCTGCCCCAGGTTGATGTGCGGATTCGGGTAGGTGGAGAAGATGCCGGCTAAGTCCAGGCTTTCCACGCTGCCGCGTACCATGTGATGGGTCTGCTCGTAATCAAGGAACAGATTGTAATACAGGCCGTATACCAGCGCTGCGGCGCAGAATGCGCCTGCGACCTGCGACACAATAAACGGCACGACTTTCCGTTTATCAAAGCAGGCGAACAGCCACAGGGCGATGGTAACGGCAGGGTTGAGATGCGCACCAGAAACGCCGGCGGTTAAGTAGATAGCCATCGCCACTCCCAAACCCCAGATGAAGCTGATTTCCCACTGTCCAAAGACGGCGCCTGCGACTTTTAATGCGGCAACGCATCCCACGCCGAAGAAAATCAACAGCGCGGTACCCATGAACTCTGCGATGCACTGGCCTTTTAAAGTTGGTGAAGCTGTCTGACTCATAGTAGGGTCCTGAAGGCAAAATTGATGGTTATGGTGATTTGAGCATCCCTGCCACCCCTGTGCCATGTAGGCATGGTGTTAATTTATCGTTAACGAACATAAACGAGAAATATCGAACTTAAAAACTGTGGCTTCCGTCATGAAAATGCGCGTTTACGCGCTAAAAAATGAGCATTATCACACAGTGAGAACAGGGGGATGGTCAGGTCCCGTTAACCTGTTTTTTAACAATTAACGATTAAGTCACGTGAAGTCTTTCGGTATATGCTGAAAAACGTCATGTTAAGCAAAGAGCGCGGGAAGCCGCTGGACACGCGATGCGGCGCTACTTACAATCGGGGAAACGCTGCGTGGTGCGCATATATTCACAAAGGCGTCGCCGGTAGCGCCGGGACGAGGATAGCCATCCATCAACGCCTTGCAATTCAGGAGAGATTTGACATGTCATTTGAAGTTTTTGAGAAACTGGAATCGAAAGTACAGCAGGCGATTGACACTATCACGTTGTTGCAGATGGAAATCGAAGAGCTGAAAGAGAAAAACAACAGCCTGGTTCAGGAAATACAGCAGGCGCAGGGCAATCACGAAGAGCTGATCCGCGAGAATAATTCGCTGAAAGAACAACAGCATGTCTGGCAGGAGCGTCTGCACGCGCTGCTGGGCAAAATGGAAGAAGTGTAAGGCCCCGGTCGGCTAAAAGAAAACGGGCGCCCCAGGGCGCCCGTTTTGCATAGTGAGATCGGCTTATTCGATATCAAGCGGATCTTCGGAAAGGATAATGCCGGTGTTGTCCGCGTAAAGGTGATCGCCGGAGAAGAAGGTTACGCCGCCAAAATTAACGCGAATATCGCTTTCGCCGATGCCTTCACCCGCGGCGCCGACGGGAATGGCGGCAATAGCCTGAATGCCGATATCCAGCTCTTCCAGATCGTCCACCTGGCGCACCGCGCCGTAGACCACAATACCTTCCCACTCGTTTTGTGCCGCAAGACGCGCCAGTTCAGCGTCAACCAGGGCACGGCGTACAGAACCGCCGCCGTCGACCAGCAGAACACGGCCACGGCCTTGTTGTTCGAGCAGATCGTACAGCAACCCGTTGTCCTCGAAACATTTCACCGTAATGATTTGCCCGCCAAAAGACGACCGTCCGCCAAAGTTGGAAAACAGCGGTTCAACGACGTTAACATCTTCCTGGTAGATGTCGCAAAGCTCGGAAGTATCATATTTCATAGGATTTAAGTTCTGTTGCTGCAGGAGTTGTCAGTATATCGCTTAATGTTAACTGTTGGCAAAATCATCAATTGTTAATTGATATTTGTCAGCTAAAAATGCCCCTTGCTGAGCACAACGCCTAACGCAAACAACAGGTTAATCAGCAATGCTGCTTTTACCGTACGCTCAAGCATCGGACGAAGAGCGGCAGGCTCCATTTCACGCGTGACGTAAATGGCCTGCTTGATGAGAAGCGGCGTCGCCAGCACAAACAGCCATCCCCACAGGCTTTTCAGCCAAACCAGATTAAATACCGCCAGACACAGCGGCGCGCCCATCAGCAGGCAAACATGGTAGCGGCGGGCTCCAGCTGGTCCCAGACGAACCGCCAGCGTGTTTTTACCGTTCTCGCGGTCGCCGTCGATATCGCGCAAGTTGTTGATATTTAAAACAGCCGTTGCCAGCAAGCCGCAGGCTGTCGCCGGCAGGAACACCAGCGGCGCAAGCGTATGGGCCTGAAGATACCAGCTTCCCGCCACGCTCAGCCAGCCGAAGAAGACCAGCACGGAAATATCGCCCAGCCCCATATAGCCATACGGACGAGTGCCAACCGTGTAGGTAATTGCCGCCACGATAGAAGCCAGGCCGAGCAGCAGAAAACCGAAGAAGTCGGCCGGGGTATGGCAGGCAACGGCAACCAGAGCCAGGCCGGACAGGCAGATAAGCACGACGGTGATCAACAGCGCGCGCTTCATTTGCGCCTGAGTAATGATGCCTTTTTGCATTCCGCGCAAAGGTCCGATGCGATCTTCCTTATCGCTGCCCTTTACCGCATCACCATAATCATTCGCAAGGTTGGAGAGGATTTGCAGCAGCCCCGCCGTCAGCAGGGCAAGGCCGGCCACCGCAGGATCAAATACCCCCTGCCAGTACGCCAGCGCGGAGCCGCAGACGATAGAGGCAAAAGCCAGCGGCAGGGTGCGGAGACGCAGACTTTCCAGCCAGGCCTTCGTTATACTTACAGAGTGCGAATCGTTCATAGTTATGGATGCCAGTGATAAAAAAATGGAGGGCATAAGCCCTCCATTTGCAATGAAGAAAATACGTTGGCCGCGATTATAGGATAAAACGGCTCAGGTCTTCATCTGCTACCAGCTCATCCAGGTGCTTACTCACATAATCAGCATCAATAATAATGGACTGGCCGCTCAGATCGCTGGCTTCGTAAGAGATATCCTCTACCAGACGCTCGAGGACGGTATGCAGACGACGCGCGCCGATGTTCTCGGTAGATTCATTCACCTGCCATGCCGCCTGAGCGATACGACGGATACCGTCTTCGGTAAAGTCGATGTTCACGCCCTCCGTTCCCATCAGCGCTTTGTACTGCACGGTAATGGAAGCGTTTGGCTCAGTCAGAATGCGTTCGAAATCTTCCACGGTCAGCGCCTGCAGCTCAACGCGAATCGGCAGACGGCCCTGCAATTCCGGGATCAGATCGGAAGGGCTTGCCACCTGGAACGCGCCGGAGGCGATAAACAGGATATGGTCAGTTTTCACCATGCCGTGCTTGGTAGAAACGGTGCAGCCTTCAACCAGCGGCAGCAGGTCGCGCTGAACGCCTTCGCGGGAAACATCCGGGCCGGAGCTGTTGCCGCCGCGCTTACAGATTTTATCTATCTCATCGATAAACACGATGCCGTGCTGCTCAACCGCGTCAATCGCGTCCTGCTTCAGCTCTTCCGGATTCACAAGCTTGGCCGCTTCTTCTTCAATCAGCAGCTTCATCGCATCTTTGATTTTCAGCTTGCGCGGTTTCTGCTTCTGGCCGCCCAGATTCTGGAACATGGACTGCAGCTGGCTGGTCATTTCTTCCATGCCAGGAGGCGCCATGATCTCAACGCCCATCGGCGCTGCAGCCAGATCGATTTCGATTTCTTTGTCGTCCAGCTGGCCTTCGCGCAGCTTTTTACGGAATGACTGACGAGCGGCCGATGGCTCCGGCGCCGTTTCGTTCTGGCCCCAGTTGTTTTTCGCCGGTGGGATCAGCGCGTCAAGAATGCGCTCTTCGGCCATCTCTTCAGCGCGGTAACGATTTTTCTCGATAGACTGCAGGCGCACCATTTTCATCGCGGAATCGGTCAGATCGCGAATGATAGAGTCGACTTCCTTACCAACATAGCCCACTTCGGTAAACTTGGTGGCTTCGACTTTGATGAACGGCGCATTGGCCAGTTTCGCCAGACGGCGCGCGATTTCGGTTTTACCGACGCCGGTTGGGCCGATCATCAGAATGTTTTTTGGCGTTACTTCATGGCGCAGCTCTTCGTCCAGCTGCATACGGCGCCAGCGGTTACGCAGCGCAATTGCCACGGAACGCTTGGCGTTGTCCTGGCCGATGATGTGTTTGTTCAGCTCGCTGACAATTTCGCGCGGAGTCATTTCAGACATGGGGGATCCTTACGCCTTAGACGCTAATTCTTCGATAGTATGGAAATGGTTGGTGTAGATGCAGATATCACCGGCGATCCCCAGCGATTTCTCAACGATGTCGCGCGCGCCCAGCTCGGTATTTTCCAGCAGGGCGCGGGCGGCGGCCTGCGCGTACGGGCCACCGGAACCGATGGCGATAAGGTCATCTTCCGGCTGAATAACGTCACCGTTGCCGGTGATGATAAGCGACGCGTTTTCATCGGCTACGGCCAGCAGCGCTTCAAGCTTGCGCAGCATACGGTCGGTACGCCAGTCTTTAGCCAGCTCGACGGCGGCCTTCACCAGGTGGCCCTGATGCATTTCGAGTTTGCGTTCAAAGAGTTCGAACAGAGTGAAGGCATCGGCCGTGCCGCCCGCAAAGCCGGCAATGACTTTGTCGTTATAGAGGCGGCGAACTTTTTTCACGTTGCCTTTCATTACGGTGTTGCCGAGCGTGGCCTGACCATCACCACCGATTACGACATGGCCGTTGCGGCGCACACTTACTATTGTTGTCACGAGCAGACCCCTTATTGCATCAGCTTAATACGTGCCCCGGATCGGGTCCGGGGCTGAATGCAATTATAGATGGGGGGGATTTTGGGGGTTTCAACCCCCGCCGAGACGAATGCAGCTGGAGTGACCAGCCATCTTCAGACGATTAAGCGTGCCGTCTGCATTCTCTTTGCCTTTGATGGGACCGATCACCACGCGATTCCAGCCGTTGTTGGTGGTGATACGTGAATCAAACCCTTCAAAAGCAAGCTGCGCACGAACCGTTTCCGCCTGCTCGCTACCTTTAAAGGAGCCGCACTGCACCATCCAGCGTTTTTCATCCTTTTTCTCGCGCGCGGCTGGAGCAGCTTTTGCTGTTTCAGGCTCGCGGCTAACCGGTGCGGCTTTTGGCTGCGTCTGCGCCTGCTCACGAGCCTGCGTGGTTTGCCCCGGAGCACGCTGCTGAGCGCTATGCGGCGGCGTTTGCAGCAAATCCTGATACGGCTGAGGCGCAGCCGTCGTACGCGGTTGCTGTTGTTGCTGAGCAGGACGTGACTGCTGCTGCGTTTGTTGCACAGCACGCGGCTGCTGATAAGGCTGTTCGGTTACGCGCTGCTGCACGCGGGGCTGTTGCTGCTGCGTATTCCATTGCTGTTGCACAGTTCGCTGCTGCACCTGCTGTTGTAGCTGCCTCTGGCGCTGCAGCGTTTGCTGGCGCTGGGCCGGAGTTTGTTCGTTCCACGGCACTTCGTTCAACTGTGTCGGCTGCTGGCGCATATCCGCCTGCATCTGCTCCAGAAGTTGACGCTGTTCGTTGGTGAGCTGGTCTTTGTTCTGCACTTCGCCGCCGGCCGTAGGCTCGGTTGGGGTGCGTACGCCAGGCTGGCGATTTTCCAGTTCTTTAATGTAGCGCCAGCGCTCTTCAGGCTTCGGCGGAAGGCCATTTCCGGTCACCTTATGGCCCGGCAGGACTTCACTTTCCTCTTTTTTATGATGGGTAATGAAGTACAGGGCGCCAATAAAGGTCACCAGAACGGCGGCCGCAATGGCGACCATTGTCGGCGAGACGGATGGCAGGTTACGTTGCTTTTTGCGGGAGGTACTCTTTTTGCGCCGTGTCCCTGCCGATTGCCCGCGGCGTACATAATCTTTTTGTGCCACTATCGATTCGCTGTATTTATTCGTTTGTCAGCCCGCCATGTTACTTAAGGGGCGTCCCTTTGACCAGATTAGGGAGTCCTAAAGCGGTTCATTTTCTTGCGCCCGGCGCGCTGGTGCTCCCTCGCTCAATGAGGTCGCAGTCCAGCAGGCGCGATCCGCTGCTAACGATTTCACCGTGTAGCTGATCTAATAGCAACAACATAGCTTCCCGTCCGATATCGAAACGCGGCTGCTGGACCGTGGTGAGCGGCGGATCGCAAAATTGCGATAAGGCAATGTCATCGAAGCCCATAATAGATAAATCTTCCGGGACGCGCAGCCCGCTACGTTTGGCCTGTGAAAGCGCGCCCAGCGCCATAACGTCGCTGTGGCAAAAGATCGCCGTTGGCGGAACGGGGAGCGATAAAAGCTGCGCAACGGCTGTCGCACCGGCATCAAAAGTAAAGTCACCGCGCGCGATATAATGCGGATCGACGACCATACCCGTACGGCGCAAAGCCTGAACGTATCCCTGCAGGCGGTAATGACACAGGGGCATCTCTTCCGGCCCGGCAATGCAGGCAATTCTTTCGTGGCCCAGCTGCTGCAGATAATAAACGGCGTTAAACGCAGCGGTGAGATTGTCGATATGCACCGTCGGCAGCTCCAGCTCTGGCGCAAATTCGTTGGCCATCACCATCGGCGGCAGATTTCGTTGCTCTTCAAGGCTTGCATCAAACGGCAGGCGCGAGCCAAGCAGCAACATGCCGTCAATTTGCTTAGTGATTATCAGATCGATGAACGTTTTTTCCTGCTGATTCTGATGGGCGCAATCGCCAATCAGCACCAGGTAACCCTGTTCAGCGGCGGTAATTTCAATGCCGCGAATGATCTCGCTGAAGAACGGATCGCAGATATCCGGCACAATCACCAGAATCGTGCGTGATTCGTTACGCTTTGCGTTGCGGCCTAACGAATGAGGTAGATAACCCACTTCTATTGCAGCCTGCTCTACCCGGCTACGCGTGCTTTGCGAGACCTTATCCGGGTTCATTAATGCACGGGATACCGTTGCTGTTGATACTTTCGCCTGTACGGCAACATCCTTCATGGTTGCATTGACAACCTGACTCTTCGGCTTCAACTTCTTCTCCTCGCTTGCACTCCGCAGACCTTGACACATCCTTTATGCCCGATCGTACTGTCATTCTTAGCAGAATATTGCTGCCGCCTGTTACAAAAATTTCATCAAAAATGTGACGGGTGCAGAATTTTTCGATCCGCTTCGCATAACCGGTCGGCTACGCGCTAGCTCTCAATCGGATCGACATCCAGCGCCCACTTCACTTTTCGCGATTCAGGAAGGGTGTTCACCAGCGCCAGGGAGTGGCTTATCAGACGCTGTAAGCGGGCGCGTGACGGATGTTGAAGAAGGATTTGCCAGCGGAAGCGGCCCCCGCGCTTTGGCTGGAGCGAAGGCACCGGTCCCATGATCCACAGCTGTTCATCGCGTAGCGGGCTGGATTCCAGTAAATTGCGTAGCTGTTGCAGGAACAGCGGCGCCTGCTGGTTGTTTTGATCTTCAGCCCGGAAGATAACGTGGCTGGTAAACGGCGGTAAAAATACCGTCTGTCGCTCAACCAGCGCCTGATCTGCGAAGGCGTCATAGCCCTGGGCCAGCAGGGTTTGCAGCAAAGGGTGCTCAGGATGGTGGGTTTGCAACACCACTTCGCCCTGTTTGCCCGCCCGGCCCGCCCGGCCCGAAACCTGCACGTAAAGCTGGGCAAAGCGTTCGGCGGCGCGAAAATCTGCTGAGAACAGCGCCCCGTCAACGTCCAGCAGCGCGACTAAGGTGACGTCAGGGAAATGGTGGCCTTTCGCCAGCATCTGCGTGCCGATAAGAATACGCGCGCCGCCGCGATGGACCTCGGCTAACTGCTGCTCAAGCGCGCCTTTACGGCTGGTGGTATCGCGGTCGATACGTGAAAGCGGCACGCCGGGGAACAGCGGAGCCAGGCTTTGTTCAAGCTGCTCCGTGCCCATCCCTACCGGTACCAGATTGGTTGAACCGCAACACGGACACTGATTAGGAATGGGTCGCTGGCTGTCGCAGTGGTGGCAACGAAGCTGCCGCTGACCCTGATGGAGAGTGAAATAGTGGTCGCAGCGCGGGCATTCCGCTATCCACCCACACTCATGACACAAAAGAGCAGGGGCGAAACCGCGGCGATTCAGAAAAAGAATGACCTGATTATCCGCCTTTAAGTGCTGCCCGATTTTCTGAATGAGCGCAGGCGCAAGGCCTGATTTAAGCGGCTGGCCTTTTAAATCCACCACTTGCTGTGACGCCGGGCTTGCGTTTCCGGCGCGTTTAGTCAGGCGTAGCTGGCGGTATTTGCCGAGCCGGACGTTATGCAGCGTTTCCAGCGCAGGCGTCGCTGAGCCGAGAATAATCGGGATATCTTCCGCATGAGCGCGATATACCGCCAAATCGCGGGCATGGTAGCGCCACCCTTCATGCTGCTTGTAGGAGCTGTCGTGCTCTTCGTCGATGACAATGACGCCAAGGCGGCAGAACGGCGTAAAAAGAGAGGAGCGGGTGCCGATGACGATCGCCGCCTCGCCGCTGCGCGCTTTCAGCCAGACGGCAAGACGCTCGCTGTCGTTCAGCCCCGAGTGCAATACTTCTACAGGGGCATTAAAACGCTCGCGAAAACGGGCGATAGTCTGTGGCGTCAGGCCGATTTCCGGCACCAGAACCAGCGCCTGCTTGCCCTGGGCGAGGACATTTTCAAGCACGCTCAAATAGACTTCGGTTTTGCCTGAACCGGTAATTCCTGCCAGCAGCCAGGCGGAAAAACGATCCGCCGCGCTATGAATGGCGCCCACCGCCGTGGCTTGTTCGGTGTTCAGACGCAGGCGCTCGCCTGCGACAGAATAGGTGTCGCGCCAGTCAGCTGCTGCGGGCGCCGCGCTTTTCAGATCGCATAGCCCTTTGGTTCGCAACGCCTGCAAGCCTTGCTCGCTGATATCCATCTCGCTTACCTGATGACGCCAGATGTTTTTTTGCCGCACCGCCGCCAGCGCCTGCTGCTGTTTAGGGGCTCGTTTCAGGCCGTTAAGATCGACGGCTTTGCCTTCTTCCGTGGCGAACCAGTACCACAGCGGCGCGTGATGCGCGGGCTTCCCCTGACGCAACAAAATCGGCAGCGCATGAAACAGCACATCGCCAATGGGATGGTGATAATAATCTTTTGCCCACAGCAAAACGCGCCATAAAGAAGGAGGAAATAAGGAAGCGCCATCCAGCACATCAACCACGGGTTTAAGATCGCTAAGCGGGAGTTCGCTCTTTTCGCTTACGGCAACCACAATGCCCACGGCTTCCCGTTTACCAAACGGCACCATCACGCGACAACCCGCCACAACCTGCATTCCAGCAGGGATCAGATAGTCGAAGGTACGGGCAAGTGGAACCGGCAGGGCGACGTGAGCGACAGGCATGAAAGCATCCGGGCTGATAAAAAAGACAAGATAGTGTACACTGTGTGTTCGCAAAATTGCGGATCAGTTTGCATGCATCGGCTGTATTCTGTATGATTCGCCGCCTTTGATGCGCAGTTTTGGCTTCGAATAAACCTACTTTATTAACATCGCGTGGTGTCTGGCGTTAGGGCTGGAAGAGCGACGCGGCCTTAGACCTGAGGTTTTCCATGAAAAAAGATATCCACCCTAAATATGACGTAATTACTGCAAACTGTTCTTGCGGTAATTCTATCAAAATCCGCTCTACTGCGGGTCACGATCTGAACCTGGACGTTTGTGGCGAATGCCACCCGTTCTACACTGGCAAACAGCGTGATGTTGCTACCGGTGGCCGTGTTGACCGCTTCAACAAGCGTTTCAGCGTACCAGGCGCGAAAAAATAAGTTTCGCAGCATGGAAAGAGAAAGGCGCCCTGGGGCGCCTTTTTTGTATCCGTAATTTGTTACCTAGTATTCCCACGTATCCGGGTCAATTCCCAGCTCGCGCATAATTACCTTCGCCTCTTCCGGGATTTCATCACTACGTTCTTTACGCAGATCCGCATCGTTCGGCAGAGGCTGGCCAGTAAACGCGTGCAGAAATGCTTCACACAGCAGTTCACTGTTTGTTGCGTGGCGCAGGTTGTTCACCTGGCGACGGGTGCGCTCATCGGTGAGGATTTTTAACACCTTCAGAGGAATGGAAACCGTAATTTTTTTTACTTGTTCACTCTTCTTCCCGTGCTCAGCGTAAGGGCTGATATATTCGCCGCTCCATTCAGCCATGAGATACCTTTAATCCTCTTATCAATTAAACATGCTCAAACCGGGCGGGGCACGATTTCAGCGATTATCTGTCTTAGTGTACAGCCCGGACGCCTGCGCAGTCTGCGACTCTGGCACGCTAAAGCATATAATTTTAACGGCTATTTCGCGTTTGCTCAATCTATACGCAAAGAAGTTTAGATGTCCAGATGTATTGACGTCCAACTTGGCAATGTTTACTCTGATGCCTGACCTTTATTCGACCAGCAAGGATCAGGGAAACCATGACGCGCAAACAGGCAACCATCGCAGTACGCAGCGGTTTGAACGATGACGAACAATACGGCTGTGTTGTTCCGCCCATCCACCTTTCCAGCACCTATAACTTCACAGGGTTTAATGAACCGCGCGAGCATGATTATTCGCGCCGTGGCAACCCTACGCGCGACGTAGTACAGCGCGCGCTGGCAGAACTGGAAGGCGGCGCGGGCGCTGTGATGACGAATACCGGCATGTCGGCTATTCACCTGGTGAGCACGGTATTTCTGAAGCCCGGCGACCTGCTTGTGGCCCCCCACGATTGCTACGGCGGTAGCTATCGCCTCTTTGACAGCCTGGCAAAACGCGGCGCGTACCGTGTTTTATTTGTCGATCAGGGCGATGAGGCAGCTTTAAACGCGGCGCTGGCTGAAAAACCGAAGCTGGTGCTGGTAGAAACCCCAAGCAACCCATTGTTGCGCGTGGTGGATATTGCGAAAATATGCGCCGCGGCGCGTGCTGCCGGAGCAGTCAGCGTAGTGGATAACACCTTCCTGAGCCCGGCGCTGCAAAATCCGCTGGCGCTGGGAGCAGATCTGGTTCTGCACTCCTGCACCAAATATTTAAACGGCCATTCTGATGTGGTGGCAGGTGTAGTGATTGCCAAAGACGCCGATACTGTCACCGAACTTGCCTGGTGGGCGAATAATATCGGCGTGACCGGCAGCGCGTTTGACAGCTATCTGCTGCTGCGCGGGTTACGCACCCTGTCGCCGCGAATGGAAGTGGCTCAACGTAATGCACAGTTGATTGTCGATTTCCTGAAAACAGAACCGCTGGTGAAAAAGCTGTATCATCCATCGCTGCCGGAAAACCAGGGGCATGAAATCGCTGCCCGTCAGCAGAAAGGTTTTGGCGCGATGTTGAGTTTTGAACTGGACGGGGACGAGCAGACGCTGCGTCGTTTCCTGAGCGGGCTGTCGCTGTTCACGCTGGCGGAATCGCTGGGCGGCGTCGAAAGCCTGATTTCCCACGCGGCAACCATGACCCACGCGGGCATGGCGCCGGAAGCGCGAGCTGCGGCCGGCATCTCCGAAATGCTGCTGCGTGTGTCTACCGGTATTGAAGATGGCGAAGATTTAGTCGCTGACCTGGAACATGCCTTCCGGGTGGCAAGAGAGGGGTAAGCATGAGTGTTTCAGTACCAGCAGGGACGCCGGTTCGTCAACTGCACAAGTTTGGCGGCAGTAGTCTTGCAGACGTAAAATGTTATCTGCGTGTGGCGGGTATCATGACCGAGTATTCCAGGCCTGGCGATCTGATGGTGGTTTCTGCCGCCGGCAGCACCACCAACCAGCTTATCAGCTGGCTCCAGCTGAGTCAGAGCGACAGGCTATCTGCGCATCAGGTCCAGCAGGCGCTGCGTCGTTATCAAAGCGAGTTAATCAGCGGCCTGCTCCCGCCTGAAGTTGCGGATAGCCTGATCGGTGAATTTATTCACGACCTGGAGCGCCTCGCTGGTTTGCTGGATGGCAAAATCAACGACGCGGTGTATGCCGAAGTGGTCGGTCACGGCGAGGTCTGGTCCGCGCGCCTGATGTCGGCGGTGCTGAATCAGCAGGGTATTGAAGCCGCCTGGCTTGATGCGCGGGAATTCATGCGTGCCGAGCGGGCGGCGCAGCCGCAGGTTAACGAAGGCCTTTCCTGGCCGCTGCTGCAGGAGCTGATGGCGCAGCATCCGCATAAACGCCTCGTGGTTACCGGCTTTATCTGCCGTAACGACGCGGGTGAAACCGTGCTGCTGGGCCGTAACGGCTCTGACTATTCCGCAACGCAAATCGGCGCGCTGGCGGGCGTCTCCCGCGTCACCATCTGGAGCGACGTGGCCGGGGTCTACAGCGCCGATCCACGTAAGGTAAAAGATGCCTGTTTGCTGCCGTTGCTGCGTCTGGATGAGGCCAGCGAACTGGCGCGTCTGGCGGCCCCGGTCCTGCATGCCCGTACGCTACAGCCGGTCTCTGGCAGCGATATCGATCTGCAACTGCGTTGCAGCTATTCCCCGGAGCAGGGCTCAACCCGCATTGAACGCGTTCTGGCTTCCGGTACCGGAGCGCGCATTGTCACCAGCCATGATGACGTCTGCCTGATTGAGTTTCAGATCGCCCCGCAGCAGGATTTCAAACTGGCGCAAAAAGAGCTGGATACGCTGCTCAAACGCGCCCAGGTGCGTCCTTTGTCCATTGGCGTGCATCCCGATCGTAACCTGCTGCAGCTTTGCTACACCTCCGAAGTGGTGAGCAGCGTGCTGCAAATTTTGCAGGATGCTGGTCTACCGGGCGAATTACGGCTGCGCGAAGGCCTGGCGCTGGTGGCAATGGTAGGCGCAGGCGTTTGCCGTAACCCGCTGCACAGCCACCGTTTCTGGCAGCAGCTAAAAGACCATCCGGTTGAGTTTATCTGGCAATCCGAGGATGGCATCAGCATGGTTGCCGTCCTGCGCGGCGGCCCGACGGTCAATCTGATTCAGGGCTTGCACAAGTCGCTGTTCCGGGCGGAAAAGCGTATCGGTCTGGTGCTGTTTGGCAAAGGCAATATAGGTTCTCGCTGGCTTGAGCTGTTCGCCCGCGAGCAGGAAACGATCTCCGCCCGCACCGGTTTTGAATTTATCCTCGCCGGGGTGGTGGACAGCCGCCGCAGCCTGCTGAACTACGAAGGGCTGGATGCCAGCCGCGCGCTGGCCTTTTTTAATGATGAAGCGGTAGAGCAGGATGAAGAATCCCTGTTCCTGTGGATGCGCGCGCACCCGTACGACGATTTAGTGGTGCTGGACGTTACCGCAAGCGAGCAGCTTGCCGATCAGTATCTCGATTTTGCAAGCCACGGTTTCCACGTCATCAGCGCCAACAAGCTGGCGGGCGCGGGCAACGGGCAGAAGTACCGCCAAATCCGCGACGCGTTTGAAAAAACGGGCCGCCATTGGCTGTATAACGCCACCGTAGGCGCCGGTTTACCGGTCAACCATACCGTGCGCGATCTGCGCGATAGCGGCGATGCCATTCTGGCGATTAGCGGAATTTTCTCCGGCACGCTTTCATGGCTGTTCCTGCAGTTCGATGGCACCGTGCCGTTTACCGATCTGGTCGATCAGGCCTGGCAGCAGGGGCTGACAGAACCTGACCCGCGTGTCGACCTCTCCGGTAAGGATGTTATGCGCAAGCTGGTTATCGTGGCTCGCGAAGCGGGTTACGACATCGAACCCGATCAGGTTCGCGTAGAGTCGCTGGTGCCAAACGGTTGTGAAGAAGGGTCGGTGGATTATTTCTTCGAGAACGGCGATGAACTTAACGAGCAGATGGCGCAACGGTTTGAAGCCGCGCAGGAAATGGGGCTGCTGCTGCGTTACGTGGCCCGCTTTGATGCGAACGGCAAGGCGCGTGTTGGCGTGGAGGCGGTTCGTACTGAACATCCTCTGGCGGCGCTGTTGCCGTGCGACAACGTGTTCGCCATTGAAAGCCGCTGGTATCGCGATAACCCGCTGGTTATCCGCGGCCCCGGCGCTGGCCGTGATGTCACCGCCGGCGCCATTCAGTCGGACCTCAACCGTCTGGCGCAGCTGCTGTAATGCCTGGCGGATGGCGCGCTGCTTATCCGCCTACAACAGTTCATCTATTTATAGGGCGGATAAGCGTTAGCCTCATCCGCCCGCTTTCTTATTTCTGCACCCTGAAAAAATTTCACGTTGCTTGAGAATTCCTCCCTTTGTGTGGTGATTTTTCAGTTGACGGCCTGTCCCTTTTCCTTCATCTTGCTATCTGGACGTCTAAACGTCTGGATAGCAACCAAACACAACAACACATTATTAAAAAGCGATTGATGAGGTAAGGGTATGAGCTTTTTTCACGCCAACCAGCGGGAAGCACTGAATCAGAGTCTGGCCGAAGTAGCCGGACAAATTAACGTTTCCTTTGAGTTTTTCCCGCCGCGTACCAGTGAGATGGAACAGACCCTGTGGAGCTCAATCGACAGGCTCAGCAGCCTGAAACCTAAATTCGTCTCCGTCACCTACGGTGCAAACTCCGGTGAACGCGATCGCACCCATAGCATTATTAAAGGAATCAAAGACCGCACCGGTCTTGAAGCGGCGCCGCACCTGACCTGTATTGACGCGACCCGCGATGAACTGCGCACCATCGCCCAGGATTACTGGAACAACGGCATCCGTCATATCGTTGCTCTGCGCGGCGACCTGCCGCCGGGCGGCGGTAAGCCGGATATGTATGCCTCCGATCTGGTTACCTTACTCAAAGAGGTGGGGGACTTTGATATTTCGGTCGCGGCCTATCCCGAGGTTCATCCGGAAGCAAAAAGCGCGCAGGCCGATCTTATCAACCTGAAGCGTAAAATTGACGCGGGCGCCAATCGAGCTATCACCCAATTTTTCTTCGATGTGGAAAGCTATCTGCGCTTTCGCGACCGCTGCGCGGCGGCAGGCATTGATGTGGAAATCGTGCCGGGTATTCTGCCGGTCAGTAACTATAAACAGGCGCATAAATTTGCCACTATGACCAACGTGCGCGTGCCGCACTGGATGGCGCAAATGTTTGAAGGGCTGGATGATGATGCGGAAACGCGCAAAATGGTCGGCGCAAATATCGCGATGGACATGGTGAAAATTCTCAGCCGTGAAGGGGTGAAGGATTTTCACTTCTATACGCTAAACCGCGCCGAGATGAGCTACGCGATTTGTCATACCCTGGGCGTCCGCCCCGGGTTGTAATCAGAAATATCCCCCATCCTGAGCCGTTTATCTAAGTAGTTGTGCAGCCTGCTCCGGCAAGATCCCGGAGGCAGGCTTCGGCATCCTGCCCGCTTTCAGAAAGCTATTTGCTTAGCGAAAAAGAAGTCGTGACCGCAGCTAGCCATTATCTTCCTGCGAGATTTTAAAGTGTGATACGGCGGCAACCAGCTGGCTGGCCTCAGCCGACATATTGTGTATCGTTTTTATTGTCTCATGAACCAGCGAGGAGTTTTCATGGGCCGTTTTATCAAGCTGGACAATGGCCTCGCTAATCTGGGCTATTCCGATAGCCTGTTCCGAGCTTGATGATGATATATCTCCCAGCGACGTGGAGACATTGGACGTTGAGCTAATAATATTTAACATGGCTGTGCCAGCCTGCGAAACTAACCGGGAGGCTTCTTTCGTATGGGTATCGTTAGCGGTTATCTGCAGGCCGATATCTTTCGCCGCCGAGGTGCAGCGCTGTGCCAGCGTTCGTACTTCCTGAGCCACAACGGCGAAACCTTTACCGTGCTCGTGTGCTCGTGCGGCTTCTACCGAAGCGTTAAGCGCAAGGATATTAGTCTGAAACGCGATGCCGTTAATTAAGCCGGTGATTTCTGAAATTTTATCTGAGCGCTGGGTGATGGTCCCCATTGAGCTTGTTATCTGCCCGACTAGTTCACCCCCTTCTTCAGCAAAGTGTGAAGTGCTGCGGGCAACGCCTGAAGCCAGTCTGGCGTTGGCGGTATTCTGGGATACCGTAGTGGTGAGTTCTTCAAGCGTTGCGGAGATTTGCTGTAACGCACTGGCCTGGGATTCTGTTCGTTGCCCTAACTGCTCATTGCTTTCGGTAATGCAATCACAGATTTTTACGACACTATCTGTATTTTCCCGTATATCCTGAACAATTGTGATAAGGGCGGTTTGCATATTTTTGATCGTGTACAGAAGACTGCGCGAATCATTTTTCTTAACCGTAATTTTCTGCGTCAGATTACCACTGGAAATGCCGTTCATAATGTGCATTAGCTCTTCAGGATTACATCCTAACTGTTTAATAAGATCGAGATTAATAATAAGCGTAACAATAAAGACAATCGCAATGCTGATGGCGATAAACATACCGGCCTGCATAAATCCTTTCATAAACAGCGCGTCGATATCATGCATTTCCACGCCGGTAGAGATCCCCCAGCCCCAGTCCTTATAGTTATCGCTATAGGCAACTTTATTGACCATGCCCAGATCTTTATTTAACCACTTATAAGTAACGAAACCACCACCGTGCTGAAAAGCAACGTCAACTATATCCCGTGTTGAATAATCCCTGACATCTTTCTCCAGAAGATCGTTTCGTATCGGGTGCATCAGGTACTTACCATGACGATCGAAAATAAATATATAGCCGCTTCCCTGGTAGCGCAGATTTTTTATAGTATTAAGCGCCCGGGTTTTTGCCTCCTCGGCAGACAGCAAACCGTCCTTTTCCATCGTGTCGTACTGCTTTACGATGCCCGTGGCTAACTGAATAGCGGTCTGTAATTGTGACTGTCGTTCTGTAATAAGGACGTTATATTGTTTGTAATTAAAGAAAGCGCATAATATTAGCATGGATAAAAAGGTAAATATTAGCGGGATCCATATTTTTTTCTTAAATGTTAACTTTGACAGGACAGACATACAATCTCCGAAAATTTACGCGTATTCCCATAAAAATCGGTGCAGGCAGAGAAAACTTAAGTTTTTATCGGAAGGGTTTGATTGTTATCACAGATAAGAGATATTTATAATTCTTCTCTGAGACAAAAGCCTGGCCTGCATAAATTATTAAATGCCGGGCATAAAAAAGCCCCGCAGAAGCAGGGCTTATAAGTTAAGGGTCTGCTGATGTTAGCCGGTGTTACGCATCCCGGCTGCAACGCCGGCGATAGTTACCATCAGAGCCTGCTCAACGCGGGCGTCAGGCTCTTCATCTTTCTCTTCCGCCTGGCGTGAGCGGTGCAGTAATTCCGCCTGCAGAACGTTCAGCGGGTCGGTGTAAATATTACGCAGCGTGATGGACTCGGCTATCCAGGGGAGATCCTCCATCAGATGCGAATCGTTGGCGATATCCAGCACCACTTTGATATCGGCTTCCAGCTGGTCGCGAAGCTGTTTGCCCAGCTTCCACAGCTCCGGTTTCACCAGACGCTGATCGTAGTATTCCGCCAGCCAGAGGTCAGCTTTCGCAAACACCATTTCGAGCATGCCAAGCCGCGTGGAGAAGAACGGCCAGTCGCGACACATGGTTTCCAGTTCGCCCTGTTTACCGTCTTCCACCACTTTTTGCAGGGCGGCACCGGCGCCCAGCCAGGCAGGGAGCATCAGGCGGTTTTGCGTCCAGGCGAAAATCCACGGAATGGCGCGCAGGGATTCCACGCCACCGTTAGGTTTACGTTTTGCCGGACGCGAACCAAGCGGTAATTTACCCAACTCCAGCTCAGGCGTTGCCGAGCGGAAGTAGGGGACAAAGTCTTTGTTTTCGCGGATATAACCGCGATACATATCGCAGGAGATGGCAGACAGCTCCTCCATAATATGCTTCCACTCTTTTTTTGGTTCCGGTGGCGGCAGCAGGTTCGCTTCAAGGATCGCGCTGGTATAGAGCGAAAGGCTGCTGATGGTGATTTCCGGCAGACCGTATTTGAAGCGGATCATTTCGCCCTGTTCGGTTACGCGCAGGCCGCCTTTCAGGCTACCGGGCGGTTGAGACAGGAGCGCTGCGTGCGCTGGAGCGCCGCCACGGCCGATAGAGCCGCCGCGACCGTGGAACAGCGTCAGGGTGATGCCGGCTTTTTCACAGGTTTTGATCAGCGCGTCCTGCGCCTGGTACTGCGCCCAGGAAGCGGCCATCACGCCTGCGTCCTTCGCCGAGTCAGAATAGCCAATCATGACCATCTGTTTGCCCTGAATAAAGCCGCGGTACCAGTCGATATTCAGCAGCTGGGTCATAACGTCGTCGGCGTTGTTCAGGTCATCAAGGGTTTCAAACAGCGGAGCGACCGGCAGCGCAAAGGTACAACCAGCCTCTTTTAGCAGCAGATGTACTGCCAGCACGTCAGACGGTGTTTTCGCCATTGAAATTACATAGGCGGCGATAGATCCGCGAGGCGCTTCGGCTACCACTTTGCAGGTTTCCAGCACTTCGCGAGTCTCTTCACTCGGTTCCCACTGGCGCGGCAGCAGCGGCCGTTTGGAATTCAGTTCGCGGATCAGGAAAGCCTGTTTGTCGGCTTCTGACCAGCTTTCATAGTCGCCAATGCCCAGATAGCGGGTCATTTCGCCCAGGGCCTCGGTGTGGCGGGTGCTTTCCTGGCGAATATCAATACGCACCAGAGGCACGCCAAAGCTCTTCACGCGGCGCAGCGTATCAAGCAGCTGACCGTTGGCGATAATGCCCATACCGCAAGCCTGAAGCGACTCGTAACAGGCATAGAGCGGTTCCCACAGCTGTTCGTTCTGCGCCAGCAACCCTTCTGGTTTTGGCAAGCGCTGGCCTTTCAGGCGCGCCTCCAGCCAGGCCTGCGTCGACAGAAGCTGCTGGCGCAGCCCTTTCATAATGCAGCGATACGGTTCCTGCGCGGCGTCAGGGCCTGCCAGTTCGCTCAGTTCTGGCGTGCATTCCACCATGGAAAGTTCGGAAATCAGAACCTGAATATCGCGCAGGAACAGGTCGGTGGCTTTCCAGCGGCTAAGCAGCAGCACGTGGCGGGTAATATCGGCCGTTACGTTTGGGTTGCCGTCGCGGTCGCCGCCCATCCAGGACGTGAAGCGTACGGGCACGAAATCCACCGGCAGTTTGTAATTCAGATTTGCTTCAAGCTGTTCATTAAGCTCGCGCAGGTAGTTCGGTACGCCTTCCCACAGGCTGTTTTCAACCACCGCAAAGCCCCATTTGGCTTCATCGACCGGGGAAGGGCGATGCTTACGGATTTCGTCGGTATGCCATGCCTGCGCTACCAGCTGGCGCAGACGGCGCATAATCTGGTTGCGTTCGTAATCGGCGATGTCGCTGTGGTCGAGCTGTTTCAGGCAGCTGTTTACTTCAACCAGCTTGTGAATCAGGGTACGACGGGTGATTTCGGTCGGGTGTGCTGTCAGCACCAGTTCCAGGGAGAGGGATTCCACTGCATCACGAATGGCGGCTTCGCTGATATCCGGCTGTTCTTTTAATTTTTGCAGAGTTTTAGCGATAACTTCAGGATTGCTGGCGGCCTCGCCGTTTGCGGAAATGCTGTGATATTGCTCGGCGGTGTTGGCCAGATTCAGGAACTGGCTGAACGCACGGGCTACCGGCAGTAGTTCGTCGTTAGACAGGTTCTGTAAGGTGGTTAACAGCTCCTGACGGTTAGCTTCATTGCCCGCCCGTGAAGACTTTGACAACTTGCGGATTGTTTCGACCCGATCAAGAATGTTTTCACCTAATGCATCCTTGATGGTATCCCCGAGCAACTTGCCGAGCATACTGACATTACTTCGCAAAGCGGAATACTGTTCGTTCATATGACCCCAGACACCCAATCTAATTTGTAACTTAATTTCACCCGTGAAGGTTCAACACCGTCTTTTATAAAGCCACGTCTCACCGCGTTCGTCAATTGCTACGAAATCGTTTCAGCAAACGAATAAATGACGCAAATTTATGAAATTTAATTACCAGGTTTGCGCATAAGTAATTCTTATAAGAATTCGCGAAAAAGCAGCGGAAAAAGGGGAGAAAACCCCGTTCTCCGCTATTTTTCAATGCCAGCAAAAGTGGTTTACGACCTGCGTAATGAGCTTACGAGTCGGCTCGATAAAACGGGTTTCGATATATTCATCCGGCTGGTGCGCCTGGTTAATGGAGCCCGGGCCCAGAACCAGCGTCGGGCAGATAGTCTGGATAAACGGCGCTTCGGTGCAGTAGTTCACCACTTCGGTTTGCGCGCCCAGCAGCTTCTCAACGACCTGCACCAGCTGATGATCTTTGGCGCATTCGTAGCCCGGGATCGGCGGGTGAAGTTCGGAAACTGTCAGGCGGCCAGGCCAGCGCTGGCTAACCGGCTCCAGCGCTTCATTAAGTAAACCATTCAGATCGTTTAACGTCAGGCCTGGCAGCGGACGGATATCCATGTGCAGCTCGCAGCAGGCGCAGATACGGTTTGCCGCATCGCCGCCGCTGATGTGCCCCAGGTTTAACGTTGGGTAAGGTACGGTGAAGGCATCGTGGTGGTAGCGCTCTTTCAGGGTATTTTTCAGCGACATGATGTGGCCGATCGCGTCATGCATCAGTTCGATAGCGTTCACGCCGCGCGCCGGATCGCTTGAGTGGCCGGACTGGCCGAGGATGCGAATCGCATTGGAAATATGGCCTTTATGCGCACGCACCGGCTGCAGGGAGGTCGGTTCGCCGATGATGGCGCAGCCCGGACGCAGGTTAGTGGTTTCGGAGAAATAACGCGCCCCGGCCATGGTGGTCTCTTCATCCGCGGTCGCCAGAATATAAAGCGGCTTTTTCAGCGTCGTCACATCAACATCACGCAGCGCATCGAGAATAAAAGCAAAGAAGCCTTTCATGTCTGCGGTGCCGAGTCCGTACAGTTTATTTTCATGCTCTGTCAGGGTGAAGGGATCGCGCGTCCAGCGGCCGTCGTCAAAAGGAACGGTATCGGTGTGGCCCGCCAGCAGCAAGCCGCCCGCGCCGGAACCGGTGCTTGCCAGCATATTAAATTTGTTGCGGGTGCCGGGAACGGGCTGCACTTCGACGTTAAAACCCAGGTCGCGGAACCAACCCGCCAGTAAATTGATTAAAGACTCATTGCTTTGATCCAGCGCGCTGTCGGTGGCGCTGATGGAGGGATTCGCGATCAACGCGCGGTAAATCTCGATAAAAGGAGGTAATTTCATCTTCACTGTTGACAGGCCTTAGGTTAGGATAGTATCAATATTCATGCAGTAATTATGAATAAAAATACAATAACGTTGAGCGTAAAGGAACCCTTAAGCGTTCCGGTGAATAAAACCACGCTCGCAGACGTGGGTGACAGCCGCAAGGCTTTTCCCTGAGCAGACACGACGTAAGAGGTGAGCAGCCCAGATGTTGAATACGCTGATTGTTGGTGCCAGCGGTTATGCAGGCGCAGAGCTTGTAACCTATTTGAATCGCCATCCTCATATGAACATAACCGCATTGACGGTTTCAGCGCAAAGTAATGACGCAGGAAAATTGATATCTGATTTGCATCCGCAGTTAAAAGGCGTTGTCGACATGCCTTTGCAGGCAATGTCCGATATCAGCGAATTCACCGACGGCGTCGATGTGGTATTCCTGGCGACCGCGCATGAAGTGAGCCACGATCTTGCGCCACAGTTCCTGGACGCGGGCTGCGTAGTAATTGATCTATCCGGCGCGTTTCGCGTTAACGACGCTGAGTTTTATCAACGTTATTACGGCTTTGTGCATCAACATCCTGAGCTGCTTGAAAAAGCGGTTTATGGCCTGGCGGAATGGCAGGGCGATAAATTAAAAGAAACCAGTCTGATTTCTGTGCCGGGCTGTTATCCGACAGCCTCCCAACTTGCGCTTAAGCCGTTGATTGATGCAGGCCTGCTGGATTTGAATCAGTGGCCGGTGATTAACGCCACCAGCGGCGTGAGCGGAGCAGGGCGCAAAGCGGCTATCTCCAACAGCTTCTGCGAGGTGAGCCTGCAGCCGTATGGCATCTTTAACCATCGTCATCATCCGGAAATCGCGACTCACCTTGATACGCAGGTTATTTTTACTCCTCATCTGGGCAATTTCCCGCGCGGGATCCTGGCGACGATTACCTGCCGCCTGAACGAAGGCGTGTCGCAGCAGCAGGTTGCTGACGCCTTTAATCAGGCCTATCAGGACAAACCGCTGGTGCGTCTGTATGACAAGGGCGTTCCGGCGTTGAAAAACGTGTTGGGCCTGCCGTTCTGCGATATCGGTTTTGCCGTGCAGGACAGGCATCTGATTGTCGTCGCAGCCGAAGACAATCTTCTCAAAGGCGCATCGGCGCAGGCCGTACAGTGTCTGAATATTCGTTTTGGCTTCGCCGAAACGCAGTCTCTTATTTAACCGACAGCCGGGTGAAATGATGAATCCGTTAATTATCAAATTAGGTGGCGTCCTGCTTGATAGCGAAGAGGCGCTGGAGCGTCTGTTTACCGCCCTTGCGAGCTATCGTCAGGCCCATCAACGCCCGCTGGTGATTGTGCACGGCGGCGGCTGCCTGGTGGATGAGCTAATGAAAAAACTCTCCCTGCCGGTGAAAAAGAAAAATGGTCTGCGCGTTACTCCAGCCGATCAGATAGACATTATTACCGGCGCGCTGGCGGGTACAGCGAACAAAACGCTGCTGGCCTGGGCGAAAAAGCATGACATCAACGGCGTCGGTCTGTGTCTGGGCGACGGCGACAGCGTGACCGTGACCAGGCTTGACGAAGAGCTGGGCCATGTTGGACTGGCGAAACCCGGTTCAGCTAAGCTGATTACCACGCTGCTTGAGGCGGGCTTTATGCCGATCGTCAGCTCCATTGGCGTGACGGCGGAAGGCGAATTAATGAATGTGAACGCTGACCAGGCGGCAACCGCGCTGGCGGCAGCCCTGGGCGCGGATTTGATTCTGCTCTCAGACGTAAGCGGCATTCTGGACGGTAAAGGGCAGCGCATCGCCGAGATGACGGCGACAAAAGCTGAACAGCTTATCGCTCAGGGCATTATTACCGACGGGATGATTGTGAAAGTAAACGCGGCGCTGGATGCAGCCCGCACGCTGGGCCGTCCGGTGGATATCGCCTCCTGGCGCCATGCGGATCAGCTCCCCTCTTTATTCAACGGCGTGGCAATTGGCACCCGGATTCTGGCTTAGTTCTGGCCTGGTTTAGAAAAAGTATTGGAAGGAAAAAACAATGGAAAATCACGGCATCAAAAAAATCGTTCTCGCATACTCCGGCGGCCTTGATACCTCAGCCATCATTCCCTGGCTGCAGGAAAACTACGGCGGCTGCGAAGTCGTCGCCTGCGTGGTGGATATCGGTCAGGATCGTGACGATCTGAAAGGCGTTGAGCAAAAAGCCCTGCGCTCCGGCGCGACTGAATGTTATGTGGTGGATGCGCGTGAAGAGTTCATCAGCGACTACGTTTATCCGGTTCTGCAGACTGGCGCGCTGTATGAAGGCAGCTATCTGCTGGGCACCTCAATGGCTCGTCCGCTGATTGCTAAAGCGCTGGTGGACGTGGCGAATAAAGTCGGCGCGGACGCGCTGTGCCACGGCGCAACCGGTAAAGGTAACGACCAGGTGCGCTTCGAATCCACCTGGGCTGCGCTGGCGCCGCATCTGAAAGTGGTTGCGCCATGGCGTGAGTGGAACCTGCGTTCCCGTGAAGCGCTGCTCGACTATCTGAAAGAGCGTGATATCCCGACCACCGCGTCGCTTGAAAAAATCTACAGCCGTGACGAAAACGCCTGGCACATCTCCACCGAAGGCGGCGTGCTGGAAAGCCCGTGGAATGCGCCGAACAAAGATTGCTGGGTCTGGACCGTCGATCCGCAGGAAGCGCCGGATCGGGCCGAGCAGGTTACCGTCACCGTTAAGCAGGGAAAAGTTGTTGCTGTTAACGGCGAAGCGATGAGCCCGTTCAAATGTCTGGAAACCCTGAACGCCATTGGCTCTAAGCACGGCATTGGCCGCATTGATATCGTTGAAAACCGTCTGGTAGGGATCAAATCCCGCGGCTGCTACGAAACCCCGGGGGGCACCATCATGATGGCCGCTCTGCGTAGCGTTGAGCAGCTGGTGCTGGATCGCGACAGCTTCAAATGGCGCGAGCAGCTGGGCCTGGAAATGTCCTACGTGGTTTACGATGGCCGCTGGTTCGCGCCGCTGCGTAAATCCCTGCAGGCTTCCGCAGAATCTCTGGCGGAAGAGGTGAACGGCGAAGTGGTGCTGCAGCTGTATAAAGGTCAGGTCACGGCGATTCAGAAAAAATCCCCGAACAGCCTGTATAGCGAAGAGTTCGCAACCTTTGGCGAAGATGAGGTGTATGACCACAGCCACGCGGGCGGCTTTATCCGTCTGTTCTCATTGTCATCACGTATTCGCGCTTTGAACGAGTTGAAAAAATAAGCAGCGCGAAGATGGTGTAGAAAGCAGAACACATAGTCAGGGCGCAGCTTGCTGCGCCTTTTGCTTAAAAAATTCAGGAGCGGGAAAATGGCACTTTGGGGCGGACGTTTTACTCAGGCGGCGGATCGGCGGTTTAAAGAGCTGAATGATTCTCTGCGTTTTGATTATCGGCTGGCGGAACAGGATATTGCAGGTTCGGTTGCCTGGTCTAAAGCGCTGGTGACGGTGAACGTATTGACGGCTGACGAACAGCGCCAGCTCGAAGAGGCGCTGTCTGCTCTGCTGGAAGAAGTGCGTGTCGATCCTCGCGCTATTTTAGCCAGTGATGCAGAAGATATTCATAGCTGGGTCGAGGGCAAACTTATCGATAAAGTGGGCGATCTCGGCAAGAAACTGCATACCGGCCGCAGCCGTAACGATCAGGTCGCAACCGATATCAAATTATGGTGTAAGGCGCAGGTGGTCGAACTGGGTGAAGCGCTGCACCATTTACAGCTGGCTTTAGTGGCGACAGCCGAAGCTAATCAGGATGCGGTGATGCCCGGCTATACCCATCTGCAACGCGCGCAGCCGGTGACTTTCGCCCACTGGTGCATGGCGTATGTAGAAATGCTGGCGCGTGATGAAAGCCGCCTGAAGGATACCTTGACTCGTCTTGACGTCAGCCCGCTGGGCTGCGGCGCGCTGGCGGGAACCGCTTATCCGATGGATCGTGAGCAGCTTGCCGGCTGGTTAGGGTTTGTCTCTGCCACGCGTAACAGCCTCGACAGCGTCTCCGATCGCGACCATGTGCTGGAACTGCTCTCCAACGCCGCCATCAGCATGGTTCACCTTTCGCGCTTTGCCGAAGATCTGATTTTCTTCAATACCGGCGAGGCCAGCTTTGTTGAGCTCTCTGACCGCGTGACCTCCGGATCTTCACTGATGCCGCAGAAGAAAAACCCGGATGCGCTGGAGCTGATTCGCGGTAAATGCGGCCGCGTGCAGGGCGCGCTGACGGGCATGATGATGACCATGAAAGGCCTGCCGCTGGCTTATAACAAAGATATGCAGGAAGACAAAGAAGGGCTGTTCGACGCGCTGGATACCTGGCTGGATTGCCTGAACATGGCCTCGCTGGTGCTGGACGGCATTCAGGTAAAACGTCCGCGTGCGAAGGAAGCGGCCCAGCAAGGTTATGCTAACTCAACCGAACTGGCGGATTACCTCGTCGCCAAAGGCGTACCTTTCCGTGAAGCGCACCACATTGTGGGTGAAGCCGTGGTGGAAGCTATTCGACAGGGAAAAGCGCTGGAAGCGTTACCGCTGGATGATTTGCAAAAATTCAGTCGCGCAATTGGTGAAGATGTTTATCCCATTCTTGAGCTGCAGTCCTGTCTTGATAAACGCGCTGCGAAAGGCGGCGTTTCACCGCAGCAGGTAGCTTTGGCAATTGAGGATGCAAAACAGCGTCTGATGTAATCTTGCAGGGAACCTTCTCCTGGCAGAAGGTTTTTCCTGAACGCAGCGCAAAAAAAATGCGGACATCAAGTCCGCAAAAGATTCACGTGGCATTTTTCATAGTTAGTCAGGTCAGAGAACAGAGATTTTCTCCTCAGCACAACAATCCATTGAGGGTTGATGTATGGATAGTTCGTGCTGTTGCCGGCTATTATTCATCATCACGCTTGATAGGGATAATCGTTCGTTGCTATGCTATCTATCGCCATGGGCTATCATGGCGCTGGAGGATGGATAATGAATATTCGCGATCTTGAGTACCTTGTGGCGTTAGCTGAACACCGCCATTTTCGTCGGGCAGCGGATGCCTGTCACGTTAGCCAGCCAACGCTGAGCGGCCAAATCCGTAAGCTGGAGGATGAGCTGGGCGTCATGCTGCTGGAGCGCACCAGCCGCAAAGTTTTATTCACCCAGGCAGGTTTGCTGCTGGTCGATCAGGCCCGCACCGTACTGCGAGAAGTCAAGGTGCTAAAGGAGATGGCCAGCCAGCAAGGTGAGGCGATGTCCGGACCGTTGCATATCGGCCTGATCCCAACCGTGGGGCCTTATCTGCTGCCGCAGATTATTCCGATGCTGCACAAAAGTTTCCCGAAGCTGGAAATGTATCTGCATGAAGCGCAGACCCACCAGCTGTTAGCGCAGCTTGATAGCGGCAAGCTCGACTGCGCAATTGTGGCGCTGGTAAAAGAGAGCGAAGCCTTTATCGAGGTGCCGCTGTTCGATGAGCCAATGGTGCTGGCGATATATCAGGACCATGCGTGGGCAAACCGCGACAAAGTACCGCTTTCAGACCTGGCCGGTGAAAAACTGCTGATGCTGGAAGATGGACACTGCTTGCGCGATCAGGCGCTGGGTTTCTGTTTTGAAGCCGGCGCGGATGAGGACACGCATTTCCGCGCAACCAGCTTAGAAACGCTGCGAAATATGGTCGCTGCGGGCAGCGGCATCACGTTGTTGCCGGCGCTGGCCGTGCCGAATGAACGCGAGCGGGATGGGGTGGTTTATCTGCCGTGCTATAAACCAGAGCCGCGCCGTACGATTGGCCTGGTTTATCGTCCTGGCTCTCCGCTGCGTAGCCGCTATGAGCAGCTTGCGGAAGCCGTCCGCACACAGATGGACGGCCATTTCGACTCGGTATTAAAACAGGCGGTTTAAGCCGTTTAGCGCCGCTACCCGATAGGCTTCCGCCATCGTTGGGTAGTTAAAGGTGGTGTTAACGAAGTACTCGATGGTGTTGCCGCCGCCTTTCTGCTCCATTATCGCCTGGCCGATATGAATAATTTCCGCCGCGCGTTCGCCAAAGCAGTGAATCCCTAAAATCTCTTTCGTCTCGCGATGGAAGAGAATTTTTAGCGTGCCCACATTCATGCCGACGATTTGTGCGCGAGCAAGATGTTTAAACTGCGCGCGACCCACTTCATAAGGCACCTTCATGGACGTCAGCTGCTGTTCGGTTTTCCCGACGGAGCTGATTTCCGGGATGGTGTAAATGCCGGTTGGAATATCTTCAATCAGGTGCGCATTGGCTTCGCCTTTAACCAGCGCCTGTGCTGCGATACGGCCCTGATCGTAAGCCGCGGAAGCAAGGCTTGGATAACCAATCACGTCGCCGACGGCATAGATATGCGGCTGCGCCGTCTGGTACATGCTGTTAACCTTCAGCAGGCCCCGGCTGTCGGTTTCCAGCCCGACGTTTTCCAGCGACAGAGAATCCGTATTCCCCGTGCGGCCGTTAGCGTACAGCAGGCAGTCGGCCTTAACTTTCTTGCCGGATTTCAGCGAGACAATCACGCCGTCTTCCACACCTTCAATCTTCTCAAACTCTTCGTTATGGCGGATAACGACGCCGCTGTTCCAGAAGTGGTAAGAGAGAGAATCTGACATTTCCTGATCGAGGAACGCCAGCAGGCGGTCGCGCGTGTTAATCAGATCCACTTTAACGTTCATGCCGCGGAAGATAGACGCGTATTCACAGCCGATAACGCCTGCGCCGTAAATGATGACGTGGCGCGGTTCATGTTGCAGGCTGAGAATAGAATCGCTGTCGTAAATACGCGGATGAGTGAAGTCCACTTCTGGCGGACGATAGGGACGCGAGCCGCAGGCAATAACGAACTTCCCGGCGGTGATCGTTTCAACCGAACCGTCCGGACATTCCAGCGCAATGGTGTGCTCATCCACAAATCTTGCGTCGCCCTGCAGCATCTCGCAGCGGTTACGCTCGTAAAAGCTTTGGCGCATGCGGGTTTGCTGGTTAATCACGCTATCGGCGTGGTTAAGGATATCGGCAAAGGAGGAACGCAGAAGGTGGGTGTGGTCGCTGTATAACGGGTTTTGATTGAATTCTATAATACGGCTAACGGCGTGGCGGAGGGCTTTTGAAGGGATAGTGCCCCAGTGGGTGCAACCGCCGCCAACGTTATGGTAGCGCTCAAGCACTGCGACCCTGGCGCCAAGTTTTACCAGCCCCATTGCAGCGCCTTCGCCGCCCGGGCCGGAACCAATTACTACTGCATCATAATCGTAGGTGTGTGACATGGTAAGGCTTACCTGTTCTTATACATAAAAGCAACATGATGGTAACATCATCAGCGGTATAACCCAATTATCCTTGTGCTTTTTCCTTTTTTACGCGAGCAGCGTCCCGTAAACAATCATTCACAATCCTGTATAAAAGCGGTAGCGTTAGTTTCTGATATAGTGCCAGTTCGGTTTGAGGGGTTCAGGCAACGTGATGGGTGTAAGAGCGCAACAAAAAGAACGAACCAGACGTTCTCTGATAGAAGCTGCGTTTAGCCAGCTAAGCGCTGAGCGGAGCTTTGCAAGCCTCAGCTTGCGCGAGGTGGCACGCGAGGCAGGGATTGCGCCAACGTCGTTTTATCGCCATTTTCGCGATGTTGATGAGCTGGGCCTGACCATGGTGGATGAAAGCGGTTTGATGCTGCGTCAGCTGATGCGCCAGGCTCGCCAGCGTATTGCCAAAGGCGGAAGCGTTATCCGCACTTCCGTTTCCACATTTATGGAGTTTATCGGTAATAACCCTAACGCCTTCCGTTTGCTGTTACGCGAACGCTCAGGCACTTCCGCCGCTTTCCGTGCCGCCGTGGCGCGCGAGATACAGCACTTTATTGCGGAACTTGCCGACTATTTAGAACTCGAAAATCGCATGCCGCGCAGCTTTACTGAAGCGCAGGCGGAAGCGATGGTGACCATAGTTTTTAGTGCCGGTGCCGAGGCGCTGGACGTTGATATCGATCAGCGTCGTCAGCTTGAAGAGCGCCTGGTGTTGCAGCTGCGCATGATCTCAAAAGGTGCGTATTACTGGTATCGCCGGGAGCAGGAAAAGATGTCGCTGGCTCAATTATCCGCAGAGTGAAGGACGAGTAATGAAACAGTTACAAGAGAGAGGTACGCTGGTGCTGGCGTTTATCGCCGGTCTTTCGATTAACGGAACCTTTGCCGCGCTGTTCAGCTCGGTAGTGCCGTTTTCCATTTTCCCGATTATCGCTCTGGTGCTGACGGTGTACTGTCTGCATCAGCGTTATCAGAATCGAACCATGCCGGTAGGGCTGCCGGGCCTTGCCGCAGCCTGTTTCGTGCTCGGCGTGTTGCTCTACAGCGCCGTTGTGCGTGCTGAATATCCGGTTATCGGTTCGAACTTCCTGCCATCTGTGCTTTCAGTCGCGCTGCTGTTCTGGATTGGCGTCAAAATCCGCGCGCGCAAAGCGTAAGCCAGCCTACATACAAAAACGGACGCCGAGGCGTCCGTTTTGCTATTTACGTGTTAACCACACGCCGCATTCCATATGGTGCGTATAAGGGAACTGATCGAACAGCGCCAGGCGCGAAACCTTGTGTGTTTCAGCCAGCGTTTCCAGGTTTTCACACAGCGTTTGCGGATTGCAGGAAATGTAGAGAATCTGCGGGTAAGCCTGCACCATCTTCACCGTATCGGCATCCAGGCCGCTGCGTGGCGGATCGACAAAAATTGTCTCGCACTGATAGCTTTTCAGATCGATGCCTTGCAGACGGTTAAACTCGCGCACGCCGTTCATCGCCTGAGTAAACTCTTCAGCCGCCATGCGAATAATCTGCACGTTCTCAATATGGTTGGCGGCAATATTATATTGCGCAGCGGCAACGGAAGGCTTGGCGATTTCGGTTGCCAGCACGCGGTTAAAATTTCGCGCCAGCGCCAGCGAAAAGTTACCGTTGCCGCAGTACAGCTCCAGCAGATCGCCGCCTGAATTTTTGGTCGCGTCCAGCGCCCACTCCAGCATTTGAATGTTCATTGCCGCGTTTGGCTGCGTGAAGCTGTTTTCTACCTGGCGATACATCATCTCCTTGCCCGCCACCGGCAGACGTTCGTCGATGTAATCCTGGTCCAGCTCGATTTTGGTTTTCGTAGCGCGGCCGATTAAATGAACGTTAAAGCCGCGAGCGCGAAGTGAATCACGCAGGACCCCGGCATGTTCGCGCCACTCATCATCCAGCTTACGATGATAAAGCAGGGAGATGACGGCCTGATTACTCAGCGTGGTCAGATAATCTATCTGAAAAAGCTTATGGCGCAATGCGGGAATATTCCGCACGCCGTCCAGCATCGCCGGCATTAGCGCATTAATCAGCGAGCTTGCTGCCGGGAAGCTGTCCACCCGAATCCGCTGCTTAGTCTGCTGGTCAAACATGATGTGATAGAGATCGTCTTCATCGTGCCAGATGCGGAATTCCGCACGCATACGGTAATGGCTGACTGGCGAACGGAACACCTCCGGCGCAGGCGCGGCAAACGGGGACATCATGCTTTGCAAGCGGGCGACTTTTTCCGCCAGTTGCGCGTCGTATTGGTCAATCGGGAGATGTTCAGGGGTCATAGGCCACTACCTGTTAATAAAGTCAACTACGCGGCGATTTTAGGGAATACCCTCGCGATGTCCAGTCTCTTCGTCAGCAGAAGTTCAACTGGAAGTCTGGACTTCTATATGGCGATAACGGTAGCATGCGCTCTCCGGCCTCCTGAGAGTTAAAAGGGAACCCAGTGTAATTCTGGGGCTGACGCGCAGCGGTAAGGAAGAGCGGGATGAACGCGAAACGCAGACACTGCTTATATCAGCGGGAAGTCCTCATCCATAACAACGCCTCCAAGCCCGAAGACCTGCCGGTTTACGTCGCAATTGACATAGCTATCGCGTGCTATCGGTTATGTCTGCGGCATCCTTGATTTAAAAGCGGATGCTTATATAAATGATGATAAAAAAAGTTTCGCTGTTTACGGCGCTGTCCGTAACGGCGTTTTCTGGCTGGGCGCAGGACAGCAATTCTGAAGATGCTCTGGTGGTGACGGCTAATCGTTTCCAGCAGCCGGTCAATACCGTGCTGGCTCCGACGGACGTTGTCACCCGAAAGGATATCGAAAAATGGCAGGCAAAATCCCTCAACGATGTTATGCGCCGCTTGCCGGGCGTGGATATCGCACAGTATGGCGGCCTCGGGCAAAGTTCCTCCATGTTTATTCGCGGAACTAATGCCAGCCACGTTTTAGTGCTGATAGATGGTGTGCCGGTTGCGCGACCGGGTATTTCAAATACTGCCGATTTCAACCAGATCCCTCTCTCTCTGGTTCAGCGCGTTGAGTATATCCGCGGCCCACGTTCCGCCGTTTACGGTTCCGGGGCGATCGGCGGCATTATTAACGTCATTACCCATTCTGACGAAGAAAAATCGCAGATTAACGCGGGCGTGGGTTCAAAAGGCTATCAGCAGTATGACGGCACGTTACGCCAACGCTTTGGTGATACTGTGGCGACGATTGCCGGATCATACGAAACAACCAAAGGCTTCAACGCCCAACCGCACTCCACCTACAGCGGCGACAACGATCGTGATGGTTCCCGAAATAAAACCTTCTGGGGCGGGCTTGAGCACAAATTCAACGATGAATTCGATGGTTTCTTCCGGGGCCGTAGCTATACCAATAATATCGATTACGATCTGGGTAGCCCGCCGTCCTTACCTGCTTACAGCGCTAATGAAGAGCAGCTTTACAACCAAAGCTTTGATGCCGGGATGCGCTTTTACTCGGGAATTTACTCTTCGCAGCTGATTGCCAGCTATCAGAAAGTAAAAGATTACAACTATAGCAGCGAGTATGGCCGCTATAACGACGGCACCACGCTTGACCGTATGACCCAACGTAATCTCCAGTGGGGCAATAACTTTGTCGTTGGGCAAGGTTCCATCAGCGCCGGCGTGGACTGGCAGCAGCAGCGTCTGTCCTCTTCTGATACAGCTATCACCGACACCTACAAACGTGATAACACCGGCCTGTACCTGAGCGGGCAGCAGCAGTTTGGCGATGTGACGCTGGAAGCTTCCGGCCGTGAAGATCACGACGGGCAGTTCGGCTGGCACGGCACCTGGCAGACAGCGGCGGGCTGGGAGTTTGTTGATGGCTATCGCGCAACGCTTTCCTATGGCACCGGCTTCCTTGCGCCATCGCTTGGGCAGCAGTTTGGCTCCACTCGTTTTGGCATCGACTCTAACCCTAATCTGAAGCCAGAAGAATCCAGGCAATGGGAAGCGGGCGTTGAGGGCCTGAGCGGACCGCTCGACTGGCGTCTGTCGGCATACCGCTACAAAATCGAAAACCTGATCACCTACTATTCCGATCCGGTAACCTTTAATGGCGCTTACGACAACATCGATTCTGCCACCATCAAAGGGCTGGAGTGGACGGGTAGCGTTGATACCGGCATCTTTACGCACAAGGTGACGCTGCAATATATGGACCCGCGTAACGATCGGAATGATGAAGTGCTGGCTCGCCGTGCGAAGCGCCAGGCTAAATATCAGCTCGACTGGACCCTATTCGATGTCGATATGGATGTGGCGTGGCAGTATTATGGCAAGCGCTACGACAACAACACCTCTGCTTATAATAATAAGCAGCAAGTTTTGCCGAGCTACAGCACGGTTGACGTCTCTGCTTCATATCCAGTCACCTCTCATCTGACCGTTCGTGGTAGAATCGCCAACCTGTTCGATAAAGATTATGAGACGGTTTATGGCTATCAAACCCCGGGACGGGAATACTATCTCTCTGGCAGCTATACCTTCTGATGCACGTCCCACGGTGCTGGTTTTCGATTCCGGCGTCGGGGGGCTTTCAGTATATAACGAGGTCCGGCAACTTCTGCCGGACCTGCACTACATCTATGCCTTCGATAACGTAGCTTTTCCCTACGGCGAAAAAAGCGAAGAATTTATCGTTGAACGAGTGGTGGAGATTGTCACCGCCGTTCAGGAACGCTATCCGCTAGCGCTTGCTATTATCGCGTGCAATACCGCAAGCACGGTTTCCCTTCCCGCATTACGCGAAAAATTTGCTTTCCCCGTCGTTGGCGTAGTGCCGGCAATTAAACCTGCAGCACGCATGACGGCAAACGGGATCGTTGGCTTGCTCGCGACTCGCGGTACGGTTCGTCGGCCTTATACCCATGAGCTGGTGGCGCGCTTTGCTACAGAATGCAAAATCGAGATGCTGGGATCTGCAGAGCTGGTGGAGCTGGCGGAAGCCAAACTGCATGGCGAACCAGTCTCTCTGGAGGAGCTGCGCAAGATACTGCGTCCCTGGCTGCGAATGAAAGAGCCGCCGGATACCGTCGTGTTGGGTTGTACTCACTTTCCTCTGTTACAGGAAGAACTCTTGCAGGTATTACCGGAAGGGACGCGCCTGATAGATTCGGGCGCTGCGATTGCGCGGCGTACGGCGTGGCTTTTAGAACATGAAGCGCCAGAGGCATTATCTGCGGATGAGAGTATTGCTTTCTGCACGGGCTTTACGCCAGAAACCGCACAGTTACTGCCTGTTTTGCAGCGTTATGGCTTCGCTAAGCTTGAAAAAGTACCAGTTTGCAGCGGTTTTGCACAAAAAAGCGACGCTTGAAAAGAAATTGCAAATTAGGGGTTGTCAGCCTCCGAAAAATCCCTATACTGCGCCTCCACTGACACGGCACAACGGCTTACAAACCGGCCCGTCAGGCAGACGAAAGCGAAAATAAACGCTTGACTCTGCAGGAGGAAAGCGTAATATACGCCACCTCGCAACAGCAGGCTCAGCCGCTCGTTGCACCGCTCTTTAACAATTTATCAGACAATCTGTGTGGGCACTCGCAGGATTGATATCTCAGCATCTGCGGATGCAAAAAAAATATCAAGCCTTAAAGTGACCAGACAGTAATTCATTATGAATTATGTGAATGTAATCTTTGAGCACCGCTTCACTGGTTGAAGCACATCAAGCTTTTAATTGAAGAGTTTGATCATGGCTCAGATTGAACGCTGGCGGCAGGCCTAACACATGCAAGTCGGGCGGCAGCGGAAAGTAGCTTGCTACTTTGCCGGCGAGCGGCGGACGGGTGAGTAATGTCTGGGAAACTGCCTGATGGCGGGGGATAACCACTGGAAACGGTGGCTAATACCGCATAACGTCGCAAGACCAAAGAGGGGGACCTTCGGGCCTCTTGCCATCAGATGTGCCCAGATGGGATTAGCCAGTTGGTGAGGTAACGGCTCACCAAAGCGACGATCCCTAGCTGGTCTGAGAGGATGACCAGCCACACTGGAACTGAGACACGGTCCAGACTCCTACGGGAGGCAGCAGTGGGGAATATTGCACAATGGGCGCAAGCCTGATGCAGCCATGCCGCGTGTATGAAGAAGGCCTTCGGGTTGTAAAGTACTTTCAGCGGGGAGGAAGGCGGTGCGGTTAATAACCGTGCCGATTGACGTTACCCGCAGAAGAAGCACCGGCTAACTCCGTGCCAGCAGCCGCGGTAATACGGAGGGTGCAAGCGTTAATCGGAATTACTGGGCGTAAAGCGCACGCAGGCGGTCTGTCAAGTCGGATGTGAAATCCCCGGGCTCAACCCGGGAACTGCATCCGAAACTGGCAGGCTAGAGTCTTGTAGAGGGGGGTAGAATTCCAGGTGTAGCGGTGAAATGCGTAGAGATCTGGAGGAATACCGGTGGCGAAGGCGGCCCCCTGGACAAAGACTGACGCTCAGGTGCGAAAGCGTGGGGAGCAAACAGGATTAGATACCCTGGTAGTCCACGCCGTAAACGATGTCGACTTGGAGGTTGTGCCCTTGAGGCGTGGCTTCCGGAGCTAACGCGTTAAGTCGACCGCCTGGGGAGTACGGCCGCAAGGTTAAAACTCAAATGAATTGACGGGGGCCCGCACAAGCGGTGGAGCATGTGGTTTAATTCGATGCAACGCGAAGAACCTTACCTACTCTTGACATCCAGAGAACTTAGCAGAGATGCTTTGGTGCCTTCGGGAACTCTGAGACAGGTGCTGCATGGCTGTCGTCAGCTCGTGTTGTGAAATGTTGGGTTAAGTCCCGCAACGAGCGCAACCCTTATCCTTTGTTGCCAGCGAGTAATGTCGGGAACTCAAAGGAGACTGCCAGTGATAAACTGGAGGAAGGTGGGGATGACGTCAAGTCATCATGGCCCTTACGAGTAGGGCTACACACGTGCTACAATGGCGCATACAAAGAGAAGCGACCTCGCGAGAGCAAGCGGACCTCATAAAGTGCGTCGTAGTCCGGATCGGAGTCTGCAACTCGACTCCGTGAAGTCGGAATCGCTAGTAATCGTGGATCAGAATGCCACGGTGAATACGTTCCCGGGCCTTGTACACACCGCCCGTCACACCATGGGAGTGGGTTGCAAAAGAAGTAGGTAGCTTAACCTCCGGGAGGGCGCTTACCACTTTGTGATTCATGACTGGGGTGAAGTCGTAACAAGGTAACCGTAGGGGAACCTGCGGTTGGATCACCTCCTTACCTGAAAGATACAGCCCGCGCAGTGTCCACACAGATTGTCTGATAGAAGTAAAGAAGCAAGGCGTCTTGCGAGTGAGACTTCAGTGTCCCCTTCGTCTAGAGGCCCAGGACACCGCCCTTTCACGGCGGTAACAGGGGTTCGAATCCCCTAGGGGACGCCACGCGTAAACTGTGAGATTCAAACCTCCAGGGGACGCCACTTGCTGGTTTGTGAGTGAAAGTCACCCGCCAAAATTATCTCAAAACTGATTCTCAGGAATCACGTTTGAGATATTTGCTCTTTAAAAATCCGGAACAAGCTGAAAATTGAAATGACATGTCGTCTCATTCTTCCGTAATAAAGAATGAGAATACGATATGTCCAAGTCTCTCAACTTTTCATCACCTGAAGCGAAACATCTTCGGGTTGTGAGGTTAAGCGACCAAGCGTACACGGTGGATGCCCTGGCAGTCAGAGGCGATGAAGGACGTGCTAATCTGCGATAAGCGCCGGTAAGGTGATATGAACCGTTATACCCGGCGATTTCCGAATGGGGAAACCCAGTGCAATCCGTTGCACTATCGTTAAGTGAATACATAGCTTAACGAAGCGAACCGGGGGAACTGAAACATCTAAGTACCCCGAGGAAAAGAAATCAACCGAGATTCCCCCAGTAGCGGCGAGCGAACGGGGAACAGCCCAGAACCAGCATCAGTCTGTGTGTCAGTGGAAGCGTCTGGAAAGGCGCAGGGTACAGGGTGATACTCCCGTACACAAAGACACACTTGCTGTGAGTTCGACGAGTAGGGCGGGACACGTGGTATCCTGTCTGAATATGGGGGGACCATCCTCCAAGGCTAAATACTCCTGACTGACCGATAGTGAACCAGTACCGTGAGGGAAAGGCGAAAAGAACCCCGGCGAGGGGAGTGAAACAGAACCTGAAACCGTGTACGTACAAGCAGTGGGAGCCTCTTTTATGGGGTGACTGCGTACCTTTTGTATAATGGGTCAGCGACTTATATTCTGTAGCAAGGTTAACCGTATAGGGGAGCCGCAGGGAAACCGAGTCTTAACTGGGCGTTAAGTTGCAGGGTATAGACCCGAAACCCGGTGATCTAGCCATGGGCAGGTTGAAGGTTGGGTAACACTAACTGGAGGACCGAACCGACTAATGTTGAAAAATTAGCGGATGACCTGTGGCTGGGGGTGAAAGGCCAATCAAACCGGGAGATAGCTGGTTCTCCCCGAAAGCTATTTAGGTAGCGCCTCGTGAATTCATCTCCGGGGGTAGAGCACTGTTTCGGCTAGGGGGCCATCCCGGCTTACCAACCCGATGCAAACTGCGAATACCGGAGAATGTTATCACGGGAGACACACGGCGGGTGCTAACGTCCGTCGTGAAGAGGGAAACAACCCAGACCGCCAGCTAAGGTCCCAAAGTCATGGTTAAGTGGGAAACGATGTGGGAAGGCACAGACAGCCAGGATGTTGGCTTAGAAGCAGCCATCATTTAAAGAAAGCGTAATAGCTCACTGGTCGAGTCGGCCTGCGCGGAAGATGTAACGGGGCTAAACCATGCACCGAAGCTGCGGCAGCGACGCTCAGGCGTTGTTGGGTAGGGGAGCGTTCTGTAAGCCGTTGAAGGTGGCCTGTGAGGGCTGCTGGAGGTATCAGAAGTGCGAATGCTGACATAAGTAACGATAAAGCGGGTGAAAAGCCCGCTCGCCGGAAGACCAAGGGTTCCTGTCCAACGTTAATCGGGGCAGGGTGAGTCGACCCCTAAGGCGAGGCCGAAAGGCGTAGTCGATGGGAAACAGGTTAATATTCCTGTACTCGGTGTCACTGCGAAGGGGGGACGGAGAAGGCTATGTTGGCCGGGCGACGGTTGTCCCGGTTTAAGCGTGAAGGTGTGAGGACCAGGCAAATCCGGTCTTCTTTAACACTGAGGCGTGATGACGAGGCACCACGGTGCTGAAGTGACAAATGCCACACTTCCAGGAAAAGCCTCTAAGCTCCAGGTGACACAGAATCGTACCCCAAACCGACACAGGTGGTCAGGTAGAGAATACCAAGGCGCTTGAGAGAACTCGGGTGAAGGAACTAGGCAAAATGGTGCCGTAACTTCGGGAGAAGGCACGCTGGCGCGTAGGTGAAGCGGTTTACCCGTGGAGCTGAAGCCAGTCGAAGATACCAGCTGGCTGCAACTGTTTATTAAAAACACAGCACTGTGCAAACACGAAAGTGGACGTATACGGTGTGACGCCTGCCCGGTGCCGGAAGGTTAATTGATGGGGTTAAGCGCAAGCTGAAGCTCCTGATCGAAGCCCCGGTAAACGGCGGCCGTAACTATAACGGTCCTAAGGTAGCGAAATTCCTTGTCGGGTAAGTTCCGACCTGCACGAATGGCGTAATGATGGCCAGGCTGTCTCCACCCGAGACTCAGTGAAATTGAAATCGCTGTGAAGATGCAGTGTACCCGCGGCAAGACGGAAAGACCCCGTGAACCTTTACTACAGCTTGACACTGAACACTGGTCCTTGATGTGCAGGATAGGTGGGAGGCTTTGAAGCGCGGACGCCAGTCTGCGTGGAGCCATCCTTGAAATACCACCCTTTAATGGCTGGTGTTCTAACGTGGACCCGTTACCCGGGTTGCGGACAGTGTCTGGTGGGTAGTTTGACTGGGGCGGTCTCCTCCTAAAGCGTAACGGAGGAGCACGAAGGTCAGCTAATCACGGTCGGACATCGTGAGGTTAGTGCAAAGGCATAAGCTGGCTTGACTGCGAGAGTGACGGCTCGAGCAGGTGCGAAAGCAGGTCTTAGTGATCCGGTGGTTCTGCATGGAAGGGCCATCGCTCAACGGATAAAAGGTACTCCGGGGATAACAGGCTGATACCGCCCAAGAGTTCATATCGACGGCGGTGTTTGGCACCTCGATGTCGGCTCATCACATCCTGGGGCTGAAGTAGGTCCCAAGGGTATGGCTGTTCGCCATTTAAAGTGGTACGCGAGCTGGGTTTAGAACGTCGTGAGACAGTTCGGTCCCTATCTGCCGTGGGCGCTGGAGAATTGAGGGGGGCTGCTCCTAGTACGAGAGGACCGGAGTGGACGCATCACTGGTGTTCGGGTTGTCATGCCAATGGCACTGCCCGGTAGCTAAATGCGGAAGAGATAAGCGCTGAAAGCATCTAAGCGCGAAACTTGCCCCGAGATGAATTCTCCCTGACCCTTCAAGGGTCCTGAAGGAACGTTGAAGACGACGACGTTGATAGGCTGGGTGTGTAAGTGCAGCGATGCATTGAGCTAACCAGTACTAATGATCCGTGAGGCTTAACCTTACAACACCGAAGGTGTTTTGGTGAGAGACGATTTAATTTTCAGCGATGTTCAGGATTGACGCCGGTGGTCACGTGTTTAAGGTGACGGTCAGCGGTACAGAATATGCCTGGCGGCAACAGCGCGGTGGTCCCACCTGACCCCATGCCGAACTCAGAAGTGAAACGCCGTAGCGCCGATGGTAGTGTGGGGTCTCCCCATGCGAGAGTAGGGAACTGCCAGGCTCCAGATTCAGAAGTAAGCCGGAGTGAGATCCGGTGGCTGTAAGAAATTCGGTGGAGCGGTAGTTCAGTCGGTTAGAATACCTGCCTGTCACGCAGGGGGTCGCGGGTTCGAGTCCCGTCCGTTCCGCCACTTATTAGAAAATTGAGCCTGCTAAATTAGCGGGCTTAATAATAAGCGTTATTTAGGGGCGTAGCTCAGTTGGTAGAGCACCGGTCTCCAAAACCGGGTGTCGCGAGTTCGAGTCTCTCCGCCCCTGCCATATAATGATCCTTTGCTTCGGCAAAGGATTTTTTTTTGCCCCAGAGCCTTCAAACCACTCCCTTCGTTCTCAAAAGCGCATTACTGCGCCATGACTGATGTCTTTAATAACTCTTTGACTGTGCTTTGTTTATCGCTGTTCTGTAGCCAGATCGCATACAAAGGGCGAGAGAGCATTTTCATCTCCGCAACCGGCCATAATCCTTGCTGCTTCTTTGCCCACTCAACGGGTAAGAACGTACATCCGTTAAGCTCCTTAAGCAGATGACTGACTATCTGTGCGGAACTGGTTGTCAAAACAGGAATATCATCGTTATTGATTAAACCCGTTTCGTGCTGTTGAAAATCAGGCCCCCATTCCAGACGCAAATAGGTCAGATCTTCTTTGCGATGCTCTTGCGATGAAGCAAAAAGAGCCAGATTGAAGTGCCCAAGCAACTGGCTTGAGAACTCATCCATCTTCGGCGCTTCAGTAGTGATCAGTAAGTCCAGCTGGCGCTCATGCAGCTGTTTTACTAACGACTGGCGTTGTGCAATACGTGCCTCAAACTGCAAGCCGCTATGCTGCTGATAAAGCGTTATCAGCCATTCGGAAAGCATACATTCCCACAGAGAAGCGCTTGCCCCGATAGTTAACTGGTTATGCTGCGAGGTATGGGATACTTCTTTCCTGGCCGCCAGCCAGATGCTCATCAGATTTTCAGCATAAGGAAGCAGCCGCTCACCCGCGGTTGTCAGCCGTATGTTATTGCGATGCCTGGTAAAAAGGTTTACACCGAGTTGGTTTTCCAACTGGCGAATACGAAAACTGACGGCAGACTGCGTTAAGTAGAGCGCCTCCGCAGCCCGGCCAAAATGGCGGGTCCTGCTGACTTCTAAAAAGGTTTTCAGTAATTCGGTATCCACGGTTCACTCCCAAAAAAATTTTGTCGTTATGATTTAAATGTTTTGTTTGACGCTCTGTCAAGCGTAACTAATACTCCGCGCCATAAATAGCTCGGCCAAGAGAATCAGGAGCGTGTAGGATGGCGGAAAGCTTTACGACGACTAATCGGTTTTTCGACAATAAACATTATCCGCGCGGGTTCGCTCGCCATGGTGATTTCACCATTAAAGAGGCACAGTTACTTGAACGTCATGGTTTTGCGTTTAATGAACTGGATCTCGGAAAGCGTGAGCCAGGAACTGAAGAAGAAGTGCTGTTCGTGGCAGTATGCCGTGGTGAGCGTGAGCCAGCCACAGAAGCCGAACGTGTATGGAGCAAGTACATGTCACGCATCAAGCGTCCTAAGCGCTTCCATACCCTCTCCGGTGGTAAACCGCAGATGGATACGGTGGAAGACTTTACCGACAGCGACGACTAGTAAAAATGGGGCTCAGGCCCCATTTTTTACTCCGCCAACTGCTGCAGATGAACCAGTAAGCGGTCTATCGCACGATAGCTTAATGCCTCAAGAAGATGTTCTCGCCTGATTTTTTCATGCTGTTGCATATCGGCAATCGTCCGGGCAACTTTTAGTAGCCGCTGCCACGCCCTTATGGATAAACCCAGCTTAACCAATGCCTCTTCCAGCCATATCGCATCCTGTTGCTCTATGGCGCAATGTTGGCGCATTTCATGGTTATCCAGCCTTACATTAAGCTTATTTTGACGCAGGAATTGCCGTTGTTGAGTCTGTAAAACCCGGGTTCTTATATCCGTGCTGCTTTCACTTTGCTGAACGGGTTTACTGAGTATTCCCGCAGGCGGCAGAGGGATCTCAACCGACAGGTCAAAGCGATCCAGAAATGGCCCTGACAGCCGGCTCAGATAGCGTAGCGTTTGTTCTGGCGTACAGCGGTTGTGTTTACCCTGATAATGGCCGGTAGGGCTGGGATTCATCGCTGCCAGTAACTGAAAGCGCGCGGGATAGATAATTTTTGCCCGCGCGCGCGATATATGGATCTCTCCCGATTCGATAGGTTCGCGTAGCGCATCCAGCACGCGGCGTTCAAACTCAGGCAGCTCGTCCAGAAACAGCACGCCATTATGAGCCAGCGATATCTCTCCGGGGCGAGGTATACCGCCCCCGCCAACCAGCGACGTCAGGGAAGCGCTATGGTGTGGCGCCCTGAAAGGGCGCTGATGCCACTTTTTATGCAGATCGTGTGGATTGACAAGGCTGAGAATGGCCGCGCTTTCGAGAGCTTCTTCGTCACTTAAAGAGGGCAGGAGCGTTATCAGGCGGCTGGCCAGCATAGTTTTCCCTGTCCCAGGCGGGCCGATAAGCAATAAATTATGGCCGCCTGAGGCGGTGATTTCCAGCGCGCGTTTTCCCTGCGGCTGACCAATAATTTCATTAAGGTCAGGTCCGTTTTCAGCCTGCCGTTCTTGCTGCGCTTCAGGCGTAATAAGCTCGCCTTTATTCTCAAGAAAAGCACATACCTGAGTAAGATGGTTTGCGACAAGGCAACCCTGCTGCCTGATTAATCCCAGTTCGCTGGCATTTTCTTCTGCCACAATAATATTTCTGCCTGCTTTCAGGGCTTCCATTGCCGAGGAAATCGCGCCTGGGACGCCCCGTAAAGCGCCTGTGAGAGCCAGTTCGCCCACGAACTCATATTGACCCAGTTTATCTGTTGCAAGCTGCTCAGAGGCAGCGAGTAAGGCTAATGCAATGGGTAGATCGTATCTGCCCCCTTCTTTCGGTAGATCTGCCGGTGCAAGGTTGATGGTGATTTTCTTTGCGGGAAACGTATAGCCACTATTAATGATGGCGCTACGCACGCGGTCTCTGGCTTCTCTGACAGTTGTCTCCGGCAGACCCACCAGCGTTAATCCTGGTAATCCCTGGCTAAGATGCACCTCAACGGTGACCAGAGGGGCGGCAATGCCCAAAGCCGCTCTCGTATTAATAACTGCCAGCGCCATATTCCCTCCTCAGATGAGGCGCAATATTGTCAGCCAGCTACGGAAGAGTTAAGAAAGAAAAGCGTGTTTGTCGAGGAGCTTTCCACTCTTTCTGGTGCTCTTACATTCACAGTCCGTAATCTGGGAGATGCGTCACAAGGAATTAATTTTCATCAGATAAAGGCAGAATGCCGGGGAAAAGCGCCAGCTATGAATTTTTTTCATACTCCTGTTAGCGGCTGAAAATAAATGACTTTCCGTCTATTTATTTTTTAAACTGCGGCGTTAGCTATAAAAAAATCTTGTGCCATGCCCATTCTCTGTGATAACTCTGTAGGCATTACTTCGAACGAGATGTCAGAATATACAGCAATGAAAGCCCTTCTACGTGTGATTAGCCTGGTCGTGATTAGCGTGGTGGTGATTATTATCCCACCGTGCGGGGCTGCTCCTGGAGAAAGAAAGGCTTAAAAATCAAGCCTGAATCGAAAAGAACCCCCGCACCGAAAGGTCCGGGGGTTTTTTGTTGGCAAAAAATTCACCAGAGAAACAGACGAACTGTTACAGAATAATATTCTGTTTCTCCAGTAATGAGGCGGGGAAGTAACTATGAATGGTGCGCAGTGGGTGGTACATGCTTTGCGAGCGCAGGGTGTAGAGACGGTTTTCGGTTATCCCGGCGGTGCGATTATGCCTGTCTACGATGCGCTGTATGACGGCGGGGTGGAGCATTTACTCTGTCGCCACGAGCAGGGCGCGGCAATGGCAGCCATTGGTTACGCACGTTCTACCGGAAAAACAGGCGTTTGCATCGCGACTTCAGGCCCTGGCGCCACAAATCTCATCACCGGCCTTGCCGATGCGCTGTTAGATTCCGTTCCCGTTGTTGCCATCACCGGCCAGGTGGCGGCTCCGTTCATCGGCACCGATGCCTTTCAGGAAGTAGATGTTTTAGGCCTGTCGCTGGCTTGTACCAAACATAGCTTTCTCGTTGAGTCCTTCGAGGAATTACCCCGCGTCCTCGCCGAAGCCTTTGAGATTGCGAACTCAGGCCGCCCCGGCCCTGTGCTGGTCGATATTCCTAAAGATATCCAGTTAACGCAGGGGGAGCTGGAGCCGTGGCTGTCGACCGTTGAAGACGATTTCGAAACGCCGCATGCGCAGCTGCAGCAGGCACGGGAAATGTTGGCAAGCGCACGCAAGCCGATGCTGTATATCGGCGGCGGAGTTGGCATGGCTCAGGCGGTTCCGGCGCTACGCGACTTTATCGCTGCGACCAATATACCTTCAACCGTCACGTTGAAGGGGCTGGGGGCGGTTCCGACGGAGCATCCTTTTTATACGGGTATGTTAGGCATGCACGGCACCAAAGCGGCCAACCTCGCGGTGCAGGAATGCGATTTGCTGATTGCCGTTGGCGCCCGTTTTGACGACCGCGTAACCGGCAAGCTCAACACCTTCGCCCCGCATGCCAAAGTTATCCATATGGATATCGATCCGGCCGAACTCGGAAAACTGCGTCAGGCGCACGTTGCCCTGCAGGGCGATCTGACCCAGATGCTGCAAGCTCTGCAGCAGCCTGTGGAGATTGCGGAGTGGCAGCAGCAAGTCGCGACCTTATGCGCAGAAAACCAATGGCGTTACGATCATCCTGGCGAGGCGATCTTTGCCCCGTTGCTGCTGAAACAGATCTCTGACCGCAAGCCGCAAGAGTGTGTGGTCACTACCGACGTAGGCCAGCATCAAATGTGGACGGCCCAGCATATGTCCTTCACGCGCCCGGAAAACTTCATCACTTCCAGCGGTCTGGGAACGATGGGCTTTGGGCTGCCGGCCGCAGTAGGGGCGCAGGTTGCCCGACCGGACGATATGGTTATCTGTATCTCCGGCGACGGCTCCTTCATGATGAACGTACAGGAGCTGGGCACCGTAAAACGGAAAAAGCTGCCGTTAAAAATCGTTTTACTGGATAACCAGCGTTTAGGCATGGTTCGCCAGTGGCAGCAGATGTTTTTCTCAGAACGCTACAGTGAAACAAACCTCTCCGATAATCCCGATTTCCTCACGCTGGCCAGCGCCTTTGGCATCCCGGGCCAGCACATTACCCGTAAAGACCAAGTTGAAGGTGCCATCGACGCGCTGCTAAACAGCGAAGGTCCGTACATGCTGCATGTCTCAATCGATGAGTACGAAAATGTCTGGCCGTTGGTACCGCCTGGTGCCAGTAATTCGCAAATGCTGGAGAAATTATCATGATGCAACATCAACTCGCCGTGCAGGCTCGCTTTCGTCCGGAAACGCTGGAGCGCGTATTACGCGTGGTACGTCATCGCGGTTTTCAGATCTGCGCAATGAACATGGTTGCCGTGGGCAATACCGACAACATTAATATTGAATTGACCGTTGCCAGCCTGCGACCTGTCGAATTATTGTTTAGCCAGCTAAGCAAACTGGTTGACGTAGGCCGCGTCGAAATCCAGCAACAGACATCACAACAAATCCGCGCCTGAGCGCAAAAGGAAGAGAGTAATGACAACGAAGAAAGCTGATTATATCTGGTTCAATGGTGAGATGACGCCATGGGGCGAGGCGAAAGTTCACGTTATGTCCCACGCGCTGCATTACGGTACATCGGTATTTGAAGGCATCCGTTGCTACGATTCCCACCTTGGGCCGGTCGTGTTCCGCCATCGCGAACACATGCAGCGTCTGCGTGACTCAGCAAAAATCTACCGCTTCCCGGTTTCGCAAAGCGTTGATGAGTTGATGGAAGCCTGCCGCGTCGTTATCCGCAAGAACAACCTGACCAGCGCCTATATTCGTCCTTTGGTCTTTGTCGGCGATGTGGGTATGGGCGTTAACCCGCCGGACGGTTACACCACCGATGTGATCATCGCAGCTTTCCCGTGGGGCGCCTACCTTGGTGCTGAAGCGCTGGATCAGGGGATCGATGCGATGGTTTCCTCATGGAACCGTGCCGCGCCAAACACCATCCCAACCGCTGCAAAAGCAGGCGGCAACTACCTTTCTTCTCTGTTAGTTGGCAGCGAAGCGCGTCGTCATGGTTATCAGGAAGGCATCGCGTTAGACGTGCAGGGCTTCCTGTCAGAAGGCGCCGGCGAAAATCTCTTTGAGGTAAAAGACGGCATTCTGTTCACTCCGCCGTTCACCTCTTCCGCGCTGCCGGGCATTACCCGCGACGCTATTATCAAGCTGGCGAAAGACCTGGGTATCGAAGTGCGTGAGCAGGTGCTTTCCCGCGAATCGCTCTACCTGTCGGACGAAGTGTTTATGTCCGGTACCGCCGCTGAGATTACGCCTGTACGCAGCGTGGATGGTATTCAGGTGGGCGAAGGCCGTTGCGGCCCGGTCACAAAACGTATTCAGCAGGCGTTCTTTGGCCTGTTCACGGGTAAAACCGAAGATAAATGGGGCTGGTTAGATCCAGTAAACCCACAGTAAAAAATTATAACCAGGCAGGCGGCAATCGACCGCCCGCACCATGACAGACTGGAGTAAATAAGCATGCCTAAGTACCGTTCAGCCACCACAACCCACGGCCGTAACATGGCGGGTGCCCGCGCTTTATGGCGCGCAACCGGGATGACCGATGACGATTTCGGCAAGCCAATTATTGCGGTAGTGAACTCCTTCACCCAATTTGTGCCGGGCCACGTTCACCTGCGCGATTTGGGCAAGCTGGTCGCCGAACAGATTGAAGCTTCCGGCGGCGTGGCAAAAGAATTCAACACCATTGCCGTGGATGACGGCATCGCCATGGGCCACGGCGGCATGCTTTATTCTCTGCCGTCCCGCGAACTGATTGCCGACTCCGTGGAATACATGGTTAACGCACACTGCGCGGACGCCATGGTCTGTATCTCCAACTGCGACAAAATCACCCCGGGGATGTTAATGGCGTCGCTGCGCCTGAACATTCCGGTTATTTTTGTCTCCGGCGGCCCGATGGAGGCCGGGAAAACTAAGTTATCTGACAAAATCATCAAGCTCGACCTGGTCGATGCGATGATCCAGGGCGCCAACCCTAACGTCAGCGACGCCGATAGCGAGCAGATCGAACGTTCCGCCTGCCCAACCTGCGGCTCCTGTTCCGGCATGTTTACCGCCAACTCAATGAACTGTCTGACCGAAGCGCTGGGCCTGTCGCAGCCGGGCAACGGCTCGCTGTTGGCAACCCATGCCGACCGTAAGGATCTGTTCCTGAACGCGGGGAAACGCATCGTTGAGCTGACCAAACGTTATTATGAGCAGGACGACGCCAGCGCGTTGCCTCGCAGCATCGCCAGCAAAGCGGCATTTGAAAACGCCATGACGCTTGATATTGCGATGGGCGGCTCGACCAACACCGTTCTGCACCTGCTCGCCGCAGCCCAGGAAGGCGAAATCGAATTCAATATGACGGACATCGACCGTCTGTCACGCAAAGTGCCGCATCTGTGTAAAGTCGCGCCAAGTACCCAGAAATATCATATGGAAGACGTTCACCGCGCCGGCGGCGTGCTGGCGATTCTGGGCGAACTGGACCGCGCCGGCTTGCTGCACCGTGACGTCAAAAATATCCTTGGGCTGACGCTCTCTCAGACGCTGGATAAGTACGACATCATGCTGACTCAGGATGAGGCGGTGAAAAAAATGTTCCGCGCAGGCCCGGCGGGTATTCGTACCACCCAGGCTTTCTCGCAGGATTGCCGCTGGGACACGCTGGATGATGACCGTGCGGAAGGCTGTATCCGTTCGCTGGAGCATGCGTTCAGTCAGGATGGCGGTCTGGCCGTGCTCTACGGCAACATCGCGGAAGCAGGCAGTATTGTAAAAACCGCCGGTGTGGATAAATCCAACCTGACGTTCCGCGGCCCGGCGAAAGTCTACGAAAGCCAGGACAGCGCGGTTGAAGCGATTCTGGGTGGCAAAGTGGTTGCCGGCGACGTGGTGGTTATTCGCTACGAAGGACCGAAAGGCGGCCCGGGCATGCAGGAAATGCTCTATCCGACCACCTACCTGAAATCAATGGGGCTGGGTAAAGAGTGCGCGCTGATCACCGACGGCCGTTTCTCCGGCGGAACTTCCGGTCTGTCTATCGGGCACGTTTCTCCGGAAGCGGGAAGCGGCGGCCTGATTGCGCTGGTTGAAGATGGCGACATGATTGATATCGACATTCCCAACCGCAGCATGGTGCTGGACGTTCCTGCCGCCGAGCTGGCCGCGCGTCACGAGGCTGAACTCGCCCGCGGCGACAAAGCCTGGACGCCGAAAAACCGTGAACGCGTGGTCTCCTTCGCGCTGCGCGCTTATGCAAGCCTCGCTACCAGCGCCGATAAAGGCGCGGTGCGCGATAAAAGCAAGCTGGGAGGCTAATAATGGCCGAGTCACAACCGCTGCCCGACGCCCCTTGCGGGGCGGAATATCTTCGTGCCGTGCTGCGCTCTCCGGTTTACGAAGTGGCGCAGGTCACGCCGTTGCAGAAGATGGAAAAGCTCTCTTCGCGCCTGGATAACGTCATTCTGGTGAAGCGTGAGGACCGGCAGCCGGTGCACAGCTTCAAGCTGCGTGGCGCCTACGCCATGATTGCCGGACTGAACAGCGAGCAGAAAGCCAGCGGCGTGATTACCGCTTCGGCGGGCAACCATGCGCAGGGCGTGGCGCTCTCCTCAACGCGGCTGGGCATTAAATCGCTGATCGTCATGCCGGTAGCCACGGCGGATATCAAAGTGGATGCGGTAAGAGCCTTTGGCGGCGAAGTGCTGCTGCACGGTGCAAACTTCGACGAAGCGAAGGCGCGGGCAATCGAGCTTTCGCAGCAGCAGGGTTTCACCTATGTGCCTCCGTTCGACCATCCGGCGGTGATTGCCGGGCAGGGCACGCTGGCGCTGGAGCTGCTGCAGCAGGATGCGCATATCGATCGGGTGTTTGTCCCGGTTGGCGGCGGCGGTCTGGCGGCGGGCGTGGCGGTGCTTATCAAACAGCTGATGCCGCAGATCAAAGTGATCGCGGTTGAAGCGGAAGACTCAGCTTGTCTGAAGGCTGCTTTAGATGCGGGTAAGCCGGTTGACCTGGCGCGCGTGGGGCTGTTCGCTGAAGGCGTGGCGGTTAAACGTATCGGTGACGAAACGTTCCGTATTTGCCAGGAATACCTCGATGACATCGTCACCGTGGATAGCGATGCAATCTGTGCGGCGATGAAAGATTTGTTCGAGGATGTGCGCGCTGTTGCGGAACCTTCCGGCGCTCTGGCGCTGGCAGGGATGAAGAAATATATCCAGCAGCACCAGATCCGTGGCGAACGCCTCGCGCATGTGCTGTCCGGCGCGAACGTGAACTTCCACGGCCTGCGCTATGTTTCTGAACGTTGCGAGCTGGGCGAACAGCGTGAAGCGCTGCTTGCTGTGACGATACCGGAGCAAAAAGGCAGCTTCCTGAAGTTTTGCCAGCTGCTCGGCGGCCGCGCGGTAACGGAGTTTAACTATCGCTATGCCAGCTCAGACAATGCCTGCATTTTTGTTGGCGTGCGTCTGACCCGTGGCGTTGAGGAACGCCAGGAGATCCTGGCTCAGCTTAACGAAGGCGGTTACGGCGTCGTCGATCTTTCCGACGATGAGATGGCGAAGCTGCACGTGCGTTATATGGTTGGCGGGCGTCCGTCTAAACCATTGCGCGAGCGGCTTTACAGCTTTGAATTCCCGGAATCACCGGGCGCGCTGCTGAAGTTTCTGCAAACACTGGGCACCCACTGGAATATTTCACTGTTCCACTACCGCAGCCACGGTACCGACTATGGCCGCGTGCTGGCGGCATTTGAGCTGGGCGATAACGAGCCGGATTTCGAAACCCGGCTCAACGAGCTTGGCTACGACTGCCACGACGAGACGAACAATCCGGCGTTTCGCTTCTTCCTGGCAGGTTAGTGGTTGCCGGGCAGTAATTTCCAGAAAGCATTTATAAGCGGCTCACTGAGCCGCTTTTTTTGTGCGCATACGCCGAGTTCAAACGGCGCATCTTCATCGCTGCGCTCCAGAATCTGCACGCGGTTACGTACCGGCTCAGGGCTGTTTTCCAGCACGACTTCAGGGAGTAAAGCCACGCCGCAGCCCAACGCCACCATCGAAACCATTGCTTCATGTCCCGCAACCGTCGCATAAATAAACGGGTTACCGATCTTCTGGCGACGGAACCACAGCTCGATGCGGCGGCGTACCGGGCCCTGTTCCGCCATGATAAAGGGCACTTTGTTCCAGTCTGGCGCGGGGATGCTCACCATTGCGCGAACCGGACAGGGCAGCGCCGGAGCGATGAGCACAACGGCTAAGTTTTCCAGCATCGAAAAAGCAATACCCGGCGGCAGGGATTCCGGCTTGCCGGCAATGGCCAGGTCTGCTTCATCGGAATCCACTTTTTCAACCGCATCCGCCGCATCGCCCGTCGTCAGTTTGATTTCGACATTGGGATGTTCCGCACGGAACCGATCCAGAATCGGCGGTAAATGGCTGTAGGCCGCGGTAACCGAGCAGAAAAGATGCAGTTCGCCCGAAAGCGACGGTCCTTCCTGGCCGATGGTGTGGCGCATCTGCTGGTACTGCAAAAGCGTATGCTGGGCGAACTGGCGCAGCTGTTCGCCGGCTTCGGTTAGCGTGACGGTGCGGTTATCGCGTAAAAATAAGGGCTGGCCCAGGTCGTCTTCAAGGCGCTGAATCTGGCGTGAAAGCGTTGAGGGACTCACGTGCATCGCCCGTGCGCTTCGCCCAAAATGGCGGCTTTCCGCAAGGTGGAGAAACGTTTTTAAATCGCGTAAGTCCATGGTCATTCGCCTTAATTCGCACGTTGCAATTATTGCAACATCACGTTGTTAATATATCAATTTCAGCAACGAATTTCCTGTCATATAGTAGGTCCATTCTCGCTTGCAAGACACGGCTTGCGACCCTTACAAGAAACACAACACGACAATCACGGAGTCCGACGATGGCTAATTATTTCAACACCTTGAACCTGCGTCAGCAGCTGGCGCAACTGGGTAAATGTCGCTTCATGGCGCGCAGCGAGTTCGCCGATGAAGCAAGCTACCTCAAAGGCAAAAAAGTCGTCATCGTCGGCTGTGGCGCTCAGGGCCTTAACCAGGGCCTGAACATGCGTGATTCCGGTCTGGACGTTGCTTACGCGCTGCGTGCAGAAGCGATTGCCGAAAAGCGCGCTTCCTGGCGTAAAGCGACTGAAAACGGCTTCAAAGTTGGGACTTACGAAGAGCTGATCCCACAGGCCGATCTGGTGGTTAACCTGACTCCGGACAAACAGCATTCCGCAGTAGTTAAGGCCGTACAGCCAATGATGAAAGATGGCGCGGCGCTGGGCTACTCCCACGGTTTCAACGTGGTTGAGGTTGGCGAGCAAATCCGTAAAGACATCACCGTAGTAATGGTGGCGCCGAAATGTCCGGGTACCGAAGTGCGTGAAGAGTACAAACGTGGCTTCGGCGTGCCAACCCTGATTGCGGTTCACCCGGAAAACGATCCGAAAGGCGAAGGCATGGCGATTGCTAAAGCCTGGGCTGCGGCCACCGGCGGCCATCGCGCGGGCGTTCTGGAATCCTCCTTCGTTGCGGAAGTTAAATCCGACCTGATGGGCGAGCAAACCATTCTCTGCGGCATGCTGCAGGCTGGTTCCCTGCTGTGCTTTGACAAGCTGGTGGAAGAAGGCACCGACCCGGCGTATGCAGAAAAACTGATTCAGTTCGGCTGGGAAACCATCACCGAAGCGCTGAAGCAGGGCGGTATCACCCTGATGATGGATCGCCTGTCCAACCCGGCAAAAATCCGCGCTTACGCGCTGTCTGAACAGTTGAAAACCATTATGGCGCCGCTGTTCCAGAAACACATGGATGATATCATCTCCGGCGAATTCTCCTCTGGTATGATGGCCGACTGGGCGAACGACGATAAGAACCTGCTGACGTGGCGTGAAGAGACCGGCAAAACCGCGTTCGAAACCGCTCCGCAGTTTGACGGCAAAATTTCCGAGCAGGAATACTTTGATAAAGGCGTTCTGATGATCGCGATGGTGAAAGCAGGCGTTGAGCTGGCGTTCGAAACCATGGTGGATGCGGGCATCATCGAAGAGTCTGCTTACTATGAATCCCTGCACGAGCTGCCGCTGATTGCAAACACCATCGCCCGTAAGCGTCTGTATGAAATGAACGTAGTTATCTCCGATACCGCAGAGTACGGCAACTACCTGTTCTCTTACGCGGCCGTACCGCTGCTGAAAGAGTTTATGACTACGCTGCAGGCAGGCGACCTGGGCAAAGAAACCCCGGCGGCCGCTGTAGACAACGCGCAGCTGCGTGATGTTAACGAAGCTATCCGCACTCACGAAATCGAGAAAGTGGGCCAGAAACTGCGCGGCTATATGACCGATATGAAACGTATCGCTGTAGCAGGCTAAGTCCTGCTGCGTAAAAAGGCCGGGAAATCCCGGCCTTTTTTGTTAGTTACGGTACAGTACTTTAATGACGTGATAGCCAAACTGCGTGTGCAGCGGCCCAACAGGCTCCAGCAGCGGGCATGAGAACACCACTTTATCGAAAGCCGGCACCATCTGGCCCTGGCGGAACTCGCCTAAATGACCGCCTTTTTTGCCTGACGGGCAGGTGGAGTGCTTTTTCGCCAGTTTTTCGAAGTCGCCGCCGTTTTTCAGCTGTTCGAGAATTTCCTGGGCCAGTTTTTCTTCCTTAACAAGGATATGCAATGCTGCCGCGGTTTTTGCCATGATAGTACCTTGAGTCGTATGGATTACGCTGGCTATACTACCACGCTGATTTTCTCCCCTCCTGACTTTCATTGAGTGTTCTTATGCGTTTAAACCCAGGCCAACAACAAGCCGTCGAATTTGTTACCGGACCCTGCCTTGTGCTGGCGGGCGCAGGCTCGGGCAAAACGCGTGTCATTACTAATAAAATGGCGTACCTGATCCGTGAGTGCGGCTATCAGGCAAGGCACATCGCCGCTGTGACCTTTACTAACAAGGCCGCGCGTGAGATGAAAGAGCGCGTGGCGCAAACGCTGGGGCGCAAAGAAGCCCGCGGATTGCTTATCTCCACGTTCCATACGCTGGGGCTTGAAATCATCAAGCGCGAATACGCGGCGTTAGGCATGAAATCTAATTTCTCGCTGTTTGACGACACGGACCAGAGCGCGTTGCTAAAAGAGCTGACCGAAGGTTTGCTCGAAGAGGATAAGACGTTACTGCAACAGCTGATCTCGACGATCTCGAACTGGAAAAACGATCTGTTAACGCCTTCTCAGGCGGCAGCGCAGGCGAAAGGCGAGCGGGACAGAATTTTCGCGCACTGCTACGGCCTGTACGACGCTCATCTGAAATCCTGCAACGTGCTGGATTTTGACGATCTGATTTTGCTGCCAACGCTGCTTTTACAGCGCAATGAAGAGGTGCGTGAGCGCTGGCAAAACCGCATCCGCTATTTGCTGGTGGATGAATATCAGGATACCAACACCAGCCAGTATGAGCTGGTGAAGCTGCTGGTGGGCGCACGCGCTCGTTTCACCGTGGTAGGCGACGACGACCAGTCGATCTACTCCTGGCGCGGCGCACGTCCGCAAAACCTTGTATTACTGAGCCAGGATTTTCCGAGCCTGCAGGTCATTAAGCTTGAGCAGAACTATCGCTCCTCCGGGCGCATCCTGAAGGCGGCCAATATTCTGATTGCCAACAACCCGCACGTCTTTGAAAAACGCCTGTTCTCAGAGCTGGGTTACGGCACCGAGTTAAAAGTGGTAACGGCCAATAGCGAAGATCATGAGGCGGAACGCGTTACCGGCGAGCTTATCGCCCATCACTTTATTAATAAAACCAGCTACAAAGATTACGCGATTCTTTATCGTGGCAATTTCCAGTCGCGGGTGTTCGAAAAGATGCTGATGCAAAACCGCATCCCGTATCGCATCTCAGGCGGCACGTCGTTTTTCTCAAGGCCGGAAATTAAAGATCTGCTGGCCTATCTGCGCGTGCTGACCAACCCGGATGACGACAGCGCTTTCCTGCGTATCGTGAACACGCCAAAACGTGAAATCGGTCCGGCAACGATGCAGAAGCTGGGCGAATGGGCAATGCAGCGTAATAAAAGTCTTTTCACCGCCAGCTTTGATTTTGGCCTTAGCCAGACTTTAAGCGGGCGTGGCCTGGAGGCGTTGCAGCGTTTTACCCACTGGTTACGTGATGTGGCGACGCTTGCCGAGCGTGAACCCGTGGCGGCGGTGCGTGATTTGATTCATGGCGTGGATTACGAAAGCTGGCTGTACGAAACGTCCCCGAGCCCGAAAGCGGCGGAAATGCGCATGAAAAACGTCAATCAGTTGTTTAGCTGGATGACGGAGATGCTTGAAGGTTCGGATATCGATGAACCCATGACGTTGACCCAGGTTGTTACTCGCTTCACGCTGCGCGATATGATGGAGCGTGGTGAAAGCGATGATGAAGCGGATCAGGTCCAGTTGATGACCCTCCACGCTTCCAAAGGGCTGGAGTTCCCTTATGTCTTTTTAGTGGGCATGGAAGAGGGACTGCTGCCGCATCAGAGCAGTATTGATGAAGACAATATCGACGAAGAGCGGCGTCTGGCCTATGTAGGGATCACCCGCGCGCAGAAAGAGCTGACTTTTACGCTGTGCAAAGAGCGCCGTCAGTATGGCGAGCTGGTGCGGCCGGAGCCGAGCCGCTTCCTGCTTGAACTACCGCAGGATGATTTGCAATGGGAGCAGGAGCGTAAAGTGGTATCGGCTGAAGAGCGCATGAATAAAGGGCAGGCAAACGTCGCGAATATCCGGGAGATGCTGGCCAGAGCGCGCGGCGGCTGAATTATTTAATGGTAAGCGGCCAGTGAACATAGCTTTGCCACAGGCTTTCCTGGGTAAGCAGTTCAGCGCCAAGCGGATGGCAGGCAAGCCAGTTGGCAGGAAGAGTGAGCTGCAGCGCTTCTCCTTCGGCCTCCAGCTCGGTTGCGGGCAGAATGTCGTCCCGGCGGCGGCTGGCGAAGATAATCGCTAAACGTAACAGGCGGCAAAGACGCTCCGCAATGCGTGGCGGAACGGCGTTTTGCTGGTGGAGCGACGAAAGATCGACCGGATTGGTCTGATTGAGCAGAAGGGTGGCGAGCAGCTTTTTTTGTGCCGGCGTGTAGCCCGGCAGATCCAGATTGCGGATCAGATAGGCCGCATGCAGCGGAGCCTGTCTGAAATCGATGCTCAGGCCAACTTCATGAAGCAGGGCCGCGCTTTGCAGCATATCTTTGCTTAATGGATCAAGCTCCCATTCATCGGCAACATAGCCGGCAAAAACCTGCGCCAGTTGCTGAACACGGGTGGCCTGCGCGATATCAACCATAAAACGGCGCTGAATATTGCGAATGGTGCGGCTACGAATTTCCCGATCGACAGTCAGATGCAGCATGCCATATACCAGGCCTTCGCGCAGCGCGCCGCCGGCTAGGGTCATACAGTCAATGCCGAGCTGTTCAAAGATGGCGATTAAAATGGCCAGACCGCTTGGGAAAACCAGCGCACGTTCAAGCGTTAAGCCTTCGATTTCCAGCTCTTCAAGGCGTCCGCACTGGATGGCGCGCTGCTTTAACTGCTGCAGTTTCGCAAGGGTTATTCGCTCATCCATGCCCTGCGCCATCATGATTTCCTGCAAAGCCTGTACGGTGCCCGAGGCGCCAACGCAGACCTTCCAGCCATGATGCTTTAACTCATCAATGACCGGTTTTAACACTTCGCTTGCCGCAGCTTCCGCCGCCGCAAAATTTTCTTTTGCCAGATTGCGATCGCTAAAGAAACGTTCAAGCCAGGTTACGCAGCCCATCGAAAGGCTAAATAACGCGGTCGTTTGCGCCCCGGAGCCGGTCACTAATTCCGTACTGGCGCCGCCAATATCCACGACCAGACGCTGATCGGCGCCGCCGGTAGTGTGAGCAACGCCTTGATAAATAAGGCGGGCCTCTTCTTCACCGCGAATGATCTGGATGGGACATCCCAGAATTTTCTCAGCCTGCTGGATGAATTGCCGGGCGTTAGTGGCAAGGCGAAGCGTTGCCGTGGCGACAACGCGAATTTGCGCCTGCGGAATATCCTGTAAACGTTCCGCGAATAGGCGCAGGCATTGCCACCCGCGCTCCATAGCTTCCTGGGAGAGCGCGTTTTCGCTGTTTAAGCCGGCTGCGAGGCGGACTTTACGTTTAATGCGTGCCAGGGTTTGTATCGTCCCAGCCACCTCACGTACCACTAACATATGAAAACTGTTAGAACCTAAATCAATAGCTGCATACAGTGAGGTGGAGCTGAGCATAGATAATTAACCTGTACGACGACGATTACCACGGGATGCACTGCCGCCACGACGAGGACCGTTACCGGAACGAGGGCGGGTCAGACGTTTTGGTGGTGGCAGCTCGCTTAACAGTGCTTCTGTCTTATATTTGCTGACCGGAATCGAGTGACCGATGTAGGTTTCGATTGCTGACAGGTTTAACGCGTAATCTTCACAGGCGAGGCTGATGGAATGCCCGCTTGCGCCGGCGCGGCCGGTACGGCCAATACGGTGAACGTAATCTTCGCAATCATCCGGCAGATCGTAATTGAATACGTGCGTTACGGCCGGAATATGCAGGCCGCGGGCGGCAACGTCGGTTGCTACCAGGATGTCGAGATCGCCACGGGTGAACTCATCAAGGATGCGCAGGCGTTTTTTCTGCGCAACGTCACCGGTTAACAGGCCAACGCGGTGGCCATCGGCAGCCAGATGGCCCCAGATATCTTCACAGCGGTGTTTCGTGTTGGCGAAGATGATTGCGCGGTCCGGCCACTCTTCTTCAATGAGCGTCTGCAACAAGCGCATTTTCTCATCGTTTGAAGGGTAGAACAGCTCCTCTTTTATACGGTGGCCCGTTTTCTGTTCTGGTTCCACTTCCACGTATTCGGCGTTGTTCATCTGTTCGAAAGCCAGTTCACGTACGCGGTAAGAGAGGGTTGCGGAGAACAGCATGTTCAGGCGTTGCGTTACCGGCGGCATACGACGGAACAACCAACGGATGTCTTTGATAAAACCCAGATCGTACATGCGATCGGCTTCATCCAGCACCACGACCTGAATAGCACCTAAATTGATATGATTTTGCTTGGCGTAGTCGATTAAACGACCGGTTGTGCCAATCAGGATGTCGACGCCGCTTTCCAGCACTTTAAGCTGTTTATCGTAGCCGTCGCCGCCGTAAGCCAGGCCGAGTTTCAGTCCTGTGGCCTGGGCCAGCGGTTCTGCATCGGAGTGAATTTGCACTGCCAGTTCACGAGTCGGCGCCATAATTAAGGCGCGCGGCTGGTTCACCTGACGGTTCTCCGGAACAGGGTGAGAGAGTAAATAATGGAACGTTGACGTTAAGAACGCCATCGTTTTGCCAGTACCGGTTTGCGCCTGACCGGCAACATCACGATTCGCCAGCGTCAGCGGAAGCGCGAGTGCCTGAATAGGGGTGCAGTTATGAAACCCTTTTGTTTCAAGGGCTTCAATCACCTTAGGGTGCAGGGCGAAGTCGGAAAACTTCTGTTCGGTCAAATGTGTTTTGCTCATAGTGTGGTAGAATATCAGCTAACTATTGCTTTACGAAAGCGTATCCGGTGAAATAAAGTCAACCTTAAGTTGGTTAATGCTACACCAACAAGGTAGACACAATCCTTTGGAGTAGAACATGAGCGATAAAATTATTCACCTGACTGATGACAGTTTCGACACGGACGTACTTAAAGCTGACGGGTTGATCCTCGTTGATTTCTGGGCAGAGTGGTGTGGTCCATGCAAAATGATCGCCCCGATTCTTGATGAAATCGCTGATGAATATCAGGGCAAATTAACCGTTGCCAAACTGAACATCGATCAGAACCCGGGCACCGCGCCGAAATACGGCATCCGCGGCATTCCGACTCTGCTGCTGTTTAAGAACGGTGAAGTGGCTGCCACTAAAGTCGGTGCGCTGTCCAAAGGCCAGTTAAAAGAGTTCCTGGACGCTAATCTGGCGTAATGGAATCTCAGCCGGCGCGTGCGCGGTTTGCAAATTTTTGTGAGCCGCTGGACGCCCGGCGTCAGTCATGCTAAGTTACTTTTACTGCACCTTGAACTTGCCTTAAAGTTTGAATCTTTGTAATACCCAATGCTTCTCATTCGCTATCGCTAAGACGCTAATTTCACAGTGAGCACATGGTTGCATAATCGATTTCGGGCGTATCACCCATTCCGTCGTGTCGTTTCAGTTCTGCGTTTTTCCTATGACCAGACAGCGATAAGACATGTGGTGCTGGCCATTAAACAGGCATGGATGACCCTGCCATACCATTCACGAAACATGTTCGAGATTTACCCCGAGTTTAAGAACCCACCATTATGAATCTTACCGAATTAAAGAATACGCCGGTTTCTGAGCTGATTACTCTCGGCGAAAATATGGGGCTGGAAAATCAGGCCCGCATGCGCAAACAGGACATTATTTTCTCCATCCTGAAGCAACATGCTAAGAGTGGCGAAGATATCTTTGGCGACGGTGTGCTGGAGATACTGCAGGATGGATTTGGTTTCCTCCGCTCCGCAGACAGCTCCTACCTCGCCGGTCCCGATGATATCTACGTTTCTCCCAGCCAAATCCGCCGTTTCAACCTCCGCACTGGGGATACCATCTCCGGTAAGATTCGTCCGCCGAAAGAAGGCGAGCGTTACTTTGCCCTGCTGAAAGTAAACGAGGTTAACTACGACAAACCGGAAAATGCGCGCAGCAAAATCCTGTTTGAAAACTTAACCCCGCTGCATGCCAACTCTCGTCTGCGCATGGAACGTGGTAACGGTTCTACCGAAGATTTAACCGCACGCGTGCTGGATCTGGCGTCGCCAATCGGTCGCGGCCAGCGTGGCCTGATTGTGGCGCCGCCAAAAGCCGGTAAAACCATGCTGCTGCAAAACATTGCCCAGAGCATCGCTTATAATCACCCGGATTGCGTGCTGATGGTTCTGCTTATCGACGAACGTCCGGAAGAAGTGACCGAGATGCAGCGTCTGGTTAAAGGTGAAGTGGTTGCTTCCACCTTTGACGAGCCGGCATCCCGCCACGTTCAGGTTGCCGAAATGGTAATTGAGAAAGCGAAGCGCCTGGTTGAGCATAAAAAAGACGTTATCATTCTGCTGGACTCCATTACCCGTCTGGCGCGTGCTTACAACACCGTGGTACCGGCTTCCGGTAAAGTATTAACAGGTGGTGTGGACGCTAACGCCCTGCATCGTCCAAAACGCTTCTTCGGTGCGGCACGTAACGTGGAAGAGGGCGGCAGCCTGACCATTATCGCCACCGCGCTGGTCGATACCGGTTCTAAAATGGATGAAGTTATCTACGAAGAATTTAAAGGTACCGGCAACATGGAACTGCATCTGGCGCGTAAAATCGCTGAGAAACGCGTGTTCCCCGCCATCGACTACAACCGTTCTGGTACGCGTAAAGAAGAGCTTCTTACGACCCAGGAAGAGCTGCAGAAAATGTGGATCCTGCGTAAAATTATTCACCCGATGGGTGAAATCGACGCGATGGAATTCCTCATTAACAAGTTGGCGATGACCAAAACCAACGACGAATTCTTCGATATGATGAAGCGCTCGTAAGTAATAAAAACTCGGGGAACGCCACGCTTAGTCGTGGCGTTTTTCTTTAGTGGTATATACGCTTTAATAGTCTTACGTACATTTTTACTTTTGTTCTCGACTTAAGGTAAACAGGTATGGATTGCGCATTAAATGCTCTAAGTTTATATTAAAATAACCGTTAAATATGAATTTGGTATGATTTTTGCTTTAATAACTGCATGATTTAGCAGAGAGCGTTTACCGTGAACTTACTCAGTCTGAGTACAGACCTCATTTTTGTCTTTGTCTTCACTCTTGTCTTTTTGTTTTTTGCCCGCAAAGCGGCGAAAAAAGTCGGCTTGGTAGATAGACCAAATTACCGTAAGCGACATCAGGGCCTGATCCCACTGGTCGGAGGAGTATCTGTCTATGCGGGTGTATGCATTGCATTTTTCTTCGCCTGGCTTTTCTCCAGATATTATATCCCACACGCACGGCTCTATTTAGTTTGTGCTGGCATTCTTGTGCTTGTTGGTGCTCTCGACGATCGTTTCGACATCAGCGTAAAGTTCCGCGCGCTTGCTCAAGCTTTTGTTGCTATCTTAATGATGGCCTGTGCTGGTCTCTACCTTTCTAGCTTTGGTTATATTCTGGGTTCCTGGGAGTTCCTTCTGGGGCCTTTTGGTTATATCTTAACGTTGTTTGCTGTCTGGGCTGCGATTAATGCTTTCAACATGGTTGATGGTATAGATGGGCTTCTCGGCGGCCTTTCCAGTGTTTCTTTTGCAGGTCTTGGCGTCATACTCTTTTTTAACGGACAAACCAGTCTCGCGATGTGGTGCTTCACCATGATAGCGGCGACCCTTCCTTACATTCTGCTCAACCTGGGTGCGCTCGGGAAACGATATAAAGTGTTTATGGGCGATGCCGGCAGCACTTTTATCGGCTTTACGTTGATTTGGATACTGCTACAAACCACGCAAGGGGCAACGCATCCAATCAGCCCTGTCACGGCGTTATGGATTATTGCTATTCCGCTGATGGATATGATTGCCATTATGTACCGCCGATTACGTAAAGGATTGAGTCCTTTTTCAGCCGACCGACAGCATATTCATCATCTAATTATGCGAGCAGGCTTTACTTCCCGTCAGGCATTCGCTTTGATAACGGTTGCAGCGGCTTTATTAGCTACTTTTGGCGTAGTAGCTGAATACTATATGGTTATTCCGGAATGGGTAATGTTGGCATTATTCTTGCTAGCATTTGTGCTCTATGATTATTGCATTAAGCGCGCCTGGAGAGTGGCCCGCTTCATAAGACGCTTCAAGCGTCGTCAACGCAGAAACAGCAGCATTTCTTAATCCTGAATTGAATTGGGGAAGTGATGAGACAACATGTGCCAGGAAGTAACCCGGGAATGGTGGACAACGAGCTGGACATTCGTGGTTTGTTCCGGACACTGTGGAGAGGAAAGTTCTGGATTGCGGGCATGGCGGTAGCGTTCGCCATCGTCGCCCTGGTTTACACCTTTTTTGCCCGCCAGGAGTGGAGCGCCAACGCCATCACCGATCGCCCGACGGTCAATATGCTGGGAGGCTACTACTCTCAGCAGCAATTCCTGCGTAATCTCGATATCAAAGCCAATATGGTCCCTGTCGATCAGCCTTCCGTTATGGACGAAGCCTATAAAGAGTTCATCATGCAGCTCTCAGCCTACGATACCCGACGCGATTTCTGGCTACAGACCGATTACTACAAGCAGCGTCAGTCAGGAAACAGTAAAGCGGACGCCGCTCTGCTTGATGAGATGGTGGACAACATCCAGTTCACCGCAGGCGATATCACCCGTAGCCTTAACGACAGCGTCAAGCTGATTGCTGAGACCGCTGCGGATGCAAATAACCTGCTACGACAATACGTCGCTTTTGCCAGCCAGCGTGCGGCAAGCCATCTGAACGAAGAGCTGACGGGCGCCTGGGCCGCCCGCACCATCCAGATGAAAGCGCAGGTTAAACGGCAGGAAGCCGTGGCCAAATCTATTTACGATCGCAAAGTGAAAAGCACTGAACAGGCGCTGAAAATCGCCGAGCAGCAAAATATCGCCCGCAGCGAAACGGAAGTACCTGCGGATGAGCTGCCTGACTCTGAAATGTTCATGCTGGGACGCCCGATGCTCCAGGCAAGGCTTGAAAGCCTGCAGGCCGTGGGCCCCGCCTATGACATCGACTACGATCAGAATCGCGCCATGCTTTCAACTTTAAACGTGGGCCCAACGCTCGATCCGCGTTTCCAGACTTATCGTTATTTACGTACCCCAGAAGAGCCCGTTAAGCGCGATAGCCCGCGCCGTGCGTTCTTATTAATTATGTGGGGTGCGGTTGGGGCCCTGACAGGCGCTGGTGTGGCATTGGCCCGCCGTCCTAAAGCGTTATAACGCCCTTGCCTGGTGAAGGCCCGACGAACGGCCTTCACCTTTTTAACAAAAGAGAATCGCTGTGAAAGTGTTAACTGTTTTTGGCACGCGACCGGAAGCCATTAAAATGGCGCCGCTGGTTCATGCGTTGACAAAAGACGCGTTTTTTGACGCGAAGGTATGCGTGACGGCCCAGCATCGCGAGATGCTCGATCAGGTATTGAGTTTATTTTCGATCCAGCCAGATTACGATCTCAACATCATGAGCCCAGGGCAGGGGCTGACGGAAATAACCTGTCGGATACTTGAAGGGCTAAAGCCAATCCTTGAGTCGTTCAAGCCCGACGTAGTGCTGGTTCATGGCGACACCACCACGACAGTTGCCACCAGCCTTGCCGCATTTTACCAGCGCATTCCAGTGGGTCACGTTGAGGCGGGGCTGCGCACGGGCGATCTTTATTCGCCGTGGCCGGAAGAGGCTAACCGTACGCTAACCGGGCATCTTGCCATGTACCACTTTGCCCCTACTGAGAATTCGCGGCAGAACCTGCTGCGCGAAAACATCAGCGATAATAAAATCTTCGTGACGGGAAATACGGTAATTGACGCGCTCATTTCCGTGCGTGACCGCGTACTGGCTGATGACGAACTGCGCAGCAGCCTCGCGCAGTATCACCCGTTTTTAGACAGCGCTAAAAAGCTTATCCTGGTAACCGGACACCGCCGTGAAAGCTTCGGCGATGGATTTGAGCGTATTTGTCATGCGCTGGCAGAGATTGCCAAAGAAAACAGCGATGTGCAGATAGTCTACCCGGTACATCTCAACCCTAACGTTAGCGAGCCGGTAGAACGTATTCTGGGCCATGTGGAAAACGTGGTGCTTGTCAAACCGCAGGAATACCTGCCGTTTGTCTACCTGATGAACCACGCGTATCTGATTTTGACAGATTCCGGCGGCATTCAGGAGGAAGCGCCGTCGCTTGGCAAACCGGTGCTGGTTATGCGCGACACCACGGAGCGCCCGGAAGCGGTGAAAGCGGGCACGGTCCGTCTGGTGGGCACCGATACGCGAAATATCGTCCGTGAGGTTACGCGCCTGCTGCGCGATGAAAATGAATATCAAATCATGAGCCGTGCGCATAACCCCTACGGGGACGGCACCGCTTGCGAACGTATTTTGACCGCCCTAAAGAACAATCAGGTGAAACTATGAGTTTTTCAACCATCTCCGTTATTGGTCTTGGCTACATTGGCTTGCCCACGGCGGCGGCGTTTGCTTCCCGCCAGAAAAACGTAGTAGGCATCGATATTAACCAGCATGCGGTGGAGACCATTAACCGCGGTGCCATTCATATTGTTGAGCCGGAGTTGGATAAGGTCGTTAAAACCGCAGTCGAGGCGGGGTTTTTGCGAGCCAGCACGCAACCTGTCGAGGCGGATGCTTATCTGATTGCAGTGCCAACGCCTTTTCAGGACGAGCATGAGCCGGACATGGCTTTTGTAAAGGCCGCGGCGGTATCTATCGCGCCGGTTCTGAAAAAGGGTGCTTTAGTGATTCTGGAATCCACATCGCCGGTAGGCTCCACCGAACAAATGGCCGAATGGCTGGCAGCCCTGCGTCCGGATCTCTCCTTCCCGCAGCAGGCGGGTGAAGCGGCGGATATCAATGTCGCCTACTGTCCGGAACGCGTATTGCCAGGGCAGGTCATGGTGGAGCTGATTAAAAACGACCGCGTGATCGGCGGCATGACGCCAGTTTGCTCAGCGCGCGCCAGCGAGCTTTATAAAATCTTCCTGGAAGGCGAGTGCGTTATCACCAACTCCCGCACGGCGGAAATGTGCAAGCTGACGGAAAACAGCTTCCGCGACGTTAATATCGCCTTTGCGAACGAGCTTTCGCTAATTTGTGCCGACCAGGATATCAACGTATGGGAGCTTATACGTCTGGCGAATCGCCACCCGCGCGTGAACATTCTTCAGCCGGGTCCCGGTGTCGGCGGGCACTGTATTGCCGTCGACCCGTGGTTTATCGTTGCTCAGAATCCGCAGCAGGCGCGTTTGATTCGTACCGCTCGTGAAGTCAACGACGGCAAACCGCACTGGGTTGTGAATCAGGTCAAAGCGGCCGTTGCGGACAGCCTGGCCGAAAGCGGTAAGCGCGCAGGCGAACTGAAAATCGCCTGTTTTGGTCTGGCGTTCAAACCAAACATTGACGATCTGCGCGAAAGCCCGGCGATGGAAATCGCTGAGATGATTGCCAGCTGGCACAGCGGTGAAACGCTGGTGGTCGAACCGAATATTCATCAGCTTCCGAAGAAACTGGAAGGGCATTGCCAGCTGGCGAGTCTCGATGCTGCCCTGCAGCAGGCCGATGTGCTGGTCATGCTGGTTGACCATAACGAATTCAAAGCCATCGCGGGTGAGAAAATCCAGCAGCGCTGGGTTGTCGATACCAAAGGCGTCTGGCGTTAACCCGTTATTCCGAGGCTAAGCTATGAACGGTCCGCTTCGCGCCCGGCTTGATGCTCTGACATGGGAAAATCAGTTCTTTGGCGTTAACAGCGCCATTGTTCGTTTTGCGGACGACGCGCCCGAGCTGGCCACAGAGCAGCTTGCGGCTTACGGGCGCGTGCAGGCAAAAATTCCGGCCCACCGCGCTGATTTGCTCGACGCTTTACAGCAGCTCGGCTTTCGGTTAGTTGAAGGCGAAGTCGATCTGGCGCTGCCCGTTGGCACAGAAAATGCTGCATCTTCTGTTGTTGCACAGGAAGCTGATATTCCTGTTCTGCGCGAAATGGCCGCTCAGGTCTTTACGCAAAGCCGTTTCCGCGCGCCCTGGTATCGGCCCGCCGATAGCGGCCGATTTTATGCTCAATGGGTTGAAAATGCGGTGCTCGGCACGTTTGACCATCAGTGTCTGTTGTTGAAAAACGGCGATGAAATACAGGGCTTCGTCAGCCTGCGTCAGTTAAACGAGCGCGAAGCGCGGATTGGCTTGTTGGCGGGTCGTGGAGCAGGTGAACAGCTCATGCATGCCGCGCGCTTATGGTGCCAGCAGCGCGGGCTGACAACGCTGCGTGTTGCCACGCAGATAAGCAATACCGCGGCTTTGCGACGTTATATTCAAAGCGGTGCCACCGTAGATAGCACCGCCTTCTGGTTATACAGGTGAAAAAATGATCCCATTTAATGCTCCGCCAGTAGTAGGTACGGAAATCGAATACATGCAGGCTGCGATGGGAAGCGGCAAGCTTTGCGGCGACGGCGGCTTTACGCGCCGCTGCCAGCAGTGGATGGAACAGCGTTTCGGCAGCAAAAAAGTGCTGCTAACGCCATCCTGCACGGCCTCGCTGGAGATGGCTGCGCTACTGCTGGATATCAAGCCTGGTGACGAAGTCATCATGCCAAGCTACACCTTTGTTTCAACGGCGAACGCCTTCGTGCTGCGCGGCGCAAAAATTGTGTTTGTCGATCTGCGTCCGGACACCATGAACATCGATGAAACGTTGATTGAAGCGGCGATTACCGAAAAGACGCGCGCTATCGTGCCGGTGCACTACGCGGGCGTTGCCTGTGAAATGGACACCATTATGGCGCTGGCGAAGAAACACAATCTGTTCGTGGTAGAAGATGCCGCGCAGGGCGTGATGTCGACCTACAAAGGCCGTGCGCTGGGCTCCATCGGCCACATCGGCTGCTTCAGCTTCCATGAAACGAAAAACTACACCGCCGGCGGCGAAGGCGGCGCGACGCTCATCAACGATCCGTCGTTAATCGATCGCGCTGAAATCATTCGCGAAAAGGGTACCAACCGCAGCCAGTTCTTCCGCGGACAGGTGGATAAATACACCTGGCGAGACATTGGTTCGAGCTATCTGATGGCCGATTTACAGGCCGCCTATTTATGGGCGCAGCTTGAAGCCGCTGAGAAGATTAACCAGCAGCGCCTTAAGCTCTGGCAGGCTTACCATGATGCGCTAGCGCCGCTGGCTCTCGCAGGCCGTATCGAATTACCTGTCGTGCCGAAGGATTGTGTGCAAAACGCCCACATGTTTTATATCAAACTACGTGATGTGGAAGACCGCACCGCGCTGATTTCGTATCTCAAAGAAGCCGAAATCATGGCCGTATTCCACTATATTCCGCTGCACGCCTGCCCGGCCGGCGAAAAGTTTGGCTACTTCCACGGCGAAGACCGGTTCACAACCAAAGAGAGTGAACGCCTGGTGCGCCTGCCGCTGTTCTATAACCTCTCTTCGGTTAATCAACGTGCTGTTATCAATACGTTGCTGACCTACCTCTCCTGATATGTCGCTGGCTAAAGCCTCAGCGTGGACCGCCGGGTCCACGCTGGTAAAAATCGCCGCCGGTCTGCTGGTGGTCAAACTTCTGGCGGTGGCGTTTGGCCCGAGCGGCGTAGGGCTTGCGGGTAACTTTCGTCAGATGATTACCGTACTGGGCGTGCTGGCGGGGGCCGGTATTTTTAACGGCGTCACTAAATACGTCGCTCAGTATCATGACGATCCGCAAGAGCTTCGCAAAGTCATCGGCACCTCATCGGCGATGGTATTGGGGTTCTCAACCCTGCTGGCGGTTATTTTTGTCGTGGCGGCTAAACCGATCTGCATCGGGCTGTTTGGTCACGACCACTATCAGGGCCTGGTGCGTCTGGTGGCGCTGGTGCAGATGGGGATCGCCTGGGCGAACCTGTCGCTGGCTATCATGAAAGGCTTCCGGGATGCGGCGGGTAACGCGCTGGCGTTGATCGGCGGCAGCTTTATCGGCGTGGTCGCTTACTATCTTTGCTATCGCTCAGGTGGCTATCAGGGCGCGCTGCTTGGTCTGGCGCTGGTGCCAGCGCTGGTGCTTATCCCTGCAGGCTTCATGCTGGTACGACGCGAACACGTCCCGCTGGCCTGGCTGAAACCGCAGTGGGACAAGGTTTACGCCAGCAGCCTGGGAAAATTTACGCTCATGGCGTTGATTACCTCCATCACGCTGCCCGTTGCTTACGTGATGATGCGTAACCTGCTCGCCGAGCACTATAGCTGGGACGAGGTGGGGATCTGGCAGGGCGTCAGCAGTATTTCAGATGCCTACCTCCAGTTCATTACCGCGTCTTTCAGCGTGTACCTGCTGCCGACCTTATCAAGGCTGACGGCTAAGCAGGAGATCGGCCGCGAAATTGTTCGCTCACTGAAGTTCGTGCTCCCCGCGGTAGCCGCGGCCAGTTTTACCGTCTGGCTTCTGCGTGATTTTGCCATCTGGTTGCTTTTCTCACAGAAGTTTATCGCGATGCGCGATCTGTTCGCCTGGCAGCTGGTGGGCGACGTGCTGAAAGTGGGAGCCTATGTTTTCGGCTACTTAGTCATCGCCAAAGCCGCGTTGCGCTTTTATATTTTGACTGAAATCACCCAGTTTGCTTTATTAACCGGCTTTTCACGCTGGTTGATTCCAGCCCATGGCGCACTGGGCGCCGCGCAGGCCTATATGGCAACCTATATTGTTTACTTCGCGCTCTGCTGTGGCGTGTTTCTTATTTATCGTAGACGAGCATGATGACACTGATTCACGTACTGGGATCGGATATCCCGCATCATAACCAGACGGTACTGCGCTTCTTTAACGACGCTTTAGCCGCCTCGCATCCGCACGCGCGCATTTTTTTGGTGGTTTCAACGGACAGCGCTTTACCGTCTGCTTTCCCTGAGCTTGCGATTACGCTCTTTCCGACGAAAAAAGCGCTGGCCGGAGCGGTAACACAAAAAGCCCGCGCAAACCGCCAGCAGCGGTTTTTCTTCCACGGCCAGTTTAATAGCGCCTTGTGGATTGCCTTGCTGACAGGCGGTCTGAAGCCTGCGCAGGTGAGCTGGCATATCTGGGGAGCCGATTTGTATGAGGCTTCACGGAGCCTCAAGTTCCGTCTTTTTTACCTGCTGCGTCGTATTGCTCAGGGTCGCGTTGGCCGGGTATTCGCCACGCGCGGCGATCTTAACTATCTTCACCAGCGCCATCCGCGCGTGCCCGGGGAGCTGCTGTACTTCCCGACGCGTATGGACCCCACGCTCAATGAAATGAGCCACGAAGAAAAAACGGGCGATAATCTCACTTTGCTGGTCGGGAATTCCGGCGATCGCAGTAACCAGCATATCGCCGCGTTGCAGGCGATTCACGCTCGGTTCGGCGATAACGTGCGTGTCGTGGTGCCAATGGGCTACCCGATAAATAACAGCGCTTATATCAATGAAGTGCAGCAGGCGGGCAGCGCCTTATTCAGCGAAGATAACCTGCAGATCCTGACCGAAAAAATCGACTTTAACGACTACCTTGCGCTGCTGCGCCAGTGCGATTTGGGCTATTTTATTTTTGACAGGCAGCAGGGCATCGGCACGCTTTGCCTGCTGATTCAGGCCGGCATTCCTTGCGTATTGAGCCGTAAAAATCCGTTCTGGCAGGATATGGTAGAACAGCATGTTCCCGTGCTGTTTACCGGCGATCCGCTGGATAAAACGGTTATACGTGAAGCGCAGCGCCAGCTACGCTTATTAGATAAACAGCAGATTGCCTTTTTTAATCCCAACTATCTTGAAGGCTGGGATCGGGCGTTAGCAATCGCATCAGGAGAAACCGCATGAGTTTGCTGCAATTTGGCGGTCTGTTTGTGGTGTGGTTTATTTCCGTCATGTTTATCGGTCTGCTGACATACCAGGAGTTCCGCAAGGTACGCTTCAATTTTAACGTCTTCTTCTCGCTACTTTATCTGCTGACCTTTTTCTTCGGCTTCCCCTTTACCTGTACGCTGGTCTTCCGGTTCGGGGTGAACGTCGTTCCTGCGGATGTACTGCTGCAGGCGCAGCTGGCGGCAACCTGCTTCTATGGTATTTATTACGTCGCCTATAAAACGCGCCTGCGAGCGAAGCCGCCCGCAGGCGCCGTGCGCCGTCCGTTGTTCACCATGAATCGCGTCGAAACGCATCTGACATGGGTGATGCTGGCGCTGGTTGCGCTGGTGAGCGTTGGCGTCTTCTTTATGCACAACGGCTTTTTGCTGTTTAAGCTGCACTCCTACAGCCAGATATTCTCCAGCGAAGTTTCAGGCGTCGCGCTTAAGCGCTTCTTCTACTTCTTTATTCCGGCGATGCTGGTGGTCTACTTCCTGAAGCAGGATGGCCGCGCGTGGATGTTCTTCCTCGTCAGCACCGTGGCGTTTGGCCTGCTGACCTACATGATAGTCGGCGGCACGCGCGCCAATATCATTATCGCTTTCGCCATCTTCCTGTTTATCGGCATTATTCGCGGCTGGATTTCCCTCTGGATGCTGGCGGCGGCCGGGGTATTTGGCATTGTGGGCATGTTCTGGCTGGCATTGAAACGCTACGGGCTGAACGTAAGCGGCGACGAGGCTTTTTATACTTTCCTTTACCTGACCCGCGATACGTTCTCGCCGTGGGAAAACCTGGCGTTACTGCTGCAAAACTACGACAAAATCGAGTTTCAGGGACTGGCGCCCATCGCGCGTGATTTCTACGTGTTTATTCCAACCTGGGTATGGCCGGATCGTCCAGGCATTGTGCTTAACAGCGCTAACTACTTTACCTGGGAGATCCTGAATAATCACTCGGGGCTGGCGATTTCCCCTACGCTTATCGGCTCGCTGGTGGTGATGGGCGGCGTATGGTTTATCCTGCCGGGCGCGTTTGCGGTTGGTCTGATTATCAAATGGTTCGACTGGCTGTATGAACTTGGCAACCGGGAAACCAATCGCTATAAAGCCGCTATCCTCCATAGCTTCTGCTTCGGGGCGATTTTTAACATGATAGTGCTGGCTCGTGAAGGCGTGGACTCTTTTGTCTCCCGCGTCGTTTTCTTCATGATGGTATTTGGCATTTGTCTTGTACTGGCCAAGCTTCTTTACTGGTTATTTGATAGTGCGGGTCTGATACATCAACGACTGCGGCGCATGCCGGGCGTGGAAGCCGGAGCCTGAGCGGATGATAAGGAACACTATGAACGAGTCGATCTCTGCCCCTACCTATACCATTCGCGGCCTGGCGCTGCTGGGCTGGCGTGATATGCAGCACGCGCTGGATTATCTCTATGCGGACGGCTCGCTGCGGTCGGGAACGCTGGTGGCGATCAACGCCGAGAAAGTGTTGACGGCGGAACGCGATCGCGACGTTCGCGAACTCATTGATGCGGCAGAGTTTAAATATGCGGACGGCATAAGCGTCGTGCGTTCAATCCGGAAAAAATATCCTGCGGCGCAGGTGTCGCGTGTGCCGGGAGCCGACCTTTGGGAAGCGCTGATGGAAAAAGCCGGACGCGAGGGTACGCCGGTCTTTCTGGTGGGCGGCAAGCCTGAGATCCTGGCCCAGACGGAAGCGAAACTTCGCAAGCTCTGGAATGTGAATATCGTGGGTAGCCAGGATGGCTACTTTAAAGCGCAGGAGCGGCAGGCGATGTTTGAGCGCATTCGTGACAGCGGCGCGGCGATTGTGACCGTGGCGATGGGGTCGCCGCGGCAGGAAATCCTGATGCGCGACTGCCGCAAAGTTTACCCGCAGGCTCTGTACATGGGCGTTGGCGGCACCTACGATGTCTTTACCGGCCATGTTAAACGCGCGCCGAAGATCTGGCAGAAGCTGGGCCTGGAGTGGCTTTACCGACTGCTGTCCCAGCCGAGCCGCCTCGGCCGCCAGCTCAAGCTGCTGCGCTATCTGGCCTGGCACTACACAGGCCGCCTGTAAGCAGTAAAAAGGCGCTCAACGGAGCGCCTTTCGTTGCCGCCTCCCTCTTACCACACCAAATTTGTTAACGGTTGATTTGTATTTTTGTAAAAAATACGAAACCATTGCGCCCCTTTAAAGGCCGCCGGTGGGTGAGCAGACTGAGGAATTTATGGCAGAGAAACAAGCGGAGCTTCAGCGAGGCCTTGAGGCCCGGCACATCGAGCTTATTGCGCTGGGCGGCACTATCGGTGTCGGCCTGTTTATGGGGGCGGCCAGCACGCTAAAGTGGGCCGGTCCTTCCGTGCTGCTGGCTTACATTATCGCCGGCCTGTTCGTGTTCTTTATTATGCGCTCCATGGGCGAGATGCTGTTTCTTGAGCCGGTAGCCGGCTCGTTTGCCGTCTACGCGCACCGCTATATGAGTCCTTTTTTTGGCTACCTTACCGCCTGGTCTTACTGGTTTATGTGGATGGCGGTGGGGATATCGGAAATTACCGCAACAGGGCTTTACGTCCAGTACTGGTTCCCCGATTTACCGCAATGGCTGCCGGCGCTTCTCGCCGTTGGGCTTGTGGCGCTGGCGAACCTGGCGGCGGTGCGGCTGTACGGTGAGATTGAATTTTGGTTTGCGGCGATCAAGGTCACCACCATTATCGTGATGATAGCGGTTGGGCTGGGCATGATTTTCTTTGGTCTGGGTAATCATGGTCAGCCTGTTGGCTTCGGCAACCTTACCGAACACGGCGGGTTCTTTGCCGGTGGCTGGAAAGGTTTTCTGACCGCGCTCTGTATCGTTGTGGCGTCATATCAGGGCGTTGAGCTGATTGGTATTACCGCCGGGGAAGCAAAAAATCCGCAGGTCACCTTGCGCAGCGCGGTTGGTAAGGTGCTGTGGCGTATCCTGATTTTCTACGTGGGTGCGATTTTTATTATCGTGACTATCTTCCCGTGGAATCAGACTGGCAATACCGGCAGCCCGTTTGTGCTAACTTTCGCAAAAATCGGCATCACCGCGGCGGCGGGCATCATCAACTTTGTGGTGCTGACCGCCGCGCTCTCCGGCTGTAACAGCGGTATGTATAGCTGTGGCCGTATGCTCTATGCCCTGGCAAAGAACCGCCAGCTCCCGGCCAGGATGGCAAAAGTTTCGCGCAGTGGCGTGCCGGTGGCGGGGGTTGCCGTTTCAATCGCCATTCTGCTGCTGGGTTCGTGCCTGGATTACGTTATCCCTAATCCACAGCGCGTATTCGTATACGTTTATAGCGCAAGCGTGCTGCCGGGTATGGTGCCATGGTTGGTGATTCTTATTAGTCAGGTGCGCTTTCGTAAGGCCCATCGCGAAGCTATAGCCAGCCATCCATTTAAGTCGATCGCGTTCCCATGGGTAAATTACCTGACGATAATGTTCCTGGTCTGTGTATTAATCGGCATGGGTATTAATGAAGAAACGCGTATGTCGCTGACGGTAGGGGCGGGTTTTTTAGTGCTGGTAACGCTGGTTTATAAGGTTTTTGGCCTGAATAAACGACCCTCTGAGTAAAATATGAATGGATAAGCAGCAGACTGCACAAAGCGTAACCAAACTCGCTTTTTATTGAAATAAGCACTAGACAGCCGGGCATGAAGCCCGTAATATCCGACCCCGCAACGGCGCTACGCGCCCGTAGCTCAGCTGGATAGAGCGCTGCCCTCCGGAGGCAGAGGTCTCAGGTTCGAATCCTGTCGGGCGCACCATTTAAAGAATGGCGCTAGAGCTGCGGTGGTAATTAACGTACCGCGTGAAAGATTTTACAGTGGTGGCTATAGCTCAGTTGGTAGAGCCCTGGATTGTGATTCCAGTTGTCGTGGGTTCGAGTCCCATTAGCCACCCCATTAATTTAGTGGTTATGATGCGAAGGTGGCGGAATTGGTAGACGCGCTAGCTTCAGGTGTTAGTGTTCTTACGGACGTGAGGGTTCAAGTCCCTCTCTTCGCACCAATCATCTAAGTTAAGTAAAACTCTGACAACAAGTAAAAGAGTAGTATTTCGGCGAGTAGCGCAGCTTGGTAGCGCAACTGGTTTGGGACCAGTGGGTCGGAGGTTCGAATCCTCTCTCGCCGACCACATTAAGAAAACCCCGCTTCGGCGGGGTTTTTGCTTTTCGGTCGCCAGAGGATGAGAAGCTCCGGGGCAGGGAGGTTCGCGCCGAGCGCAGCGAGACAACGTTGCTTAAGCAACGGCCCGCAGGGGAATAATCCTCTCTCGCCGACCACATTTAAAAAAGGCCAGCTTTCGAGCTGGCCTTTTTGCATTCGGCGTTTATAAAAACGTAGGTTGGATAAGCGTCAGCGCCATCCAACGTTGTTGACCGGATCCCGGCGGATGGCGCGTTGCTTATCCGCCCTACAGGGCTGGCTTTTTGCATCTGAAGCTTATGAAACCGCAGGTTGGATAAGCGTCAGCGCCATCCAACGTTGTTGACCGGCCCGGCGGATGGCGCGTTGCTTATCCGCCCTACAGGGCTGGCTTTTTGCATCTGAAGCTTATGAAACCGCAGGCTGGATAAGCGTCAACGCCATCCAACGTTATTGACCGGCCCGGCGGATGGCACGTTGTTTATCCGCCCTACAGGGCTGGCCTTTTTGCATTCGGCGTTTATAAAAACGTAGGTTGGATAAGCGTCAGCGCCATCCAACGTTGTTGACCGGCCCGGCGGATGGCGCGTTGCTTATCCGCCCTACGGGGCTGGCCTTTTTGCATCTGAAGATTATGAAACCGCAGGCTGGATAAGCGCCAGCGCCATCCAACGTTGTTGACCGGATCCCGGCGGATGGCGCGTTGCTTATCCGCCCTACGGGGCTAGCCTTTTTGCATTTGGCGTTTATAAAAACGTAGGTTGGATAAGCGTCAACGCCATCCAACGTTGTTGACCGCCCGGCGGATGGCGCGTTGTTTATCCGCCCTACAGGGCTGGCCTTTTGCACCTGTTATTTCTGAATACTCCTTTACTTATTTTATGCTCCTGCCCGACTGTCGTAACTTTGCGACAAAATGCATTTGGCTGTCGCTTTTTGGCGACGTTTAACTGGATGATAAATAATACTTTTAATGACGGGCCTTTAAAGTGTCTCCTGAAAGAGACAAGCGAAGCGGGCGCTTCGCTTCCCTGCAGCCCAGGATTAATACGTTATTTTTAACAATAACTACCTGAAATTGTAGGTATTGGGCTGTTTGACGAAATCCTGATTCAAACCTGGCATGCTTCGTGCAATAATCCATCTGTAGATGCTCATTCCATTTCTTATGCTTGCCTCAGGCTTCATAAACCCGGGAATGACGCAGAGCCGATTACGGTGCTTATCGTCCACCGACAGATGTCGCCTCAGGCCTCATCCGACACCATGGACATAACGTTGAGTGAAGCACCACTTAGTTGTCAAAAAGACCTGTTTTAACACCTGCCAACCGGCAGGTGTTTTTTTTTGCGTCAGGCGAAGGGGGAGGGCGAAAGAAATTCGCCCTGGAACTCAAGGAGCAGGATTATTTTGCAGGGTCAGCAGCAGACCATCGCGACGCATCAGCGCGGCTTCTTCCGGCTGATGCAGCCGATCCAGCGAGTCGGCAAGCCAGGCGTAATCAAAGGCGTCAGGGCGCTGCTTAATAGCTTCACGGAAGGCTTCGCTCGCCTGCTGCCATTCGCCACGCTTCATAAACAGCTGGCCCAGCGTGCTGTGCAGAAGAGGACGGTCGCCCTGGGTTTTGATTTGCTGACGCAGCGCTTTTTCCAGCTGTTCCGGATTGCCTGACTTCAGGCGAGGCATCAGCAGAATCAGACGCTCGTCATACTGGCGCTTCAGGCCGTCCAGCACGATTTCCTGCGCGGCTTCATGATCGCCACACTCAATAAGGTGCTCCGCCATCGCCACCTGCAGCGTCGTTTCATGACGTGTTTTGCGGTTCAGGCTGCGCCACCAGGCTTTCAGGCCATCGTTGCCCCGATCTGCCATGGCCTGATCCATCATTCCTATCCACGCCTGCTGTTGCAGCGCAGCGCGATGGGCTTCGTCACCAACCTTAACTTTATCCATAGCAGGAAGGATATCCAGCAAGGAACTCCACGCGCCGGTCCGCACATACGCTTGTTCTGCAAGACGCAGCACTTCCGGGTGGCGAGGCGCGATTTCCAGCAGCTTATCTATGCCATGGCGGGCCGCGTGATTCTCATTTCTGGCGAGCTGCAGACGAACGCGGGTGATTTCTACCGGTAACTGATCGTTGTCCGCCAGCTCCGCTGCCCGCTCCAGATGCTGATTGGCGCGGATTTCATCGCCGCGCTGCTGCGCCGCTTCGGCTGCCAGCAGGTAGTTAACTACGGGCTGTTCGGCGTGATCGGCATTTTTCGCCATCAGCTTCTCAACCTGCTGATAATCCCCCTCGGCCAGCTTCAGCAATGCAGCTTTAGTTTGCTTACGTGCGCGGCTGCTTTTACGTCCCACGAACCAACCACGGGTGCGTGCGCCGGTGCGGAAAATACGGCGCAGTATCCATTCGACAGCGAACAACACGATCATGGTCAGGATCAGAACGATCGCAAGTCCTGTAACGCTGGTTTCCACGTTGTAGTTATCGGTCTGAATCAGGACATAGCCCTGATGACCGGCAAGCATCGGTCCAAGAACGATCCCGGCGATCAGCAGCAGAAAAAGCAATAAGACTTTAATCATGCTTATTCTCCCTGACTTGCTGCAGGCGCCTGTTCAGGCGTGGCTTCGGCAGGCGCGGCGCCGGCAGAGGCAGCGGCTGGCTGAGCAAGTAAATTGCGGACGCGGGTCTGCATCAGTTTTTCCAGCAGCGGCTGGCTTTGCAGCGTTTGCGGGATATCCATATTGATGCTTTGCTGGCCCAGCGCGTCCAGTTCATCCAGGAACGCTTTCGTGGTGGCATCGTCGGTGTCGTAATAAGCACGCACCCATGTCGACACATTTTCAAGCGACTGCTTGTAAGTCTCATCCTGATGGCGAGGCACGGCCTGAGCGGCAATTAACAGCCGCGAGCGAATATTCTCACGCAGATAGATATCCTGATTAGGCGCCAGCAGCGGCACCGCCGTTTCATCGCGGCGGCGGATAGTAATAAAACTATCCATAAAGTTGTGCCAGCTTTTCACCAGATTCTGACGCCATTCGGTCATGGTGCTGGAGAGTTCGCTGCCGTCGGAATCCATCGGCGTATCGTCGCTGTCGTTATCCGCAAGGCGAAGGTTATCAACCTGATTGGCAAGCTGGTTTAGCTTCAGCACGATGCCGTCGTAATCCACCTGGCTGACCGATGAAAGCGAACTGATATCGTCGGTTAAGGCGCGACGAGCGGTAAGCAAGCTTGGGTCATTCATGTCCGCAAGGCTTGCGTCAGCGCTTTTTAACAGCGCGGCGGCGGTAGTGACATCCCGATCGCTCCAGAGCTTACGCCCGGCTAATTTTACCAGGAAATCGGCCTGGGCAAGCAGCCAGGTTTTGGCATCGCTACCCGAAATGGTGGCCACTTTTTGCTGCACTTCATCTAACTGACGTGCCAGGTTTGCCTGCTGGCGGTTGGCTTCATCAAGCGCCGTTGCCTGCTGTTTGATGGTCTTTTCCAGCTCAGCTTTCTGCTGATCCTGCTGTTTTTGCAGCGCGGCAAGCTGGGTAGTCAGCGCATCATTGGTGGCAGTTTGCGCCGAGGTTTGATGCTTGCCATAGCTGTAGAGCCCGACACCTAACGCCAGGGCGATAGCGATGGCGATGGCACCCAAAGCAATCCCCGCCACGCCGCTACGATTCTTCTGTGGGGGTTGTTCCGGTAGCGGTGTGCTTTCCGCCGCGGGTTTGGTCTCTTCAACCATGGCGGAGGAAGTATTTTGTTCCGTCATTGTGGCTTCCCATATTGTTAGGTTTATTGTAACGCGCGGAGCAGCGCGTCATTGTCGGCGTTATCGGCGATGCGAATATCCTGCCAGCCCAAATCCCGGGCAAGGATCGCCAGACGCTCACTGACAACAACCAGTTGGCAGTGGAGCAGCCAGTTGTTGCGATACCACTGCGGAATCAGCGTATAAAGCTGTTGCAGCATTTCACCGCTGGTCACCACGAGGGTGGTAATGCCACGTTCGCGCCAGCGAAAAGCCTCTTCTGTTCCGTCATAAATCCTGGCATTGCGTTGATAACATTCGCAAAATTCAACTTTAGCGCCGCGGGCTGCCAGGGTTTCACCTAACAACTCGCGCCCGCCGTTGCCACGCAGGATCAGCGCACGCTTACCGGCGATATTCTGTAATTCAGGTAATTGTAGCAAGACTTCGCTGGTTTCCCGGTCTAACGGATAGCGCACTGGCAAATGGCTTACCGTATGAAATGCCAGGGCGGTTGTACGCCCGATGGCGAACCAGCTCAGTTTCTGCGGCCAGCCGATGCCGTTTTTATTCAGGAGCGGATTCGCATACTGCACAACGTGCTGAGATAAGATGAAAACCAGATCCTCAGCGCGGAGATCGGCAAGCTGCCCCGGCAGTTGCTCTAACTGCCTGCCGCGGGAGAATTCGATAAGAGGGAAACTGTACGCCACCTGCCCGAGTGCGCGCAGACGGCTCACTAACTCATCCCCGGCGGGAGAGGGGCGGGTGACAAGGATCGTCATGCGGGGGCGTCCCCAGCATAAACTGCGGCTAACACCTCGCGCGCGCCGTTATCGAGCAGCTCTTCGGCCAGTGAAATGCCCATGGTTTCCGCATCTTCAGGTTTTCCACGGCGTTCGCCGCGCACCATAAAGGAGCCGTCCGGCGCGCCGACCAGCGCTCTTAGCCATAATTCGCCGTTTTTCAGCTCTGCATAGCTTCCGATCGGCACCTGGCAGCCGCCTTCAAGACGCATATTCATGGCACGCTCCGCACGCACGCGAATTGCCGTTTCATCATGGTTGAGCGGCGCGAGTAACTCGCGGGTGCGTTCGTCATCAGTTCGGCATTCGATGCCCACCGCGCCCTGGCCTACCGCCGGAAGCGAAACTTCTGCTGGCAGCGCACAGCGAATCCGGGACTGTAGCTCAAGGCGATTGAGTCCCGCCACGGCAAGAATGATCGCATCGTACTCGCCGTTATCGAGCTTGCCCAGACGCGTGCCTACGTTGCCACGCAGCGAGCGGATAACCAGGTCCGGGCGGCGTTCAGCTAGCTGGCACTGGCGACGCAGGCTGGAGGTGCCAACGACGCTGCCCGCAGGTAAATCGTCAAGGCTTGCATACTGATTAGAGACGAAGGCGTCGCGCGGATCGTCGCGCTCGCAGATGGTCACCAGGCCCAGCCCTTGCGGAAATTCGACCGGCACATCTTTCATCGAATGCACGGCGATATCAGCACGGCTCTCAAGCAAAGCCAGCTCTAATTCTTTGACAAACAGCCCTTTCCCGCCCACTTTCGCCAGGGGAGTATCGAGGATGACATCGCCGCGCGTGACCATTGGCACCAGCTCAACGGTGAGCTGAGGCCAGCAGGCCAGCAGGCGCTGTTTAACATATTGTGCTTGCCAAAGCGCTAATGGACTTTGGCGAGTGGCAATTCTTAATACTTTGTCTAACATGCTTGTTACCGTAATTGTCGTCTGCCTCCCATCCTACCACTCTTCAAGGAAGGCTGTCAGTTTCAACGGTTTTTGCGGCAAAGAGGGACTTGTCTCGTATTATGGAATATAAAACGGCTTACTGGTGGCGAACGTTGTGCGTAGCGCAACTTTCTTTACGGTCAACCAGCAAGGTGTTAAATTGATCACGTTTCCAGCAGCTGTCTGCCCGTTCGTTTATAATCATAAAGGCAGCAATCAGGAAACGGGTTTTTTCGAAATACTGAAACCATCAGGCGATATGTCTTGTACCTCTATATTGAGACTCTTAAACAGAGACTGGATGCCATCAACCAACTGCGTGTAGATCGCGCGCTTGCTGCGATGGGCCCTGCTTTCCAGCAGGTCTACAGTCTTCTGCCAACATTGTTACATTATCATCACCCGCTGATGCCGGGTTACCTCGACGGTAACGTTCCCCATGGCATCTGCATTTACACGCCTGATGAAACCCAACGCCATTACCTGAACGAGCTGGAAATGATGCGCGGCATGCCGCCGCAGGAAACCGCACCCGGCGAGCTGCCGATAACCGCGCTCTATTCAATGGGCAGCACCTCCTCCGTCGGCCAAAGCTGCTCTTCAGATCTGGATATCTGGGTTTGTCACCAGGCGTGGCTCGACAACGACGAGCGCCAGCTGCTGCAGCGTAAATGCAGCCTGCTGGAAAGCTGGGCTGCGTCGCTGGGCGTAGAGGTCAGTTTCTTCCTGATCGATGAGAACCGTTTCCGTCATAACGAAAGCGGCAGCCTCGGCGGCGAGGACTGCGGCTCAACCCAACATATCCTGCTGCTGGACGAATTTTACCGCACCGCCGTGCGCCTCGCGGGCAAGCGTATTCTGTGGAATATGGTGCCGGGCGATGAAGAAGAGAACTACGACGATTACGTCATGTCCCTCTATTCGCAGGGCGTGCTGACGCCGAACGAATGGCTCGATCTCGGCGGATTGAGTTCGCTCTCTGCCGAAGAGTACTTCGGCGCGAGCCTCTGGCAGCTCTATAAAAGTATCGACTCCCCCTATAAAGCCGTGCTGAAAACGCTGCTGCTGGAAGCCTATTCCTGGGAATACCCGAACGCGCGCCTGCTGGCGAAAGATATTAAACAGCGGCTGCATGACGGCGAGATAGTCTCTTTCGGGCTCGATCCCTACTGCATGATGCTGGAGCGCGTAACCCATTATCTGACACAAATTGAAGATACCGCGCGTCTGGATCTGGTTCGCCGCTGCTTCTATCTGAAAGTGTGTGAAAAACTCTCACGCGAGCGGGCCTGCGTCGGCTGGCGCCGTGAAGTATTAAGCCAGCTGGTCAAAGAGTGGGGCTGGGAAGAAGAGCGTCTGGCGATGCTGGATAACCGCGCTAACTGGAAGATTGACCAGGTGCGCGATGCGCACAACGAATTGCTGGATGCGATGATGCAAAGCTACCGCAACCTGATCCGCTTTGCGCGCCGCAACAACCTCAGCGTCAGCGCCAGCCCGCAGGATATCGGCGTGCTGACCCGTAAGCTGTATGCCGCCTTCGAAGCGCTGCCGGGTAAGGTCACCCTGGTGAACCCCCAGATTTCGCCGGACCTATCCGAGTCGAACCTTACCTTTATCCATGTGCCGCCGGGCCGCGCCAACCGTTCTGGTTGGTATCTTTACAACCGCGCGCCAAATATGGATTCCATCGTCAGCCATCAACCGCTGGAATATAACCGTTATCTTAATAAGCTGGTGGCGTGGGCCTACTTTAACGGCCTGCTGACCTCGCGCACCCGCCTGTTTATTAAGGGCAACGGTATTTGCGACCTGCCTAAGCTGCAGGAAATGGTGGCAGATGTTTCCCATCACTTCCCGCTGCGTCTGCCGGCGCCAACGCCAAAAGCGCTCTACAGCCCGTGTGAAATTCGCCATCTGGCGATTATCGTCAACCTGGAATATGACCCGACGGCGGCGTTCCGCAATCAGGTGGTGCATTTCGATTTCCGCAAGCTTGACGTATTCAGCTTCGGGCAGCAGCAGCAGTGTCTGGTCGGCAGCGTCGACCTGCTTTATCGCAACTCGTGGAACGAAGTGCGTACGCTGCACTTCAACGGTGAGCAGGCGATGATCGAAGCGCTGAAAACCATCCTCGGCAAAATGCATCAGGATGCCGCGCCGCCGGATAGCGTGGAAGTCTTCTGCTACAGCCAGCATTTGCGCGGCCTGATCCGCACCCGCGTGCAGCAGCTGGTTTCCGAATGCATTGAGTTCCGCTTATCCAGCACCCGCCAGGAGCCGGGGCGTTTCAAAGCGCTGCGCGTTTCCGGACAGACCTGGGGTCTGTTCTTCGAACGTCTGAGCGTGTCGGTGCAGAAGCTGGAAAATGCGGTAGAGTTCTATGGGGCGATTTCCCATAACAAATTGCATGGCCTGTCCGTGCAGGTGGAAACAAACCAGGTGCAGCTGCCGCCGGTAGTGGACGGCTTCGCCAGCGAAGGGATCATTCAGTTCTTCTTCGAAGAGACCCGCGAAGAGCAGGGCTTTAACATCTATATTCTTGATGAGAGCAACCGGGCAGAGGTCTATCACCACTGCGAGGGAAGCAAAGAAGAGCTGGTGCGCGATGTCAGCCGCTTCTATTCGTCCTCACATGACCGTTTCACCTACGGCTCAAGCTTCATCAACTTCAACCTGCCGCAGTTCTACCAGATTGTGAAGGTAGACGGGCGCATGCAGGTTATTCCGTTCCGCACCCAGACTATTCTTCCCGCCGCGTCGGCGAATCATGACGATAACGCAGCGCCGCTGCTGCAACAGTACCAGTAGCTAGCTAAAGCTTACCGGCTCCCCCGCTTGCTGTGTGCAGGCCGTTTCGAGCAGCGTCCAGAATTCAGCGCCGCTACGATCGCAAATCCACGCATCCCCTTGCAGGTTAAAATGATAACCGCCGCTTTTGGTCGCCAGCCACACCTGATGTAACGGCTCCTGGCGGTTGATAATAATTTTGCTGCCGTTTTCAAAACTCAGCGTCAGCACGCCGCCGTTGATCTCACAATCGATATCCGTGTCGCCGTCCCAGCTATCCAGACGCTCTTCAATCGTCATCCACAGGCCATCGCATATGCGATGAAATTCGCTGTCGTTCATCTCTTCTTCCCGGTTAGTCGTTTTCACGGCAGTATAAAAGCAACCAGAGTGAATAGAAAAGAGTATTGCTTTTCGGGGTTCACCTGCGATGATAGACAACAGAATGTTGAATCACAGGCAACTCAATAATGAAGAAAATTTTCTGCCCGCTGGCGTTGGCAATGGTGCTATTTAGTCTGACAGGTTGCGGCCTGAAAGGGCCTCTCTATTTTCCACCCGCTGACGGTAAAACCAAACCGGCAACGCAGAGCGTCGCGCCTCAACCGCAGATACAATCAACAACGCCGGATCGCAATAACCGCGGCACGGATGATGCACCGACTCAGGTGATTTATTAGCCAATAAGAGATAAGTAACCGCGGAAATGGAGCAGAAAATGCAGTTCTCTAAAATGCATGGCCTCGGTAATGACTTTATGGTCGTCGACGCGGTGACACAGAATGTTTATTTCTCCCCCGAGCTTATCCGTCGCTTATCGGATCGCCATCTCGGCGTGGGCTTCGATCAGCTGCTGGTGGTTGAGCCGCCCTACGATCCCGATCTCGATTTCCACTACCGTATCTTCAATGCTGACGGCAGCGAAGTGTCGCAGTGCGGCAACGGCGCGCGCTGCTTTGCCCGTTTTGTGCGCCTGAAAGGGCTGACCAACAAAAGGGACATTCGCGTGAGCACGGCCAACGGCCGTATGGTGCTAAGCGTTACCGACGATGAACTGGTGCGCGTCAACATGGGCGAGCCAAACTTCGAGCCATCGGAAGTGCCGTTCCGCGCAAACAAAGCGGAAAAGACCTATATCATGCGCGCGGCCGAGCAGACGATTATGTGTGGCGTTGTGTCGATGGGAAACCCGCACTGCGTGATTCAGGTGGACGACGTGGCCACCGCCGCCGTTGAAACCCTGGGGCCGGTCATGGAAAGCCATGAACGCTTCCCGGAGCGGGCGAATATCGGCTTTATGCAGGTCGTTACCCGCGAACATATCCGCCTGCGCGTGTTTGAGCGTGGCGCGGGCGAAACACAAGCCTGTGGCAGCGGCGCCTGTGGCGCCGTGGCCGTGGGCATTCAGCAAGGTTTACTGGCGGAGCAGGTGCGCGTAGAGCTGCCCGGCGGCCGCCTTGATATCGCCTGGAAAGGGCCGGGAAGTCCGCTGTTTATGACTGGCCCGGCGGCCCATGTCTATGATGGATTCATACATCTATGAAGAACGCCGAGGAACAGCAAGAAGCCGTACTGGAGCTCGATGATAACGCGGTGGCGGAGTATCTGCTGCGTCATCCCGACTTCTTTATTCGTAACGCCCGACACGTCGAACAGATGCAGGTACCGCATCCTGTGCGCGGGAGCGTATCGCTGGTTGAGTGGCATATGGCCCGCAGCCGTCACCACATCAATTTCCTTGAGGAAAACATGACCCTGCTGATGGAGCAGGCGAGCGCCAACGAAGGATTGTTCTATCGGCTGTTGAAACTACAGGGCCGTCTCGCTTCTGCGACCAGCCTGCAGGATATGCTCAACCGCCTGCATCGCTGGGCGCGTGAAATGGGGCTGGCGGGAGCGAACGTGCGTCTTTTTGTCGACCGCTGGCGTATTGGCGCCCCTTCTGATTTCACCCATCTGGGACTCAGCCGCAAGGCGTTCGAGCCGCTGCGCATTCAGCGTCTGGGCGATAATCAGCATTATCTGGGGCCGCTTAACGGGCCTGAACTGCTGGTAGTGCTGCCACAGGCAAAAGCGATTGGCTCGGTTGCGATGTCGCTGATGGGCAACGATGCCGATCTCGGCGTGCTGCTCTTTAGCAGCCGTGACGCACAGCATTATCACGACGGACAGGGAACCCAGCTGCTGCACGAGCTGGCGCTGATGCTGCCTGATTTGCTGGAGCGCTGGATTGAGCGCGTATGACCGCCTCGCCGCTGCAATCCGCCGTTGACGGTTTCCTGCGCTATCTGAAGGTTGAGCGCCAGCTCAGCCCTTTAACCCTGCTTAACTATGGCCGCCAGCTTGAAGCCATCATTCACCTGTTGGGTGAGATGGGGCTGCAGGCCTGGCAACGGTGCGATGCCGCGGCCGTCCGCTCCCTGACCGTTCGTAGCCGCAAAGCAGGCCTTGGGCCATCAAGCCTTGCGCTGCGCCTTTCCGCGTTACGCAGCTTCTTCGACTGGCAGGTTAGCCAGGGCGAGCTGAAAGCCAATCCCGCAAAAGGGATCTCTGCGCCGAAAGCTGGCCGCCATCTGCCGAAAAATATTGATGTGGATGATGTTAACCGCCTGCTGGATATCGATCTTAACGATCCGCTCGCCGTGCGCGATCGCGCGATGCTTGAAGTGATGTACGGCGCGGGCCTGCGCCTTTCGGAACTGGTGAATATGGATTGCGGACACATCGATCTCTCCACCGGTGAAGTATGGGTAATGGGCAAAGGCAGCAAAGAACGCCGCGTGCCGGTGGGGAAATCTGCCGTAGCCTGGGTCGAACACTGGTTCGATCTGCGCGAGCTTTTTGGCCCGGACGACGATGCGCTGTTTCTCTCGAAACAGGGTAAACGCATCTCTGCCCGCAACGTACAAAAACGCTTCAGCGAGTGGGGAATCAAGCAGGGGCTGAACAGCCACGTTCACCCGCATAAGCTCCGTCACTCTTTTGCCACGCATATGCTGGAATCGAGCGGCGATTTGCGCGGTGTGCAGGAGCTGCTCGGCCACGCTAACCTGACCACAACGCAAATCTATACCCACTTAGATTTTCAACATTTAGCCTCGGTGTATGATGCCGCGCATCCACGCGCCAAACGGGGGAAATCGTAATGCATTTTTATCGCCCACTTGGGCCAGTCGCCGCGCTCACTTTCGATCTCGACGACACGTTGTATGACAACCGCCCGGTAATCGAGCGCACCGAGCTGGAATCGCTGAGCTTCGTACAAAATTATCATCCGAGCCTCAGCGCCATAACAAAGCCAGACTTTATGCGCCTGCGTCAGGCTATCCGCCTGGCAGAGCCGGATATTTACCACGATGTGACGGAATGGCGTCGCCGTGCCGTTGAGCAGGCTATGTTAGAGGCGGGCCTGACTGTGGAAGAAGCCACAGCGGGCGCCACGGCTTCAATGGTGAATTTTGCACGCTGGCGCAGCCGCATCGACGTGCCGCAGGAAACCCACGACACGCTGGCGATGCTTGCGCAAAAATGGCCGCTGGTGGCTATCACCAACGGCAATGCCGAACCGCATCTGTTCGGCCTGGATAAATACTTTAAGTTTGTGCTGCGGGCAGGCCCGCACGGCCGTGCTAAGCCGTTTAACGATATGTATTATCTGGCGGCTGAAAAGCTGAATGTGCCGCTGGAACAGATCCTTCACGTGGGCGACGATCTCACAACCGACGTGGCGGGCGCGCTGCGCAGCGGTTTGCAGGCCTGCTGGATAAACCTGCGTGAGGGCGACCTGATGCAAATTGATGACAGCCGTTTATTGCCACACCTGGAAATTTCGCGGTTGGCATCCCTCACCGCGCTGATATAATCATCAGCAACTCTGTATAAAATTCCAGGTATTTACCTCTGAGGTTGCTGGCAACGATTTTGTAGGGTGGGTAAACGAAGCGTCACCCACCGCTTGCTGATGATGGCTATGGCGGATGACGCCGTGCTTATCCGCCCTACGATTTATCCTCCAGCCCTGGTGCGTAATTCCCTTATCAAATTCTTACGTGGCGGTGCCAATGGACGTTTCTTACCTGCTCGATAGCCTCAATGATAAACAGCGCGAAGCCGTCGCGGCCCCGCGCAGCAACATGCTGGTGCTGGCCGGAGCGGGTAGTGGCAAGACGCGTGTGCTGGTTCACCGCATCGCGTGGCTGATGAGCGTCGAAAATTGCTCGCCATACTCCATCATGGCGGTGACGTTTACTAACAAGGCGGCGGCGGAGATGCGCCATCGCATCGGCCAGCTGATGGGCACCAGCCAGGGCGGCATGTGGGTCGGCACCTTCCATGGCCTGGCGCATCGCCTGCTGCGTGCGCACCACCTGGATGCCAGACTGCCGCAGGACTTCCAGATCCTCGACAGCGAAGATCAGCTACGCCTGCTAAAACGCCTGATTAAGGCGCTGAATCTCGACGAGAAGCAGTGGCCGCCGCGACAGGCGATGTGGTACATCAACGGCAAAAAAGACGAAGGACTACGTCCGCATCACATTGAAAGCTATGGTAATCCGGTAGAGCAAACCTGGCAGAAAGTCTATCAGGCCTATCAGGAAGCCTGCGACCGTGCGGGGCTTGTGGATTTTGCCGAGCTGCTGCTGCGCGCTCATGAACTCTGGCTTAACAAGCCGCATATCCTCAATCATTATCGCGAACGTTTCACCAATATCCTGGTGGACGAATTCCAGGACACCAACAGCATTCAGTACGCGTGGATACGCCTGCTGGCGGGCGATACCGGAAAAGTGATGATCGTAGGCGATGACGACCAGTCCATCTACGGCTGGCGCGGCGCTCAGGTGGAAAATATCCAGCGCTTCCTCAGCGACTTCGCCGGCGCGCAAACCATTCGCCTGGAACAGAACTACCGTTCAACGAACAATATTCTGAACGCCGCCAACGCCCTGATCGCCAATAACGCGGGCCGCCTGGGTAAAGAGCTGTGGACCGACGGCAGCGACGGCGAACCTATCTCCCTCTACTGCGCGTTCAACGAGCTGGATGAAGCCCGGTTTGTCGTCAACCGCATTAAAACCTGGCAGGAGAAAGGCGGAGCGCTGGAACAGTGCGCCATTCTCTACCGCAGCAACGCCCAGTCGCGCGTGCTGGAAGAGGCGCTGCTGCAGGTCGGCATGCCGTACCGAATCTACGGTGGCATGCGCTTCTTTGAACGCCAGGAAATCAAAGACGCGCTCTCCTATCTGCGCCTGATTGCCAACCGTAACGATGACGCCGCTTTTGAACGCGTGGTGAACACGCCGACGCGCGGGATTGGCGATCGCACGCTGGACGTGGTGCGCCAGACTTCGCGAGATAAACAGCTAACGCTCTGGCAGTCCTGCCGCCTTCTGCTGCAGGAGAAAGCGCTTGCCGGACGAGCCGCTGCCGCGCTGCAACGTTTTATGGAGCTTATTGACGCGCTGGCGCATGAAACAATCGATATGCCGCTGCACGTTCAGACCGACCGGGTTATCAAAGACTCCGGCCTGATGATGATGTACGAGCAGGAGAAAGGCGAGAAGGGCCAGACGCGTATCGAAAACTTAGAAGAGCTGGTGACGGCAACGCGCCAGTTCAGCTACCAGGACGAAGATGAAGATCTGATGCCGCTGCAGGCGTTCCTGTCCCATGCGGCGCTGGAGGCGGGCGAAGGGCAGGCGGATAGCTGGCAGGATGCGGTGCAGTTAATGACGCTGCACTCCGCAAAAGGGCTGGAATTCCCGCAGGTCTTTATCGTCGGCATGGAAGAAGGGATGTTCCCAAGCCAGATGTCGCTGGAAGAGGGCGGCCGTCTGGAAGAGGAGCGCCGCCTGGCTTACGTCGGCGTCACGCGTGCGATGCAAAAGCTAACGCTGACCTACGCGGAAACCCGCCGCCTGTACGGCAAAGAGGTATATCACCGTCCATCGCGCTTTGTTGGCGAGCTGCCGGAAAACTGCGTGGAGGAGGTGCGTTTACGCGCCAGCATCAGCCGCCCGGTCAGCCACCAGCGTATGGGAACGCCGATCTCTGAGAACGATTCAGGCTTCAGCCTCGGACAGCGTGTCCGCCATGCAAAATTTGGTGAAGGCACCGTCGTCAACCTGGAAGGCAGCGGCGAGCATAGCCGCGTGCAGGTAGCCTTCCCGGGGCAGGGAATTAAGTGGCTGGTGGCCGCTTATGCACGTCTGGAAACGGTGTAAGTCACAGAAATATCGCGCAATTCTCCAGTCAGGTGCTACGCTTAACGCGTCACCTGCATTTATTGGGCTGCGGTGTCCCGTTGCGTGTTGACGCCATATTTTTGCTGGCGTAACATGCGCGCACGATAACGACTTAAGAGGACACTCGCCTTGGACACACCCAGTAGATACTGGCTCAATTACCTGTCATCCAGGTACAACTTCTAAGGCTATCCTCTTATGCTGATGGCCTTAGTGGTTGTCGGCGACCTCATATCCCTTTATCCCGTCGCAATGAGTCAGGCTGTTTAATGGTCTGAAACCTGTAATGTTTCTGTCTGTGTGCCAACCGAGCTGTCCCTGATATTTTTGCATTGGGAGTCCCGGTCATGCTGAGCGCATTTCAACTGGAAAACAATCGACTGTCCCGTCTCGAACTGGATGAGACCGACAACCTGACAGATTCCGTCTGGGTTGACCTGGTCGAACCCGAAGAGGCCGAACGACAGCTTGTGCAAACGGAACTTGGCCAGAGCCTGGCAACCCGGCCAGAGCTGGAAGACATCGAAGCATCCGCGCGTTTTTTTGAAGACGAAGACGGCTTGCACATTCACTCATTTTTCTTCTATGAGGATGCGGACGATCACGCCGGCAACAGCACCGTGGCGTTTACCATCCGCGAAGGCCGCCTGTATACGCTGCGTGAACGCGAGCTGCCTGCGTTTCGCCTCTATCGTATGCGCGCCCGCAGCCAGAATATGGTCGACGGCAACGCTTACGAGCTGCTGCTTGACCTGTTTGAAACCAAAATTGAACAGCTGGCGGATGAAATCGAAAACATCTACAGCGACCTGGAAAAGCTAAGCCGGGTGATCATGGAAGGACAGCAGGGCGATGAGTATGACGCCGCGCTCTCAACGCTTGCCGAACTGGAAGATATCGGCTGGAAGGTTCGCCTGTGCCTGATGGATACCCAGCGCGCGTTAAACTTCCTGGTGCGTAAAGCGCGCCTGCCGGGCGGCCAACTGGAGCAGGCTCGTGAGATCCTGCGGGATATCGAATCCCTGCTGCCGCATAACGAATCTCTGTTCCAGAAGGTTAACTTCCTGATGCAGGCGGCGATGGGCTTTATCAATATCGAGCAGAACCGCATCATCAAAATCTTCTCGGTGGTATCGGTCGTGTTCCTGCCGCCAACGCTTGTGGCATCAAGCTACGGGATGAACTTCGAATTTATGCCCGAACTGAAGCTGAGCTTCGGCTATCCGGCGGCGATTATCCTGATGATCCTCGCCGGGCTTGCGCCGTATCTCTACTTTAAGCGTAAAAACTGGCTGTAATTTCGTCAGGTGGCGCTGCGCTTATCCGACCTATCTCTTTGGCGATTGTAGGTCGGGTAAGCGCTAGCGCCACCCGACATCGTCACATCCACAGCTAGCCGATTTTGCGCAGTTTATTTTGCGTATAAACCGCGTCCAGAATAAACACCGCAAGCGCCGCCCAGATAAAGCCGAACGTCAGCATTTTATCTTTGCCCACCACTTCGCCATAAAACGTCACGGCAAGCCCGAACATCAGCGTCGGACCAAGATACTGGAAGAAGCCCAGCGTTGAGAGACGCAGGCGGGTTGCGGCAGCGGTGAAGCACAGCAGCGGAATGGTCGTCACAATGCCCGCAGCAATCAGCAGCAGGTTAAGCGACCACGCGTTCTGCCCCATGTGGCTGGTGGCGCTGTCGGCAAAGCCGAACAGGTAAATTGCCGCAACCGGCAGCAGCCAGAGGGTTTCAACCAGCATGCCGGTTTGCGCATCCACGGCGATTTTCTTACGCACCAGCCCGTAAAACGCGAAGCTGAACGCCAGCCCCAGAGCGATTACCGGCAGTGAACCGAACGTCCAGAGCTGCACCAGCACGCCACAGGCGGCAAGCAGCACCGCGACCCACTGCATTCTGCGAAAGCGTTCGCCGAGAAAAATCATACCTAAAACGACATTCACCAGCGGATTGATAAAGTAACCCAGGCTTGCTTCAAGCATGTGATTATTGTTCACCGCCCAGATGAAAAGCAGCCAGTTGCCGCCGATAAGCACCGCGGAGAGCGCCATCGCCAGCACCTTCCTGCGGTGCTGACAGGCCTTCTTCACCTGCGGCCACTGGCGGCTGAGGCTAATCAGCACCACCATAAAAAAGAACGACCAGATAACGCGATGGGTGAGGATCTCATCCGCCGGAACGTAGTGAATCAGCTTGAAATAGGCAGGCGCAATGCCCCACATTAAATACGCCGCAAGGGCAAGCAGCACGCCCTGGCGGGTCTGTTTCGCATCCATGTAAAAACTCGTCGAAAGGATAGTGAGCAAATAGTAACAGGATTTACAGATTGATGACAAAGCGGGCAAGATTGAGAGGCGAAAAGATTTCAGCAGAAAATAACAATAAAAATCAATTCATTGATTTTCACCGCTTAATCACAAAGAAGGAAAAACCACGCTTTTGCCTTCCTGGTCAGCCGTCTCAGAATTTATCTTTTCACCCCACCATATAGGTGGCCGTGGCGCTGGCGATATGGACCTGCTCTTCGTTATGCAGCTCCACTCGCGCCACCGCGACTTTGTTCCCGGCTCGCAGCAGGCTGCTGCTTGCGGTAAAGCGCTGGCCTCTGCCCGGCCGCAGGTAGTCCACGCGCAGATCGATAGTGCCCATCCGCGATAAACGCTGGCGCAGCTCTTCTTCGCTGATGGTGTCATGGCGCGTCAGGGTGCTGCCCACGCAAACCAGGCCCGCCGCGACATCAAGTGCGGAGGCGATCACGCCGCCGTGTAAAATGCTCTGCGCCCAGTTGCCAACCATCATAGGCTGGTTATCAAAGCCAAGCTGCGCAAAGTTTTTCTCATAGCGCTCCAGCTCAAGGCCCAGCGCGCGATTAAAGGGCATGTGATAAACAAAAATTTCGCCAACCAGCTGAAGCGCCGCTTCGGTTGTCAGTATGGTGCCGGACATGGATCGTTCCTCGATCGAAAAAGTCTGCCTACGTTAGCTAAATGTTTATTTTATGCTTCTCATTTGTTGCTTTCCACTTTAAGAAAGGTTGACCGCGCGAGATGCGAAGGAACTATGTAGAATGTCCGCCAGCTAATAATTCGATAACAAATTTACGTTCAGGAGAACATTGTCGATGCACAAGTTTCTGGGATGCTTGCTGGCGGCCTGTTTGCTGCCACTTACGGCCTACGCACAGGAAGCCACGATTAAAAAAGTTCATGACAAACCCGCCGTGCGCGGCAGCGTTATTGCTAACTTGCTTCAGGAACATGACAATCCGTTCACCCTCTATCCATACGACACTAACTATTTGCTCTATACGGTGACGGACGATCTGAACAAAGAAGCGATCGGCTCCTATAACTGGACGGATAATTCCCGCAAAGATGAGGTGAAGTTTCAGCTGAGCCTCGCCTTCCCGCTATGGCGCGGCATCCTCGGCTCTAATTCAGTGTTGGGTGCGTCCTATACTCAGAAATCCTGGTGGCAGCTTTCCAACCGCGGCGAATCTTCTCCGTTCCGCGAAACCAACTATGAGCCGCAGCTCTTCCTCGGTTTTGCTTTGGACGAGACGTTTGCGGGCTGGACGCTGCGAGACGTGGAGTTTGGCTATAATCACGACTCCAACGGGCGATCCGATCCAACCTCCCGTAGCTGGAACCGCATGTATGCGCGCCTGATGGCGGAAAACGGTAACTGGCTGGTGGAAGCGAAGCCGTGGTATGTGCTTGGCAGCACTGAAGATAACCCGGACATCACCAAATATATGGGTTATTACCAGTTGAAAATCGGCTATTCGCTGGGCGATGCGATACTGAGCGTGAAAGGGCAGTACAACTGGAATACCGGCTACGGCGGCGCGGAAATGGGCTTCAGCTATCCGGTCACTAAGCATGTGCGCCTGTACACTCAGCTCTACAGCGGCTATGGCGAATCATTAATTGATTACAACTTTAACCAGACACGTTTCGGCGTAGGCGTTATGCTCAACGATCTGTTCTAAAAAGTTGCAGTTTTTACCTCAGGCGCTGAAAATGGCGCCTGAATTTTTGGTGGTGGAGAAAGCGTGACACAGGCGGAAGTTATTAATCAGACGGTGCTGACTCAACAGGTTTTGCAGGAAACCTTTGGCTATCAGCAGTTCCGCCCGGGCCAGCAAACCATTATCGAAACGGTGCTTGACGGGCGCGACTGTCTGGTGGTGATGCCTACCGGCGGCGGCAAATCGCTGTGCTACCAGATCCCCGCTCTGGTCTTTGGCGGGCTGACGGTTGTCGTTTCGCCGCTGATTTCCCTGATGAAAGACCAGGTCGATCAGCTGCTGGCCAACGGCGTTGCTGCGGCCTGCCTGAACTCCACCCAAAGCCGCGAGCAGCAGCAGGAAGTGATGGCCGGCTGCCGCAGCGGGCAAATCCGCCTGCTGTATATCGCGCCTGAACGGCTGATGATGGATAACTTCATCGATCAAATCAGCCGCTGGCATCTTTCGATGGTCGCCGTGGATGAAGCGCACTGTATTTCCCAGTGGGGGCATGATTTCCGTCCGGAATATGCGGCGCTCGGGCAGCTGCGCCAGCGCCTGCCGGGCGTGCCGTTTATCGCCCTTACCGCTACCGCCGATGAAACCACGCGCCTGGATATCGTCCGCCTGCTTGGCCTGCAGGACCCGCTGATCCAAATCAGCAGCTTCGATCGCCCCAATATCCGCTATATGCTGATGGAGAAGTTTAAACCCCTCGATCAGCTGATGCGTTACGTCCAGGAACAGCGCGGTAAATCCGGTATTATCTACTGTAACAGCCGCGCCAAAGTGGAAGACACCGCCGCGCGTTTGCAAAGCAAAGGCGTCAGCGCCGGAGCGTATCATGCAGGCCTGGAGCACAGCGTGCGTGCCGACGTGCAGGAGAAATTCCAGCGCGACGATCTGCAAATCGTGGTGGCTACCGTGGCGTTTGGCATGGGCATCAACAAGCCTAACGTGCGGTTTGTGGCGCACTTTGATATCCCGCGTAACATTGAATCCTACTATCAGGAAACGGGCCGCGCCGGGCGCGATGGCCTGCCTGCGGAAGCGATGCTGTTTTACGATCCGGCGGATATGGCCTGGCTGCGTAAATGCCTCGAAGAGAAGCCTGCCGGGCAGCTGCAGGATATTGAGCGGCATAAACTCAACGCCATGGGCGCCTTTGCCGAAGCGCAAACCTGCCGCCGTCTGGTGCTGCTGAACTACTTTGGCGAAGGCCGCCAGCAGCCGTGCGGCAACTGCGATGTTTGTCTCGACCCGCCGCGTCGTTACGACGGCCTTGTCGACGCGCAGAAAGCCCTTTCCTGTATTTATCGCGTAGGCCAGCGTTTCGGCATGGGCTACGTCGTCGAAGTGCTGCGCGGCGCGAACAACCAGCGTATTCGCGACCTCGGGCACGACAAGCTCAAAATCTATGGTGAAGGCCGCGACCACACCACCGAGCACTGGGTGAGCGTGATTCGCCAGCTCATCCACCTCGGCGTCGTGACGCAAAACATCGCCCAGCACTCTGCTTTGCAGCTTACCGAAGCGGCGCGTCCGTATTTGCGCGCTGAAGTGCCGTTGATGCTGGCGGTGCCGCGCGTGGTTGCCATCAAGCCGCGAGCGAATCAGAAAACGTTCGGCGGCAACTACGACCGTAAGCTGTTCGCCAAGCTGCGCAAACTGCGTAAAGCTATTGCTGATGAAGAGAACATTCCGCCTTATGTGGTATTTAACGACGCCACGCTTATCGAAATGGCTGAGCAAATGCCGATCTCCGCGGGCGAAATGCTCGGCGTTAACGGCGTGGGCACCCGCAAGCTGGAGCGCTTCGGGCGCGAATTCATGTCGCTTATCCGCAGCCACGTCGACGGCGAAGATGAGTAGTAGCCAGGCTCGTGCGAACGTGGCAGGATAATCCTTCACTGAATAATTACCCCGCGAGTTATTTCTTATGTTGATGCTTTTTCTGACCGTAGCGGTACTGCATATCGTTGCGCTGGTCACGCCCGGGCCCGACTTCTTCTTCGTTTCGCAGACCGCCGTTAGCCGCTCCCGCAAAGAGGCGATGATGGGCGTGCTGGGCATTACCGGCGGCGTCATGGTCTGGTCCGGCGTGGCGCTGCTGGGCCTGAACCTGATCCTCGAAAAAATGGCGTGGCTGCACAGCATCATCATGGTTGGCGGCGGGTTATATCTGTGCTGGATGGGCTACCAGATGCTGCGCGGGGCGCTGAAGAAAGAGACGGCTGCGCAGGAGTCGCCTGCGGTAGAACTGGCCCATGGCGGGCGCAGCTTCCTGAAAGGCCTGCTCACCAATCTGTCGAACCCGAAAGCCATTATTTACTTCGGCAGCGTATTCTCGCTGTTCGTGGGGGATAGCGTGGGCAGCGCCGAACGTTGGGGATTGTTTGTGATGATCGCGCTGGAAACCTTCGCCTGGTTTACCGTGGTTGCCAGCCTGTTCGCCTTACCAAAAATGCGTCGCGGTTATCAGCGCCTCGCCAGATGGATTGACGGCATGGCCGGCGCGCTGTTCACCGGCTTCGGCATTCATCTGATTGTTTCTCGTTAATTAGCCAGGCCGTGCTCCGGCAAGGAGCGCGCCTACTAACATAAACAGCGAACCAAATGCCCGGTTTAGCGCCTTCATCTGACGCGGCCCCTTAATCCAGCCCGCAATTCTTGTCGCCAGCGTCGCATAGCCAATCATCACAATGATATCGACCACCACGGTGGTCACGCCAAGAATCACGTACTGCATCGCCAGTGGCTGATGGGGAGCGATAAACTGCGGGAAAAGCGCGGCGAGAAATACGATGCTTTTCGGGTTTGTGAGATTCACGAACACCGCGCGTTTAAACAGGCGGCTGCGCGGCTGGCTGCTCGCCAGCGTATTGAGGTCAATCGCGCCTGCGGAGCGCCATTGCTGAATGCCAAGCCAAATCAGATAGGCAACTCCCGCCCATTTCAGCAACTCAAACGCCAGTAGCGAACGGGAAAACAGTGCGCCCAGGCCAACGCCAACCAGAACGATATGCATCGCCAGCCCGCTTTGCAAACCGGCAATCGATGCCGCGGCGCCCCGATAGCCGTGGCTGATGGCGGTGGTCATGGTGTTGATGGCTCCGGACCCGGGCGAGAGGCTCAAAATAAGCGTCGTCAGAAGATAGGTAAACCACCATTCGAAAGTCATGCGAAATTCCCGAGTGAACACTTTTGTGCCACAATACGCTATTGTTTACAGACGTGCTATGGGTCACAAATAATCAGTCAGACGGTGCAAAAACAGCATATGACTCAGCATAAAAATGGATGGTTAGCGCGTGAGGGCGCATTTGCTGCTTTCACCATGGGACCGCTGACGGACTTCTGGCGCGAGCGTGAAGAGCGTGAATTCCTGGGCGTCGACGATGTGCCGGTGCGCTACGTCAGGTTCTGCGCCGCAGCCCATGACCGCGTTATCGTCGTCTGTCCGGGGCGCATCGAAAGCTACGTGAAGTACGCTGAGCTTGCCTGGGATCTGTTCCACTGCGGCTTTGACGTGCTGATTATCGATCATCGCGGGCAGGGGCGTTCGGGCCGTCTGCTGTCAGATACCCATCGCGGCCATGTCGTGAAGTTCAGCGATTATGTTGATGATTTCGACCGCTTCTACCAGCAGGAAGTCGCGCCCGGCCCGTGGCGAAAACGTTACGTGCTGGCGCACTCCATGGGAGGCGCAATCACCTCTTTGTGGCTGGAGAAAAATCCTCAGGCGTTTGACGCCGTCGCCCTTTGCGCGCCGATGTTCGGCATCACGCTGCGCTGGCCGGAATGGATGGTGCGCCATCTGCTGGACTGGGCCGAAGGCCATCAACGTATTCGTGAAGGTTATGCAATAGGAACAGGCCGCTGGCGCGCTTTACCCTTTAGCGTTAATGTCCTGACCCACAGCCGCGAACGTTACCGCCGCAACCTGCGCTTTTATGCTGATGAGCCAGCGCTGCGGGTGGGCGGGCCGACCTGGCACTGGGTACGCGAAGGGATACTCGCGGGAGAAGAGGTATTAGCGGGAGCCACCGCCATTACCACGCCGATATTGATACTCCAGGCAGAAGAGGAGCGAGTGGTGGATAACCGCGCGCACCAGAAATTCTGCGAGCTTCGTGCCGCGGCGGGCCATCCCTGTGAGGGGGAAACACCTTACGTCATAAAAGGCGCGTATCATGAGATCCTGTTTGAAAAGGACGATATGCGAGCCGAAGCCTTGCATGCCATCCTCGAGTTTTTCGACCGGCATCGTTAATTTTCTTCACCAGAGGTTTACTAATCCTATGTACCATGTCGTTGCGTCTGATTTAGATGGCACCTTGCTGTCCCCCGATCACCTGCTCTCCGCGTATGCTAAAGAAACCCTGAAACTGCTCACCGCCCGGGGCATTCATTTCGTGTTTGCGACGGGGCGCCACCATATCGACGTTGCGCAGATCCGCGATAACCTCGAAATCAAAGCCTATATGATTACCTCTAACGGCGCGCGCGTGCACGATACCGACGGTAACCTGGTCTTCACCCACGACCTGGATCGCGATATCGCCGCCGATCTGTTTGGCGTGATGCACGCCAGCCCGGATATCGTCACCAACGTCTACCGCGGCGACCAGTGGTTTATGAACCGCCATCGCCCGGAAGAGATGAAATATTTTAAAGAAGCGGTATTCAACTACTCGCTCTTCGAGCCGGGCCTGCTTGAAACAGACGGCGTAAGTAAAGTGTTCTTCACCTGCGACGACCATGAAAAACTGCTGCCGCTGGAGCAGGCCATCAACGCCCGCTGGGGCGATCGCGTGAACGTCAGCTTCTCCACGCTCACCTGTCTGGAAGTGATGGCGGGCGGCGTTTCCAAAGGCCACGCGCTGGAAGCCGTATCCAAAGCTATGGGCTATAGCCTGAAAGAGTGCATCTCCTTTGGCGACGGCATGAACGACGCCGAAATGCTCTCTATGGCGGGCAAAGGCTGCATCATGGGTAACGCCCATCAGCGGCTGAAGGATCTGCTGCCGGAGCTGGAAGTGATCGGCACCAATACCGATAACGCCGTTCCACACTATCTGCGTAAGATGTTCCTCGGCGCGGATTGATAGCTGTCGGGTGGCGCTGTCCGGCAAAAATGCCGGATGGCGCAAGCTTATCCGACCTGCAAACCATGCAAATCCTGAAGCGGATAAGCGGCGGCGCCATCCACCGCTTTGTGCGCTCATTTAACAACCACTCGTCAACCAAATAGTTCAGCCCCTGCCGACAAGCTTCGCTACAATGGCGAATAAATTGCCTGTTGCAGAGATAACATCGTGCCGTTACTTATCATCACCACCATTCTGTGGGCCTTCTCCTTTAGCCTGATAGGCGAATACCTTGCCGGACATGTCGACAGCTATTTCTCGGTGCTGATGCGCGTGGGGCTGGCGGCGCTGGTATTCCTGCCGTTTTTACGTTTTAAAGGCTACAGCCTGAAAACGCTGCTGCTCTATATGCTGGTGGGAGCGCTACAGCTGGGCGTGATGTACCTGTTTAGCTTCCAGGCTTATCTCTATCTTACGGTATCGGAATTCCTGCTGTTTACGGTGCTTACGCCGCTCTATATCACGCTGATTTATGATTTGCTCAGCCGCAGGCCGCTGCGCTGGGGCTATGCGTTAAGCGCCGGGCTGGCGGTGGTTGGCGCGGCGATTATCCGCTACGACAAAGTCAGCGATCACTTCTGGACCGGCCTGCTGCTGGTGCAGGCGGCCAACCTCTGCTTTGCGATCGGCATGGTGGGTTACAAACGCCTGATGGAAACCCGTCCGATGCCGCAGAAGTGCGCCTTCTCCTGGTTTTACCTTGGAGCGGCAGTGGTGGCGGTGAGCGCCTGGTTTGTATTAGGTAATCCGCAAAAGCTGCCAACGACGAACCTGCAATGGGGAATTCTGGTCTGGCTGGGCGTGGTGGCTTCCGGGCTTGGCTACTTCATGTGGAACTACGGGGCGACGCAGGTGGATGCCGGTACGCTCGGCATCATGAATAACGTGCACGTTCCCGCAGGGCTGCTGGTTAACCTTGCCATCTGGCAGGAGCAGCCTCACTGGCCGAGCTTTATTATTGGTGGGACGGTAATAATGGCCTCGCTATGGGTGCATCGCCATTGGGTCGCTCCGCGTTCCGCACAAACGGAAGATGCGCGCAGGCGTGTGAGCGCGTCGAGCGAATAAACGCTTCCGTCACCGGCTGACGCTGCTCGCCATCGCGCACGGCGGCGTACAGCCGGCTCCACAATCCTTCGCCCAGGGTTTTGGTCACCACCAGGCCCTGGCGCTCAAAACTCTCCACTACCCAGTGCGGCAGCGCGGCAATCCCCATGCGCGCCGATACCATCTGAATCAGCAGCAGCGTGTTATCGACGCTTTTCAGCGATGGGCTAACCCCGGCAGGCTGCAGGAAATGCCGCCAGATATCCAGTCGGCTACGCTGCACCGGATAAATCAGCAACGTTTCGCTGCTTAAATCTTCCGGCACAATGTGCGCTTTGCCCGCCAGCGGGTGATCGGCCGCCAGCACCAGGCGTACTTCAAAATCGAACATCGGCGAATAGTGCAGACCGCTGCGCGGCAGGATGTCGGAGGTCAGCACGATATCCAGCTCGCTTTGTTGCAGCGCGGGCTGCGGATCGAACGTTACGCCTGATTTGAAATCGAGATCGACCTGCGGCCAGTGCTGATGGAAATTCTCAAGCGCCGGCGTCAGCCACTGGATGCAGCTATGGCATTCAATGGCGATACGAAGCGTGGCCTGATGCGGCTCGTTACAGGCCTGCAGCGCGCGGCTAATCTGCGGCAGCACCTGCTCAGCAAGCTGCAGCAGGATTTCCCCCTGCGGCGTAAAGCGCAGCGGCTGGCTTTTTCGAACAAACAGGCGGAACCCGAGCCGCTGCTCCAGATCGCTGAACTGATGAGAGAGAGCCGATTGGGTCTGATGCAACGAGGCGGCAGCGGCGGCTAAAGAGCCGCAGTTACGTAACGCCTGGAGCGTCCGCAGGTGTTTTATCTCGATCATGAAAGTCCTTCACTTCGCCATGAACAAATTGCGCTTGAGGAATATACAGTACCTGCGGATTATGGATGTGTAAACATCTGGACGTCTAAATCCAATGTCTTTCGAATTTATGGTGCGTTGGTTTCACTCGCTTATACCGATTACTTACTTATGTAAGCTCCCGGAGATAAGCGAGCTTACCGCGTAACCCGGCTGAAGCCTCGCCCCGCTGGGGCCAGCCTACGGCTGTTCAAAAACGCTTATCGCGTGTTTGTCCCTGAATCCGAAATCCATCTGGATTAATCTAAAAAATAAAGAGGCGATAACATGACAATCCGTAATCATACCCTCGGTTTTCCTCGCGTTGGCCTGCGTCGCGAACTGAAAAAAGCGCAGGAAAGCTACTGGGCGGGCAATATAGCTCAGGAAGAATTACTGGCGGTGGGCCGCGAGCTGCGCGCCCGTCACTGGGAACAGCAAAAACAGGCGGGCGTTGAGCTGCTGCCGGTTGGCGACTTTGCATGGTACGACCACGTTCTGACCACCAGCCTGCTGCTTGGCAACGTGCCGGCTCGTCATCAGAATGCGGACGGCAGCGTCGACCTGGATACCTTATTCCGTATTGGCCGCGGCCGTGCGCCAACGGGCGAGCCCGCCGCCGCCGCTGAAATGACCAAATGGTTTAACACCAACTATCACTACATGGTGCCGGAATTTACTAAAGGCCAGCAGTTCAGGCTGAGCTGGACACAGCTTCTGGATGAAGTCGATGAAGCGCTCGCTCTTGGCCATAACGTAAAACCCGTGCTGCTCGGGCCGGTAACTTATCTGTGGCTGGGTAAAGTGAAGGGCGAACAGTTCGATCGTCTCAGCCTGCTGAATGAGATTCTGCCGGTTTATCAGCAGGTCCTGGCAGAGCTGGCGAAACGCGGCATCGAGTGGGTGCAAATCGATGAGCCTGCGCTGGTGCTGGAACTGCCGCAGGCGTGGCTGGATGCGTTCAAACCAGCGTACGACGCGCTGGCCGGCAACGTAAAACTGCTGCTGACCACCTATTTTGAAGGCGTAACGCCGAATCTGAATACCATTACCGCGCTGCCGGTACAGGGGCTGCACGTTGATTTCGTCCACGGTAAAGATGATATCAACGCGTTGCATCAGCAGCTGCCCGCCGGCTGGCTGCTCTCTGCCGGCGTGATCAACGGCCGTAACGTCTGGCGCGCCGATCTGACGGAAAAATACGCCCAGCTTAAAGACCTGGCTGGCAAACGTGACCTGTGGGTGGCCTCTTCTTGCTCTCTGCTGCACAGCCCAATCGACCTGAGCGTGGAAACGCGTCTTGATGCAGAGGTGAAGAGCTGGTTCGCCTTCGCCCTGCAAAAGTGCGCCGAACTGGCGCTGCTGACGGAGGCGCTGAACAGCGGTAAAACGGAAAAGCTGGCCGAATGGAGCGCTCCGATTCAGGCTCGTCGCCATTCTCAGCGTGTGCATAACGCCGCGGTGGAAAAACGTCTGGCCGCCATTACCGCGCAGGACAGCCAGCGCCAGAGCGATTATGTCGCCCGCGCCAGGGCTCAGCGTCAGCGCTTTAATCTGCCCGCCTGGCCGACCACGACCATTGGCTCATTCCCACAAACCACTGAAATTCGCGGCCTGCGCCTGGATTTCAAAAAAGGGAATCTGGATGCCGTTAATTACCGCACCGGTATTGCCGGACACATCAAGCAGGCGATTGTCGAGCAGGAGCGTTTAGGCCTGGACGTGCTGGTGCACGGCGAAGCCGAACGTAACGACATGGTGGAATACTTCGGCGAAAACCTGGACGGCTTCGTCTTTACCCAGAACGGCTGGGTGCAGAGCTACGGCTCCCGCTGCGTGAAACCGCCGGTTGTAATCGGCGATATCAGCCGCCCGCAGCCTATTACCGTGGAGTGGGCGAAGTATGCGCAGTCCCTGACCGATAAACCGGTAAAAGGCATGCTGACCGGGCCTGTGACAATCCTGTGCTGGTCGTTCCCGCGTGAAGATGTGAGCCGCGAAACCATCGCTAAGCAAATCGCCCTGGCGCTGCGCGACGAAGTGGCGGATCTGGAAGCGGCAGGTATCGGCATCATCCAGATTGATGAGCCAGCCCTGCGTGAAGGCTTACCGCTGCGCCAGTCCGACTGGCAGGCTTATCTGGAGTGGGGCGTGGAAGCCTTCCGCCTGAACGCCGCCGTGGTGCGCGACGACACGCAGATCCACACCCACATGTGTTACTGCGAATTTAACGACATCATGGATTCAATTGCGGCGCTGGACGCGGATGTGATTACCATCGAAACCTCCCGCTCCGATATGGACCTGCTGGAGTCGTTCAAAGAGTTCGACTATCCAAATGAAATCGGGCCGGGCGTGTATGACATTCACTCCCCGAACGTACCGAGCGTGGAATGGATTGAAGCATTACTGAAGAAAGCGGCGGAGTCTGTTCCGGCCGAGCGCCTGTGGGTCAACCCGGACTGCGGCCTGAAAACCCGCGGCTGGCCGGAAACCCGCCAGGCGCTGGCGAACATGGTGAAGGCTGCGCAGAACTTGCGCAGCGCTTAAAAAACCAGGCCCCTCATTTTGAGGGGCCTTTTTTTACTTCCTGGCGCCATAACGCTCAAACCACGTCAGCATTCTCTGCCAGCCATCTTTCGCCGACTCTTCATGATAGCTCGGACGATAGTCAGCGTTAAACGCGTGGCCCGCTTCCGGGTAAACGATGATTTCAGCGGTGGCATTCGCCGCGCGCAGCGCCTGGCGCATCGTTTCCACCGTATCCTGCGGAATGCCCGTATCCTGCTCGCCGTACAGGCCCAGCACAGGGGCGTTGAGGTTCACGGCAATGTCCACGGGATGGTACGGTGAATTCAGCGTTTTTTCGCCCACCAGTTTGCCATACCAGGCGACGGCGGCTTTAAGCTGCGGATTATGTGCGGCATACAGCCAGGCGATACGACCGCCCCAGCAGAACCCGGTAATCATCAGGCGATGCGCGTTTCCACCGTTGCGGGCAGCCCAGTTGGCGACATGATCGAGATCTGCCAGCACCTGCGCATCGGGCACCTTTGAGACCAGCCCGCTAAACAGCGTAGGAATATCTGTAAAATCGTTGGGGTCGCCCTGACGAAAATAGAGCTCTGGCGCGATAGCCAGATAGCCTTCCAGCGCCAGACGGCGGCAGATATCGCGGATATGTTCATGTACGCCAAAGATCTCCTGTACCACAATCACTACCGGCAGAGGGCCCGGGGCATCTTTTGGACGTGCATGCCAGGCAGGCATATTTTCTCCCTGAGTCGGGATAGAGGTTTCGCCTGCCTGAATTGAATCATCCGGGGTATGTATAACGGTGGCGGCGGGCGGCTCTGCCACCGGTGCGAAACGTCCGCCCGACGTATTAGATGTTGGTTGCTCTTCTTTCATTGGCATTCTCCGTACCAGCATTAGCGCAGTGTGATAACTATAGCCAGGATTAGTAGCATCTCTGGTTTGCAAAAAACGCCCTTTGCGCCTGATAGCTGACCATTAAGCGCCTGTTATGTGATAGGCATCACTAATGGAGTTGAAATATATGTAATTTGCTTTATTCAAAGTGAGGTTCATCACGAAATTATGCCCAGGGGTTCTGTAAAGTACCGCTTTGCGGCACAAGCCAATCCTACTCAACAGAGGAGTCTGTTATGTCCAAGTCTGATGTTTTTCATCTCGGCCTTACTAAAAACGATCTGCAGGGGGCCACGCTTGCTATCGTCCCGGGCGATCCGGAGCGAGTTGAAAAGATCGCCGTGCTAATGGATAAGCCGGTTAAACTGGCTGCCCACCGTGAATTCACCACCTGGCGCGCTGAGCTAGACGGCAAAGCCGTTATCGTTTGCTCCACCGGCATCGGCGGGCCGTCAACGTCTATTGCGGTAGAAGAGCTGGCGCAGCTGGGCATTCGTACTTTCCTGCGTATCGGTACTACCGGCGCGATCCAGCCGCATATCAGCGTCGGCGATGTGCTGGTCACCACGGCTTCGGTACGTCTTGACGGCGCCAGTCTGCACTTTGCGCCAATGGAGTTCCCGGCCGTTGCGGACTTTGCCTGCACCACCGCGCTGGTTGAAGCGGCGAAATCCATCGGCGCGACCACGCACGTTGGCGTGACGGCTTCTTCCGACACCTTCTATCCGGGCCAGGAACGCTACGACACCTTCTCAGGCCGCGTAGTGAGCCGCTTTAAAGGTTCCATGGAAGAGTGGCAGCAGATGGGCGTGATGAACTATGAAATGGAATCCGCTACGCTGCTGACCATGTGCGCAAGCCAGGGCCTGCGCGCCGGTATGGTTGCCGGCGTGATTGTGAACCGCACCCAGCAAGAAATTCCTGACGCCGAGACCATGAAGCAGACTGAAAGTCATGCGGTGAAAATCGTTGTGGAAGCGGCTCGTCGTCTGATCTAGCCCTGCCAAAGCCGGTGCAAACCGGCTTAATTTTTACGCTTTGCGTAACGCCTCGCAGGAAATCCCTTTTAATCTGGACATTTATACAGCAGAATTTTATTTTGCTGGGGTTTGGCATGGGCTGCAGGAGGCGTAGTGGATATCTCAATATTATTCGGGCTGGGGATTGTTCTGGTCGGTGTGCTGACCGGCTGGCTGCTGGCAAGCTTGCGTGCGGCGCAGCAAAAGTCCCAGTTACATGAAGAGCAAAGAGAAATCTACGGCGAGCTTACCGCGGCCAGGCAGGATTTGCTGCAACAGCAGTACTGGAAGGAAGAGTGCGAGCAGCTTAATCGCGAATTGCGTACCCAGCTTGAAATTAACAGCACCCAGGAAGCCGATCTCCGCGAGCTAACCACGCTGCTGGAACAGACTCGCCTGCACGCCGAAGATAAGCATCGCCAGATGATGAACAGCGAGCAACGGCTGAGCGAGCAGTTTGAAAACCTCGCCAACCGTATTTTTGAGCAAAGCGGCCGCAAAGTCGAAGAGCAGAACCGCCAGAGCCTGAACGGCCTCCTTATGCCGCTGCGAGAGCAGCTGGATGGCTTCCGCCGCCAGGTGCAGGACAGCTTTGGCCAGGAAGCTCGCGAACGCCATACCCTCACGCATGAAATCCGTAATCTTCAGCAGCTCAATGCGCAAATGGCGCAGGAAGCCCTCAATCTCACCAGGGCGCTGAAGGGCGACAATAAAACCCAGGGCAACTGGGGTGAAGTCGTGCTGACCCGCGTGCTGGAGGCATCAGGCTTAAGGGAAGGACACGAATACCAGACGCAGGTAAACATTCAGCTCGAAAACAACAGCCGGATGCAGCCTGATGTCATTGTCCGCCTGCCGCAGGGCAAGGACGTGGTTATCGATGCCAAAATGACGCTGGTGGCCTATGAGCGACATTACAACGGCGACGATGAGCTATCCCGTGAAAGCGCGCTTAATGAACATATCGCCGCCGTTCGCAATCATATCCGCATGCTAAGCCGTAAAGACTACCAGCAGCTTCCGGGCCTGCGCTCCCTTGACTATGTCCTGATGTTTATCCCCATCGAACCGGCTTTTCTGCTGGCCGTTGACCGCCAGCCTGAACTCATCAGCGAAGCGCTGAGAAATAATATTATGCTCGTCAGCCCAACCACGCTGCTGGTCGCGCTGCGGACCATTGCCAATTTGTGGCGTTATGAGCATCAAAGCCGTAATGCACAGCAAATTGCCGAACGTGCGGGTCGTCTGTATGACAAAATGAGGCTCTTCGTCGATGACATGTCCGCTATCGGACAGAGCCTGGATAAAGCTCAGGATAACTACCGGCAGGCCATGAAAAAACTCGCCTCCGGGCGCGGCAATATCCTCGTACAGGCCGATGCGTTTCGTGAGCTGGGCGTGGAGGTAAAACGTGAGATTAATCCAGATTTAGTCGAGCAGGCGCGGCAGGAAGATGAAGATAATGCGGCGAGAACGGGTCATAAAGACGACGAAGAAACGTGCCGACACAACGGCTTAGATGAGCGACGAATCGTTGGCGAGCGGCAGGCTTAGGTTTTGCCAGCAGGCTATGAATCATAGGGCTTTAGCGCCCATTCTGTTACACTTCATGAACCTTTTTTTGATAAGCAGGCATTGAGATGGTTGACGAATCCCAGGAAACAACTCACTTTGGCTTCCGCACCGTAGCGAAAGAACAGAAAGCCGATATGGTGGCTCATGTGTTCCACTCCGTGGCCGCAAAATATGATGTCATGAACGATCTGATGTCGTTTGGTATTCACCGTATCTGGAAGCGTTTTACCATCGACTGCAGCGGCGTGCGCCGTGGGCAGCGAGTACTGGATCTCGCCGGGGGAACGGGCGATCTGACGGCTAAGTTCTCTCGCCTGGTAGGCGAAACAGGTGAAGTTGTGCTGGCGGATATTAACGATTCAATGCTGAAAATGGGGCGTGAAAAGCTGCGCAACATCGGCGTTATCGGCAATGTGAAGTACGTCCAGGCGAATGCGGAAGCGCTGCCTTTCCCGGATAACACCTTCGACTGCATCACTATCTCTTTTGGTCTGCGTAACGTTACCGATAAAGAAAAAGCGCTGCGCTCCATGTACCGCGTGCTGAAGCCGGGCGGCCGCTTGCTGGTGCTGGAATTCTCCAAACCTGTTATCGATCCGCTCAGCAAAGCTTACGACGCCTATTCTTTCCATATTCTGCCGCGCATCGGCGAAATGGTGGCGCAGGATGCAGAAAGCTACCGTTACCTGGCGGAATCCATCCGTATGCATCCCGATCAGGAGACCCTGAAAGCGATGATGGAAGACGCGGGCTTCGAAAACACCACCTACTATAATCTGACCGCCGGGATTGTTGCCCTGCACCGCGGCTACAAATTCTGACCGGGGGCTGCTGATGCCATTTACACCGCTAGTGACTGCCGGACTCGAAAGCGTCCTCAATACTTTTTTGTGGCGTGACCGCGGGCTGAAAGCTGCTCGCCAGCGCCTGCTGGGCAAAGTATTGCGCGTTGAGCTAAAAGAGTTCTCCGCGCCCCTGGTGCTGGTCTTTAGCGAACAGCAGCTTGACGTGCTGGGCGAGTGGGAGGGCGAAGCGGACTGCCGCGTCATCACGCGTCTGGCTGTACTACCAAAATTGCGCGACAGGCAGCAGCTCACGGCGCTTATCCGCAGCGGCGAACTTGAAGTGCAGGGCGACCTGCAGGTGGTACAAAACTGGGTTGCCCTGATGGATCTGGCCGAGTTTGATCCGGCAGAGCTCCTGGCACCTTATATCGGTGATATCGCGGCGGAAGGCCTCAGCAAAATGATTCGCGGCGGCGGCAAGCTTCTCAGGAGAGGGTTTGAACGCAATCAGCAATACCTCGCCGAAGCGATCACCGAAGAGTGGCGTATGGCGCCGGGCCCGCTGGAAGTGGCATGGTTTGCCGAAGAAACGGCGGCCGCTGAACGCGCGGCTGATGCCTTAAGCGCGCGGCTGGACAAGCTGGAGGGCAAATGACGCCAGGAGAAATTCGTCGTCTCTATTTCATCGTTCGTACCTTCCTCAGTTATGGCCTGGATGAACTTATTCCCCGGCTTCGGATCACGCTGCCGCTACGCATCTGGCGGCGCACGCTATTCTGGATGCCAAACCGCCATAAAGACAGAGAACTGGGTGAACGCTTACGCCTCGCGCTGCAGGAACTGGGGCCGGTGTGGATCAAGTTTGGTCAGATGATGTCCACGCGTCGCGATCTCTTCCCGCCGCTGATAGCCGATCAGCTGGCGATGTTGCAGGATCGCGTAGCGCCCTTCGATGGCGTACTGGCCAAAAAACAAATCGAACAGGCGATGGGCGGTATTCCCATTGAAACCTGGTTCGACGATTTTGACGTCAAGCCGCTTGCCTCGGCTTCTATCGCGCAGGTCCATACCGCTCGTCTGAAAGAAAACGGCCGCGAAGTGGTGATTAAAGTTATCCGCCCGGATATTTTGCCCGTCATCAAAGCCGACATGAAACTGATTTACCGGCTGGCGCGCTGGCTTCCCCGGCTGCTGCCGGATGGGCGTCGTCTGCGTCCGCTGGAGGTGGTGCGCGAGTATGAGAAATCTTTGATCGATGAGCTGAATTTGCTGCGTGAAGCGGCGAACGCCATCCAGCTACGACGCAACTTCGAAAACAGCCCGATGCTCTACGTCCCGGAGGTCTATTCGGATTACTGTAGCGAAGACATGATGGTGATGGAGCGCATATACGGGGTTCCCGTCTCGGATATCCCGACGCTGGAAAGCCAGGGCACCAACATGAAGCTTCTGGCCGAACGCGGGGTGCAGGTTTTCTTCACTCAGGTCTTCCGCGACAGTTTCTTCCATGCCGATATGCACCCGGGCAATATATTTGTCAGCTACGAGCATCCGGAAGATCCTCAGTATATCGGTATCGACTGCGGCATCGTCGGCTCGCTGAATAAAGAGGATAAGCGCTATCTGGCTGAGAACTTCATCGCCTTCTTTAACCGGGATTATCGTAAAGTCGCCGAGCTGCACGTAGATTCAGGCTGGGTTCCGCCGGACACCAATGTCGAAGAGTTTGAGTTCGCTATTCGTACCGTTTGCGAGCCGATTTTTGAAAAACCGCTGGCGGATATCTCCTTTGGGCACGTGCTGTTGAACCTCTTTAATACGGCGCGTCGCTTTAATATGGAAGTGCAGCCGCAGCTGGTTTTACTGCAGAAGACGCTCTTATACGTCGAGGGCGTTGGAAGACAGCTTTATCCCCAGCTTGATTTATGGAAAACCGCCAAGCCTTTCCTGGAAAACTGGATCAAAGATCAGGTTGGCATTCCTGCCCTGATTCGCTCTTTTAAAGAAAAAGCGCCGTTCTGGGTAGAAAAAATGCCGGAGCTTCCGGAACTGGTGTACGACAGTTTGCGCCAGGGCAAGTATTTACAGCACAGCATTGATAAAATTCAACGCGACCTGCACCAGCACCATGTGCGGCAGGGGCAGTCACGCTATCTGTTCGGCATCGGGGCTACGCTTATTTTAAGCGGGACTTTACTGCTGATAAACAAACCGGAGTGGGAATTTATGCCCGCCTGGTTGATGGCCGCAGGCATCGTGGTCTGGCTGATTGGCTGGCGGCGCTCTGCCTGAAATATCATCGTCATTAACAGGCGCGTGCCGTATAATAACGGGCGTTATACATACATCGAGTGATTTGAGGCAATAACATGGGTGGTATCAGTATCTGGCAATTAGTGATTATTGCCGTCATCGTCGTTCTTCTGTTTGGTACTAAAAAGCTGGGTTCTATCGGTTCCGATCTGGGCGCGTCTATCAAAGGCTTCAAGAAAGCCATGAACGATGATGAGCCTAAAGAAAAAGATCGGTCTGTTCAGGACGCTGACTTTACCGCGAAAAACCTGGCGGATAAGCAACCAGGCGACGTGAAAAAAGAAGACGCAAAGAGCAACGATAAAGAGCAGGTGTAAACCGTGTTCGATATTGGTTTTAGCGAGCTGCTGCTGGTCTTTGTAATTGGCCTGGTTGTTCTGGGGCCGCAACGTCTGCCGGTGGCCGTCAAAACGGTTGTTGGCTGGATCCGTGCGCTGCGTTCGCTGGCCGCGACGGTGCAAAATGAGCTGGCTCAGGAACTAAAGATTCAGGAGCTGCAGGACAGCCTGAAAAAGGTTGAAAAGGCGAGCATAGATCACCTGACGCCGGAGCTGAAAGCCTCCATGGATGAGCTGCGTCAGGCTGCGGAATCGATGAAGCGTTCCTATACGCAGGATGCTGAAAAGGAGAGCGATGAGGCGCACACCATCCACAATCCGCTGGTGAAAAACGAGCAGGACAGCCACGAAGGCGTTACGCCTGCGGCGGCGGCTCATCAGGCGAGCGCGCCCGACCAGGTTCCGGAAACGGAAGTAATACAGGCCGCCGAGCCTCCAGCCGCAATCTCCCGGCCTCAGGTAAAACCTGCACCGGAGCCTGTTTCCGCCCCGACTCCTCCTCAACCTTCAAGTGATAAAAAGTAAACATGGCCGTTGAAGATACCCAACCGCTCATCACTCATCTGATTGAGCTGCGCAAGCGACTGTTAAACAGCATTATCGCTGTGCTGGTGATTTTTCTGGCGCTGGTTTATTTCGCTAACGACATTTACCAGATCGTATCGGCACCGCTGATAAAACAGATGCCGACAGGCTCAACGATGATAGCCACCGACGTGGCGTCGCCTTTCTTTACGCCGATTAAGCTGACGATTTACGTTTCGGTCTTTCTGTCGGCACCCGTCATTCTTTATCAGATCTGGGCGTTTATCGCGCCGGCGTTGTATAAACACGAGCGCAAGCTGGTTACGCCTTTGCTGATATCCAGCTCTTTGCTGTTCTATATCGGTATCGCTTTTGCTTATTTTATCGTTTTCCCGCTGGCATTTGGTTTTCTGACAAAAACCGCGCCGACGGGCGTGGTAATGTCTACCGACATCAGCAAGTATCTCGACTTTGTCATGACGTTGTTTATGGCGTTCGGGGTCGCGTTTGAGGTGCCGGTTGCCATCATCCTGCTGTGCTGGATGGGGGTGACAACCCCTGATGCGTTAAAAAAGAAGCGTCCCTATATCTTCGTCGGTGCCTTCGTGGTGGGTATGCTGCTAACGCCGCCGGACATCTTCTCGCAAACGCTGCTGGCTATTCCAATGTACTGTCTGTTTGAAGTTGGCGTGTTCTTCTCCCGCTACTATGTCGGCAAAGGCCGCAGAGATATGGAAGAGGCTGAAGAAGATGACCACTCAGAAAGTAAGACTTGATTACAGGCCGCCCGTCAGGGCGGTCGTCGTCTGGAACGTTATATGTTTGATATCGGCGTCAATTTAACCAGTTCGCAGTTCGCCAAAGATCACGCTGAGGTGGTGTTGCGCGCGCAGCAGGCGGGCGTTAGCGGCATGCTGCTTACCGGAACCAACCTCCACGAGAGCCAGCAAGCCCTCGCGATGGCGCAAAAATACGCTGGTTGTTGGTCTACTGCAGGCGTGCATCCTCACGATGCAAGCCAGTGGGAAGCGGCAACCGCAGAAGCCATTATTCAGCTTGCCGGCGCTTCAGAAGTGGTCGCCATCGGTGAATGTGGCCTCGATTTCAACCGCAACTTTTCAACGCCCGCCGAGCAGGAGCGCGCTTTTAGCGCTCAACTGGCGCTGGCAGCCGATTTGGTGATGCCGGTGTTTCTCCACTGTCGCGAAGCCCATGAGCGCTTTATCGCCCTGCTTGACCCATGGCTGGATAAACTACCGGGCGTGGTACTGCACTGTTTTACCGGTACGCAAGCTGAAGCGCGCGAGTGCCTTGCCCGCGGGCTGTTTATTGGTATTACCGGCTGGGTGTGCGACGAACGTCGTGGCCTGGCGCTGCGCGAGCTGCTGCCGCTTATTCCTGCCCAGCAGCTGCTGCTGGAAACCGATGCTCCCTACTTGTTACCGCGGGATCTTAAACCCAAACCTGCGACCCGGCGGAACGAACCCTGTTACTTGCCCCATATCCTCAATCAGGTGGCCCACTGGCGCGGAGAAGATCCCGCCTGGCTTGCGCAAGCAACGGATGACAATGCCCGCCGTTTATTCCGGCTGGCCTAAATCAGGAGAAAATAAATGAGCTATGCATTTCCCGGAACCTTTCCCGGCCGTCGTATGCGCCGTGTCCGTCGCCACGATTTCAGTCGCCGCCTGGTGGCAGAAAACCAGCTAACGGTTAACGACCTGATTTATCCAGTGTTTGTTATGGAAGGTCAGAATCGCCAGGAAGAGGTGGCGTCGATGCCGGGTGTTTATCGCATGACTATCGACCTGTTGCTGAAAGAAGCCGAGGCCGTTGCAAAACTGGGCGTTCCCGTTCTCTCTTTATTCCCGGTGATTGAAAGCGCGGGCAAATCGCTCCATGCCGAAGAGGCTTATAACCCGAACGGGCTGGTACAGCGCACCGTGCGTGCCCTGAAAGATGCGGTACCAGAGTTAGGTTTACTGACTGACGTTGCGCTCGATCCGTACACCACCCACGGTCAGGACGGCGTCATTGACGAGGAAGGCTACGTTATCAATGACGTCACCCGTGAGATTCTGGTGCGTCAGGCGCTTTCCCATGCGGAAGCAGGGGCAGAAATCATCGCGCCAAGTGATATGATGGACGGCCGCATCGGCGCTATCCGCGACCAGCTCGAAGCCGATGGTCTGGTGAATACGCAGATTATGTCTTACGCGGCGAAATACGCCTCCTGCTATTACGGCCCGTTCCGCGACGCGATCGGCTCATCCGGCAATCTGAAAGGCGGCAACAAAAAAACCTATCAGATGGATCCTGCTAACGGTGATGAAGCACTACAGGAAGTCGCGCAGGATCTTCAGGAAGGGGCGGATATGGTGATGGTGAAACCAGGTATGCCGTATCTGGATGTGATTCATCGCGTGAAGGAAACCTTTGGCGTACCGACTTTTGCCTACCAGGTTTCTGGCGAGTACGCGATGCATATGGCGGCAATTCAGAACGGCTGGCTGGCAGAAAAACCGGCCATTATGGAATCTTTGCTGTGCTTTAAGCGTGCCGGCGCCGACGGCGTGCTGACGTATTTCTCTAAGCGTGTCGCCCAGTGGCTGCACGACGAACAGATGCAGCGCTAGCGGCAAATTTGTCAGCAACCTAAGGCCAGCAATCGCTGGCCCTTCTTTAGCTTTACACCTTTCTGAAGTCCGTATTCTTTACGCTCTGTCTTACCTGTTTATTCAGCAGATTAAGCAAAAGCATCGAGCGCGCCTCTCCGTCCGGCTCGCTGAATATCGCTTCCAGCCCTTCGAACGCTCCTTCGGTAATCACTACGCTATCGCCTGGATAAGGCGTTTCCGGATCGGTGACATTTTCCGGATGGTAGTTGGCTAGCCGATCGATGACATCATCCGGCACGTTGGCAGGCTGTGAACCAAAGCGGACAAAATGACTTACGCCGCGGGTGGAGTTGACCGTGGTGGTGTGGATACTTTCCGGATCGAACTTCACGAACATATAGTTCGGGAACAGAGGTTCACTGACTGCAGTTCGCTTGCCACGCACCATTTTTTCCAGCGTGATCATCGGGGTGAGACAGTTTACCGCCTGGCGCTCAAGATGTTCTTGCGCCCGCAGCAGCTGACCTCGTTTGCAGTACAGAAGATACCAGGATTCCATAATTTCTCATCTCACCTCATTGAGCGCGCAAGAATAACAAAAGGTCGAACCCAGAGATAGCCAGCACAAGTATAACCAATCGTCATCCGATAACCGGCAGAGCTATTACCAGTTTTTAACAAAAATACAGCATGGTGTGGATGAAGTCCGTATAATGACCGCTATTCTCCGGGCCTGGATTAATTGCATGAAATACCACGACCTACGCGACTTTATGACGCTGCTTGAGCAGCGCGGCGAGCTAAAACGTATCGCTTTGCCTGTCGATCCGCATCTGGAAATGACTGAAATTGCCGATCGTACCCTGCGGGCTAATGGCCCGGCGCTGCTGTTCGAAAACCCAAAGGGTTACAGCATGCCGGTGCTGTGCAACCTGTTTGGCACGCCGAAGCGAGTTGCGATGGGAATGGGGCAGGAAGATGTGTCCGCCCTGCGTGAAGTGGGTAAGTTACTGGCCTTTCTGAAAGAACCTGAGCCGCCAAAAGGGTTCCGCGACCTGTTCGATAAACTCCCGCAGTTTAAACAGGTATTGAATATGCCGACCAAAAGGCTGCGCGGTGCGCCTTGCCAGGAAAAAATCCTGGAAGGCGAGCAGGTTGATTTAAACCGTATTCCCATTATGCAGTGCTGGCCGGAAGACGCCGCCCCGCTGATCACCTGGGGCCTGACCGTCACCCGCGGCCCGCATAAGGAACGGCAGAATCTTGGCATCTATCGTCAGCAGCTCATCGGCAAGAATAAACTCATCATGCGCTGGCTGTCGCACCGCGGCGGCGCGCTGGATTTCCAGGAGTGGTGCGCTGCGCATCCGGGCGAACGCTTCCCGGTTTCTGTGGCGCTGGGTGCCGACCCGGCAACCATTCTCGGCGCCGTTACTCCCGTGCCGGATACGCTTTCCGAGTATGCTTTCGCCGGTCTGCTGCGCGGGACCAAAACGGAGGTCGTGAAATGTATTTCTAACGATCTCGAAGTGCCTGCCAGCGCGGAAATCGTGCTGGAAGGTTATATCGAACCGGGTGAAATGGCGCCGGAAGGGCCCTATGGCGACCATACGGGATACTACAATGAAGTAGATGATTTCCCGGTCTTTACCGTGACCCATATTACCCAGCGTGAAGATGCGATTTATCACAGCACCTATACCGGCCGTCCACCGGATGAGCCAGCGGTGCTGGGTGTGGCCCTAAATGAAGTCTTCGTGCCGATTCTGCAAAAGCAGTTCCCGGAAATCGTCGATTTTTATCTGCCGCCGGAAGGGTGTTCGTATCGCCTTGCGGTCGTGACCATTAAGAAGCAGTACGCCGGACACGCCAAACGCGTGATGATGGGCGTCTGGTCATTCCTGCGGCAGTTTATGTATACCAAGTTTGTCATCGTGTGCGATGACGACGTCAACGCGCGTGACTGGAACGATGTTATCTGGGCCATCACTACGCGTATGGATCCGGCGCGTGATACCGTACTGGTAGAGAACACGCCGATCGATTACCTGGATTTTGCCTCGCCGGTTTCCGGCCTTGGTTCAAAAATGGGACTGGATGCCACCAATAAATGGCCAGGCGAAACCCAGCGCGAGTGGGGGCGTCCTATCAAAAAAGATGCGGAAGTCTGCGCGCGTATAGACGCAATCTGGGATGAGCTGGCTATTTTCGATAAGGGTAAAGAGGCCTGAGGGGCGATTTTTACCGTTTAGCATTATTGACCCGACAGAGGGGACGCATGACAACCTTAAGCTGTAAAGTGACCTCGGTAGAAGCGATAACGGATACGGTATATCGCGTTCGATTGCTGCCGGAAACAGATTTCTCTTTTCAGGCCGGACAGTATCTGATGGTGGTGATGGATGAGCGTGATAAGCGCCCGTTCTCCATGGCATCCACGCCGAGCGAGCATGAGTTTATTGAGCTGCACATCGGTGCCTCAGAACTCAATCTGTACGCGATGGCCGTAATGGACCGTATTCTGAAGGAAAAAGAAATCGTTGTGGATATTCCGCACGGCGACGCTTGGCTGCGCGAAGATGAAGATCGTCCGCTGATTCTGATTGCGGGCGGCACGGGGTTCTCGTACGCGCGCTCGATTCTGTTGACGGCGCTGGCACGTAATCCGCAGCGTGAAATTGCTATTTACTGGGGCGGCCGCGAAGAGAAGCATCTCTACGATTTGCCCGAGCTGGAAGCGCTTTCGGTGAAGCATGAGAATCTGCGGGTGGAAGCGGTAGTCGAACAGCCGGAAGAAGGCTGGCGCGGGCGCAACGGCACCGTGTTAACCGCGGTGTTGCAGGATTACGGTTCGCTCGCCGGGCATGATATTTACATCGCCGGGCGCTTTGAAATGGCGAAGATCGCACGCGACCTGTTCTGCAATGAACGTGGCGCAAACGTCGATCGTATGTTTGGCGATGCTTTCGCGTTTATTTGATGGCGAAACCCTGAACATAAGCCACCGCATCGTCGGTGGTTTTGCCTTTCTGCGGGACAGGAAATAAAAAGCCCGCCCCTGACAGGCGGGAAAAACGGCAACTAAACTCTGCGAAATAGCTTTTCTTCTGCCTGAAGTTTCGTAGGGCGGGTAAGCGACATGCTACCCGCCGGAACCTGTAGAAGGTGGAGGGCGCTTACGCTTATCCACCCTACAAATCTGTGAACCTTCCTGCCGTTAAACGCGTTCTATAACGGTGGCGATCCCCTGACCCAGTCCGATGCACATAGTGGCGAGGCCGAACTGCGCATCGCGGCGTTCCATCAGGTTGAGCAGCGTGGTGCTGATGCGAGCGCCGGAGCAGCCTAGCGGGTGGCCCAGCGCGATGGCCCCGCCGTTCAGGTTAATCTTCTCGTCGATCTGCTCCATCAGCCCCAGATCCTTAATGCACGGCAGGATCTGCGCGGCAAAAGCTTCGTTCATTTCAAACAGGTCGATATCGGCAGGCGTCAGGCCCGCTTTCTTCAGCGCCATTTTCGAAGCCGGAACCGGGCCGTAACCCATAATCGACGGATCGCAGCCAACCACCGCCATTGAGCGAATGCGGGCACGGATTGTCAGGCCCAGCTCTTTAGCGCGTGATTCGCTCATCAGCAACATGGCTGCGGCCCCGTCAGAGAGCGCCGAAGAGGTGCCTGCGGTGACCGTTCCGTTAACCGGATCGAACGCCGGTTTCAGCGAAGCGAGACCTTCGACGGTGGTTTCCGGACGGATGACCTCGTCGTAATCAAAGCGCTTAAGCACGCCGTCGGCATCGTGGCCGCTGGTGGCGACGATTTCGTTTTTGAAATGCCCGGCTTCGGTTGCAGCCCACGCGCGCTGATGCGAACGCGCGGCAAACCGATCCTGCATTTCACGGCTGATGCCGTGCATGCGCGCCAGCATTTCGGCGGTCAGACCCATCATACCGGCAGCTTTGGCTACGTTGCGGCTCAGGCCGGGATGGAAGTCGACGCCGTGGCTCATTGGCACGTGACCCATATGTTCCACGCCGCCGATCAGGCAGGCATGCGCATCGCCGGTTTGGATCATGCGGGCCGCGTCGTGCAATGCCTGCATGGAAGAACCGCATAAACGGTTCACCGTAACTGCAGGTACAGAGTGCGGGATTTCAGCCAGCAACGAGGCATTACGGGCAATATTAAAGCCCTGCTCCAGCGTTTGCTGTACGCAGCCCCAGTAGATATCGTCCAGCGCGGCTGCTTCCAGCGCTGGATTACGGGACAGAATGCTGCGCATCAGGTGAGCAGAAAGATCCTCCGCACGCACGTTGCGAAACGCGCCGCCTTTAGAGCGGCCCATCGGGGTGCGGATGGCATCGACAATTACAACCTTTTCCATAATCACTCCTCAGGCGCTTTTCAGATCGCCGGCCGGGCGCGCAGGCTCAACCGGTGGATAGTAAGGTTCGTTACGGGACGCTTTTGCACGCAGGCCATCCGGCACCTGATAGAGCGGGCCGAGATGCTCGTACCGCTGAGCCATATCGAGATATTTCGCGCTGCCAATGGTGTCTAACCAGCGGAAAGCGCCGCCGTGGAACGGTGGGAACCCCAGGCCGTAAACCAGAGCCATATCCGCTTCTGCTGGGCTGGCAATAACGCCTTCTTCCAGGCAGCGCACCACTTCGTTGACCATCGGGATCATCATGCGGGCGATAATCTCTTCGTCGCTGAAGTTCTGGCGTGCTTTGCTGACATCGGCCAGCAGCGTGTCGGTAGATTCATCCTGCTCTTTGCGCGGCTTGCCCTTGCTGTCTTCTTTATAGCGATAGAAGCCCTGCTGAGTTTTCTGACCATAGCGGCCCGCGTCGAACATCGCGTCTACGGCATCGCGATAATCCTTCCGCATGCGCTGCGGGAAACCGGCCGCCATCACCGCCTGAGCGTGGTGCGCGGTATCAATGCCCACCACGTCCAGCAGATATGCCGGGCCCATCGGCCAGCCAAACTGTTTCTCCATCACTTTATCGATCTGGCGGAAATCCGCGCCGTCGCGCATTAGCTGGCTGAAGCCCGCGAAGTACGGGAACAGAACGCGGTTTACGAAGAATCCAGGGCAGTCGTTTACCACGATCGGCGTTTTGCCCATCTTGCTTGCCCATGCGACAACTTTTGCGATGGTCTGCTCAGAAGTTTTCTCGCCGCGAATCACTTCCACCAGCGGCATGCGGTGCACCGGGTTGAAGAAGTGCATGCCGCAGAAGTTTTCCGGACGCTTCAGGCTGTTTGCCAGTTCGCTGATTGGAATGGTCGAGGTGTTTGACGCCAGCACCGCGTCCTCACGTACTTTATCTTCCACTTCCGCCAGCACGGCTTTTTTCACTTTCGGGTTTTCGACAACGGCCTCAACGACAACGTCAACGCGTTCGAAGCCGGCGTAATCAAGGGTTGGATGGATAGTGGCAATCACGCCGGCCAGCTTCATGCCGTCGATTTTGCCGCGCTCAAGCTGCTTGTTGAGCAGTTTGCTGGCCTCAGAAATGCCTAACGCCAGCGACTTCTCGTTTATATCCTTCATTAATACCGGTACGCCTTTCCAGGCGGACTGGTAAGCAATGCCGCCGCCCATGATCCCGGCGCCGAGCACGGCAGCCTGGCGCGGGGTTTCGGTATTTTTGGTCAGTTTTTTCGCCTGGGCTTTAACATACTGGTCGTTCAGGAAAATCCCGACCAGCGCCCGGGCCTCATTGGATCGCGCCAGCGGCACAAAACTTTGGGTTTCAAGCTGTAATGCTTCGTCACGACCAAGCCCTGCCGCGGCCTCGATGGTTTTTACCGCCGTCATCGGAGCAGGGTAGTGTTTGCCCGCGATCTGCATCACCATGCCTTTGGCGATGGTAAAGCTCATGGTCGCTTCGATTTTGCTTAAGCGCAGCGGCGCAAGTTTTGGCGCACGCTTCGCTTTCCAGTCCAGATCGCCCCTGATGGCCTGACGCAGCACCGCCAGCGCGCCTTCACGCAGCTTTTCGGTTTTTACCACGCCGTCGACCAGGCCGATTTTTTGCGCCTCTGCTGCGCTCACATCTTTACCGGCGGTAATAATTTCCAGCGCGCTATCCGCACCGAGCAGGCGCGGCAGACGTACAGAACCGCCGAAGCCCGGCATGATGCCCAGTTTGGTTTCCGGCAGGCCAATGCGGGCCTCCGGCGAAGCCAGGCGATAATCGGTTGCCAGCACGCATTCGCATCCGCCGCCCAGCGCATAGCCATTTACGGCGGCGATGGTTGGAACGGGTAAATCCTCCAGGCGGTTAAAGACGCTGTTGGCGAACTGTAACCAGTTAGTCAGCTGCTCCGCAGGGACGAGGAACAATGACAGGAATTCGGTAATATCAGCCCCGACGATAAACGCCGCTTTGTTTGAGCTGAGCAGCAGCCCTTTCAGGCCGGGCTGCTTTTCCAGCACGTCGAGCGCGTGACCGAGGCTGGCAACGGTCGCCGTGTCGAGTTTGTTGACCGAACCGGGCGCATCGAACACCAGTTCGGCGATGCCATCTTCCAGCCAGTCGAGATGTAGGGTTTCGCCTTGGTAGAGCATGTCAGTCTCCTGAATCCAGCAATGGGATCTGGTCGTACCAGATGGAAGGGAGTGTGGAATTGATGTTAATGAAATGCAAACAGGTCATTAAATATTTGCAAAGACGATCACAGCCGCCAGAAATAAGTCGGGCATGTTGGCCGTGTGCTAAGATGCGTGCCGAACAGGCATAAAAACAGAAGGGTAAACTATGGATTCACTGGCCTCGCTTTATAAAGATCATGTGGCAACCTTGCAGGAGCGCACCCGCAACGTTCTGGCGCGTTTTAATCTCGATGCACTGCTGATTCACTCCGGGGAGCTGCTTAATGTCTTCCTGGACGATCATGCTTATCCGTTCAAAGTTAACCCGCAGTTTAAAGCCTGGGTGCCGGTAACACAGGTTCCGAACTGCTGGCTGCTGGTAGATGGCGTTAATAAACCAAAGCTGTGGTTCTACCTGCCGGTGGATTACTGGCATAACGTTGAGCCGCTGCCCGCATCCTTCTGGACCGACGAAATTGAAGTGATTGCGCTGCCGAAAGCAGACGGCATAGGTAGTCAGCTGCCTGCCGCAAGGGGCAACATCGGCTATATCGGCCCGGTGCCCGAGCGCGCTTTACAGCTTGAGCTCCAGGCGGCGAACATCAACCCGAAAGGGGTGATGGACTACCTGCATTATCATCGCGCTTATAAAACGGATTATGAGCTGGCGTGCATGCGTCAGGCGCAGAAAACCGCCGTTGTCGGCCATCAGGCCGCTCACGAAGCTTTCCTGTCCGGGATGAGCGAGTTCGACATTAATCAGGCGTATCTGACCGCAACCGGCCACCGTGATATCGACGTGCCGTACAGCAATATTGTTGCGCTGAACGAGCATGCCGCCGTATTGCACTACACCCGACTGGATCACCAGGCTCCGTCCGAAATGCGCAGCTTCCTGCTGGATGCAGGCGCTGAGTACAACGGCTACGCAGCAGACCTGACCCGAACCTGGGCGGCCAACGGCGACAGCGATTATGCGCAGCTAATCAAAGACGTTAACGCCGAGCAGCTGGCATTGATCGGTACCATGAAAGCGGGCGTGCGCTACACCGAGTACCACGTCCAGTTCCATCTGCGTATTGCTAAGCTACTGCGTCGCCATCAGCTGATCAACGACATCAGCGAAGAGGCGATGGTGGAAACCGGTATTACCGGTCCGTTTATGCCGCACGGTATTGGCCACCCGCTGGGTCTGCAGGTGCATGATGTCGGTGGCTTTATGCAGGATGATACCGGCACGCATCTCGCCGCGCCGTCGCAGTATCCTTACCTGCGCTGCACGCGAGTGCTTGAGCCGCGCATGGTGCTGACCATTGAACCAGGCATCTACTTTATTGAATCCCTGCTTGCACCATGGCGTGAAGGGCAGTACGGCAAGCATTTTGACTGGCAGCGCATCGAAGCGATGAAGCCGTTCGGTGGAATACGCATCGAAGACAACGTCGTTATTCACGAAAGCACTATTGAAAATATGACGCGCGATCTGAAACTGGCGTAATGGATAGCTGGCTCATTCCTGCTGAAACGCTTACCGTCAGCGAGGAAATCAAGAAAAGCCGCTTTATTACCCAGGTAGCCCATACTGATGGGATAGCGGCGGCAAAAGCTTTTGTAGAGCAGGCGCGTGCGCAACATCCTGATGCCCGGCACCATTGCTGGGCGTGGGTAGCAGGTGCGCCCAATGATTCGCAACAGCTTGGCTTTTCTGATGACGGAGAGCCAGCCGGGACGGCCGGCAAGCCAATGCTCGCGCAGCTTATGGGGAGCGGCATCGGTGAAATTACCGCCGTAGTGGTGCGCTACTACGGCGGAATTAAGCTGGGCACGGGCGGTCTGGTTAAAGCTTACGGCGGCGGCGTTCAGCTTGCGCTAAACCAGCTGCCTGCAGTGCTTAAAGTGCCATTAACCGAATATACTTTGCGGTGTGATTACGCTCAGCTTGCGGGTATTGAAGCGCTACTCAAACAGTTTGACGGGCTGATCGTGCAAAGTGAATTTCAGGCATCGGTGTTGCTCAAAGTGGCCCTGCCACAGACGCGGCTGGCTGAATTTTCGCTTCGGCTGGCGGATTTTAGCCGGGGTTCATTGCATTTATTGCCGATTGACGAATAATTCCCTCCTCGCAATTTTTGATATTTAAGGAAGCGGCTGAAATGCATTTTCGTGCCATAACCCGAATCGTTGGTCTGCTGGTTATCCTGTTCTCCGGGACCATGATCATTCCCGGGCTGGTTGCCTTAATTTACCGCGATGGTGCTGGCCGCGCCTTCACACAGACTTTTTTTGTCGCGTTGGTGATTGGGTCGTTACTCTGGTGGCCAAACCGTCATAAAAAAAGCGAGCTCAAGCCGCGCGAAGGTTTTCTGATAGTCGTGCTGTTCTGGACAGTATTGGGAAGCGTGGGGGCGTTGCCGTTTATCTTCTCTGAACGTCCTAACCTGACCGTTACCGACGCTTTTTTTGAATCCTTCTCAGGTTTGACTACCACCGGCGCGACTACGCTTATAGGGCTGGATACGCTTCCTCATGCCATCTTGTTCTACCGGCAAATGCTGCAATGGTTCGGCGGGATGGGGATCATCGTCCTGGCCGTGGCGATTCTGCCTATCCTGGGCGTAGGGGGGATGCAGCTATACCGGGCCGAAATGCCGGGGCCGCTAAAAGATAACAAAATGCGGCCGCGCATAGCGGACACCGCGAAAACGCTTTGGCTTATCTATGTATTGCTTACCATCGCCTGTGCGGCGGCGCTGTGGTTTGCCGGCATGCCGGCGTTCGACGCGATAGGACACAGCTTTGCCACTATCTCCATCGGTGGGTTCTCAACCCACGACGCCAGCGTGGGGTATTTCAACAACCCTACGATTAACAGCATCATGGCTATTTTCCTGCTGATTTCAGGCTGTAACTACGGCCTGCATTTCTCTTTACTCAGCGGGCGTAATTTAAAAGTGTACTGGCGTGACCCGGAATTCCGTATGTTCATTGGCGTGCAGCTGACGTTGGTAATCGTCTGTACTCTGGTGCTGTGGATGCACAACACTTACCAGTCGGCGCTGCAAACGCTAAACCAGGCGTTCTTCCAGGTTGTGTCCATGGCGACAACTGCCGGGTTCACCACCGACAGTATCGCCCGATGGCCCCTGTTTTTGCCGGTATTATTGCTCTGTTCGGCGTTTATTGGCGGTTGCGCTGGCTCTACCGGCGGCGGTCTGAAAGTCATCCGTATCCTCCTGCTGTTTAAACAGGGGAACCGTGAGCTGAAGCGTCTGGTTCACCCGAATGCGGTATACAGCATTAAGCTGGGCAACCGTGCGCTGCCGGAACGCATTCTGGAAGCGGTGTGGGGATTCTTCTCCGCGTATGCGCTGGTGTTCATTTTGAGCATGCTGGCGATTATCGCGACGGGCGTAGATGACTTCTCCGCTTTTGCTTCGGTGGCGGCTACGCTTAATAACCTGGGGCCGGGGCTGGGCGTGGTAGCGGATAACTTTGCCAGCATGAATCCGGTGGCGAAGTGGATCCTTATCAGCAACATGCTTTTTGGCCGCCTTGAAGTATTTACCTTATTAGTCCTTTTCACGCCAACCTTCTGGCGAGAGTAACCGGAGCCCGTAGTGAAGACTTTGATTCTGTTTTCGACCCGCGATGGTCAGACCCGCGAAATAGCTTCTTATATAGCATCCGAGTTAAAAGAGCTGGGCGTGGAAAGCGATGTGGTTAACCTGCATCGTAACGGCGATATAGGATGGAGCAGTTACGACCGCGTGGTTATTGGCGCCTCTATACGTTATGGCCACTTCCATGCATCGGTTGACGCGTTTGTGAAAAAGCATCAGCAGGCATTGAGTTCCATTCCCAGCGCATTCTTTTCCGTAAACCTGGTCGCCCGCAAAGCGGAAAAGCGTTCGCCGCAGACAAACTCCTATACACGCAAGTTTCTGCTGAAGTCGCCGTGGACGCCGGATCGCTGCGCGGTCTTCGCCGGGGCGCTGCGTTATCCGCGTTATGGCTGGCTGGATCGCGCAATGATTCGTTTAATTATGAAAATGACCGGCGGCGAAACCGATACCCGTAAAGAAGTCGTCTATACCGACTGGCAGCAGGTAGCGCGTTTTGCCCAGGAAATAGCGCAATTATCCGCCAGATAGCCTCCAAAATAGACGCTTTGTTGAAAAATAGCGCGGTTGGTAATTTATTTGCAATAAACGCTTGTCAGCCTCCGAAAAATCCCTATACTGCGCCTCCACTGACACGGCACAACGGCTTACAAACCGGCCCGTCAGTCGGAGTGAAGCAAGAAATAAATGCTTGACTACGTAGCGGGGAAGCGTAATATGCACAGCCCGCGCCACCGAAGATTGTGGCACCGCTCTTTAACAATTTATCAGACAATCTGTGTGGGCACTCGCAGGATTGATATCTCAGCATCTCCGGATGCAAAAAAATATCAAGCCTTAAAGTGACCAGACAGTAATTCATTATGAATTATGTGAATGTAATCTTTGAGCACCGCTTCACTGGTTGAAGCACATCAAGCTTTTAATTGAAGAGTTTGATCATGGCTCAGATTGAACGCTGGCGGCAGGCCTAACACATGCAAGTCGGGCGGCAGCGGAAAGTAGCTTGCTACTTTGCCGGCGAGCGGCGGACGGGTGAGTAATGTCTGGGAAACTGCCTGATGGCGGGGGATAACCACTGGAAACGGTGGCTAATACCGCATAACGTCGCAAGACCAAAGAGGGGGACCTTCGGGCCTCTTGCCATCAGATGTGCCCAGATGGGATTAGCCAGTTGGTGAGGTAACGGCTCACCAAAGCGACGATCCCTAGCTGGTCTGAGAGGATGACCAGCCACACTGGAACTGAGACACGGTCCAGACTCCTACGGGAGGCAGCAGTGGGGAATATTGCACAATGGGCGCAAGCCTGATGCAGCCATGCCGCGTGTATGAAGAAGGCCTTCGGGTTGTAAAGTACTTTCAGCGGGGAGGAAGGCGGTGCGGTTAATAACCGCGCCGATTGACGTTACCCGCAGAAGAAGCACCGGCTAACTCCGTGCCAGCAGCCGCGGTAATACGGAGGGTGCAAGCGTTAATCGGAATTACTGGGCGTAAAGCGCACGCAGGCGGTCTGTCAAGTCGGATGTGAAATCCCCGGGCTCAACCCGGGAACTGCATCCGAAACTGGCAGGCTAGAGTCTTGTAGAGGGGGGTAGAATTCCAGGTGTAGCGGTGAAATGCGTAGAGATCTGGAGGAATACCGGTGGCGAAGGCGGCCCCCTGGACAAAGACTGACGCTCAGGTGCGAAAGCGTGGGGAGCAAACAGGATTAGATACCCTGGTAGTCCACGCCGTAAACGATGTCGACTTGGAGGTTGTGCCCTTGAGGCGTGGCTTCCGGAGCTAACGCGTTAAGTCGACCGCCTGGGGAGTACGGCCGCAAGGTTAAAACTCAAATGAATTGACGGGGGCCCGCACAAGCGGTGGAGCATGTGGTTTAATTCGATGCAACGCGAAGAACCTTACCTACTCTTGACATCCAGAGAACTTAGCAGAGATGCTTTGGTGCCTTCGGGAACTCTGAGACAGGTGCTGCATGGCTGTCGTCAGCTCGTGTTGTGAAATGTTGGGTTAAGTCCCGCAACGAGCGCAACCCTTATCCTTTGTTGCCAGCGAGTAATGTCGGGAACTCAAAGGAGACTGCCAGTGATAAACTGGAGGAAGGTGGGGATGACGTCAAGTCATCATGGCCCTTACGAGTAGGGCTACACACGTGCTACAATGGCGCATACAAAGAGAAGCGACCTCGCGAGAGCAAGCGGACCTCATAAAGTGCGTCGTAGTCCGGATCGGAGTCTGCAACTCGACTCCGTGAAGTCGGAATCGCTAGTAATCGTGGATCAGAATGCCACGGTGAATACGTTCCCGGGCCTTGTACACACCGCCCGTCACACCATGGGAGTGGGTTGCAAAAGAAGTAGGTAGCTTAACCTCCGGGAGGGCGCTTACCACTTTGTGATTCATGACTGGGGTGAAGTCGTAACAAGGTAACCGTAGGGGAACCTGCGGTTGGATCACCTCCTTACCTGAAAGATACGTTCCGCGCAGTGTCCACACAGATTGTCTGATAGAAAACGAGCAGTAAAACCTTATAGGCTTGTAGCTCAGGTGGTTAGAGCGCACCCCTGATAAGGGTGAGGTCGGTGGTTCAAGTCCACTCAGGCCTACCAGATTCGTCGCTATCCTGCGTTACAGCGCCACTCACATACTTAAGTATGCTTCATGGCGCTGCGCCTTGTCTGGCAACGAACTGATGGTGAATCAATAAGGTTTTACGAAATCGATGGGGCTATAGCTCAGCTGGGAGAGCGCCTGCCTTGCACGCAGGAGGTCAGCGGTTCGATCCCGCTTAGCTCCACCATCATTTAATGCTCGGTCATATCTCAAAACTGATTCTCAGGAATCACGTTTGAGATATTTGCTCTTTAAAAATCCGGAACAAGCTGAAAATTGAAAGGACACACTGTGTCTGTTCCCCGTAACAGGAACAGATAAGCGGTGTGTCCGCGTCTCTCAACTTTTCACAACAGACGGGCGTGTCTCACGAGACACCTTCGGGTTGTGAGGTTAAGCGACCAAGCGTACACGGTGGATGCCCTGGCAGTCAGAGGCGATGAAGGACGTGCTAATCTGCGATAAGCGCCGGTAAGGTGATATGAACCGTTATACCCGGCGATTTCCGAATGGGGAAACCCAGTGCAATCCGTTGCACTATCGTTAAGTGAATACATAGCTTAACGAAGCGAACCGGGGGAACTGAAACATCTAAGTACCCCGAGGAAAAGAAATCAACCGAGATTCCCCCAGTAGCGGCGAGCGAACGGGGAACAGCCCAGAACCAGCATCAGTCTGTGTGTCAGTGGAAGCGTCTGGAAAGGCGCAGGGTACAGGGTGATACTCCCGTACACAAAGACACACTTGCTGTGAGTTCGACGAGTAGGGCGGGACACGTGGTATCCTGTCTGAATATGGGGGGACCATCCTCCAAGGCTAAATACTCCTGACTGACCGATAGTGAACCAGTACCGTGAGGGAAAGGCGAAAAGAACCCCGGCGAGGGGAGTGAAACAGAACCTGAAACCGTGTACGTACAAGCAGTGGGAGCCTCTTTTATGGGGTGACTGCGTACCTTTTGTATAATGGGTCAGCGACTTATATTCTGTAGCAAGGTTAACCGTATAGGGGAGCCGCAGGGAAACCGAGTCTTAACTGGGCGTTAAGTTGCAGGGTATAGACCCGAAACCCGGTGATCTAGCCATGGGCAGGTTGAAGGTTGGGTAACACTAACTGGAGGACCGAACCGACTAATGTTGAAAAATTAGCGGATGACCTGTGGCTGGGGGTGAAAGGCCAATCAAACCGGGAGATAGCTGGTTCTCCCCGAAAGCTATTTAGGTAGCGCCTCGTGAATTCATCTCCGGGGGTAGAGCACTGTTTCGGCTAGGGGGCCATCCCGGCTTACCAACCCGATGCAAACTGCGAATACCGGAGAATGTTATCACGGGAGACACACGGCGGGTGCTAACGTCCGTCGTGAAGAGGGAAACAACCCAGACCGCCAGCTAAGGTCCCAAAGTCATGGTTAAGTGGGAAACGATGTGGGAAGGCACAGACAGCCAGGATGTTGGCTTAGAAGCAGCCATCATTTAAAGAAAGCGTAATAGCTCACTGGTCGAGTCGGCCTGCGCGGAAGATGTAACGGGGCTAAACCATGCACCGAAGCTGCGGCAGCGACGCTCAGGCGTTGTTGGGTAGGGGAGCGTTCTGTAAGCCGTTGAAGGTGGCCTGTGAGGGCTGCTGGAGGTATCAGAAGTGCGAATGCTGACATAAGTAACGATAAAGCGGGTGAAAAGCCCGCTCGCCGGAAGACCAAGGGTTCCTGTCCAACGTTAATCGGGGCAGGGTGAGTCGACCCCTAAGGCGAGGCCGAAAGGCGTAGTCGATGGGAAACAGGTTAATATTCCTGTACTCGGTGTCACTGCGAAGGGGGGACGGAGAAGGCTATGTTGGCCGGGCGACGGTTGTCCCGGTTTAAGCGTGAAGGTGTGAGGACCAGGCAAATCCGGTCTTCTTTAACACTGAGGCGTGATGACGAGGCACCACGGTGCTGAAGTGACAAATGCCACACTTCCAGGAAAAGCCTCTAAGCTCCAGGTGACACAGAATCGTACCCCAAACCGACACAGGTGGTCAGGTAGAGAATACCAAGGCGCTTGAGAGAACTCGGGTGAAGGAACTAGGCAAAATGGTGCCGTAACTTCGGGAGAAGGCACGCTGGCGCGTAGGTGAAGCGGTTTACCCGTGGAGCTGAAGCCAGTCGAAGATACCAGCTGGCTGCAACTGTTTATTAAAAACACAGCACTGTGCAAACACGAAAGTGGACGTATACGGTGTGACGCCTGCCCGGTGCCGGAAGGTTAATTGATGGGGTTAAGCGCAAGCTGAAGCTCCTGATCGAAGCCCCGGTAAACGGCGGCCGTAACTATAACGGTCCTAAGGTAGCGAAATTCCTTGTCGGGTAAGTTCCGACCTGCACGAATGGCGTAATGATGGCCAGGCTGTCTCCACCCGAGACTCAGTGAAATTGAAATCGCTGTGAAGATGCAGTGTACCCGCGGCAAGACGGAAAGACCCCGTGAACCTTTACTACAGCTTGACACTGAACACTGGTCCTTGATGTGCAGGATAGGTGGGAGGCTTTGAAGCGCGGACGCCAGTCTGCGTGGAGCCATCCTTGAAATACCACCCTTTAATGGCTGGTGTTCTAACGTGGACCCGTTACCCGGGTTGCGGACAGTGTCTGGTGGGTAGTTTGACTGGGGCGGTCTCCTCCTAAAGCGTAACGGAGGAGCACGAAGGTCAGCTAATCACGGTCGGACATCGTGAGGTTAGTGCAAAGGCATAAGCTGGCTTGACTGCGAGAGTGACGGCTCGAGCAGGTGCGAAAGCAGGTCTTAGTGATCCGGTGGTTCTGCATGGAAGGGCCATCGCTCAACGGATAAAAGGTACTCCGGGGATAACAGGCTGATACCGCCCAAGAGTTCATATCGACGGCGGTGTTTGGCACCTCGATGTCGGCTCATCACATCCTGGGGCTGAAGTAGGTCCCAAGGGTATGGCTGTTCGCCATTTAAAGTGGTACGCGAGCTGGGTTTAGAACGTCGTGAGACAGTTCGGTCCCTATCTGCCGTGGGCGCTGGAGAATTGAGGGGGGCTGCTCCTAGTACGAGAGGACCGGAGTGGACGCATCACTGGTGTTCGGGTTGTCATGCCAATGGCACTGCCCGGTAGCTAAATGCGGAAGAGATAAGCGCTGAAAGCATCTAAGCGCGAAACTTGCCCCGAGATGAATTCTCCCTGACCCTTCAAGGGTCCTGAAGGAACGTTGAAGACGACGACGTTGATAGGCTGGGTGTGTAAGTGCAGCGATGCATTGAGCTAACCAGTACTAATGATCCGTGAGGCTTAACCTTACAACACCGAAGGTGTTTTGGTGAGAGACGATTTAATTTTCAGCGATGTTCAGGATTGACGCCGGTGGTCACGTGTTTAAGGTGACGGTCAGCGGTACAGAATATGCCTGGCGGCAACAGCGCGGTGGTCCCACCTGACCCCATGCCGAACTCAGAAGTGAAACGCCGTAGCGCCGATGGTAGTGTGGGGTCTCCCCATGCGAGAGTAGGGAACTGCCAGGCTCCGAATCAGCAGAAAGCCCCGTGCGAAAGCACGGGGCTTTTTGTCGTCTGCGGTTTACGGCATACCCGCCATACAAGCCAAGCTCAGTCAGATAAGGTAAACTAACCGGGTTTAAACTCAGGAAAGATATCGACATGAGCACCTCCCTTAAGCCCTTCAATACTTTTGGTATTCAGGCCAATGCTTCGCGTATTGTCATTGCGCAGACCGTGCAACAGCTCAATGAAGCCTGGAACGAAGCCGTATCATTACAAAAGCCGGTTTTGATTCTGGGCGAGGGAAGTAACATTCTCTTTCTTGATGATTTTATCGGAACGGTGATTGTTAATCGTATTGGCGGAATCGAGGTAACAGAAAAGGATGACGCGTGGCATTTGCACATTGGTGCAGGTGAAAACTGGCATCATCTTGTTGAATACACTTTACAACAAAACATGCCGGGGCTAGAGAATCTGGCGTTGATTCCTGGCTGTGTCGGATCTTCCCCCATTCAAAATATCGGTGCCTATGGCGTTGAATTGAAAAAAGTTTGCGCTTACGTCGAGTGCATTGATATGCGTAGCGGCGAAACGCATCGCCTTGATAATAAAGAATGTCAGTTTGGCTATCGCGACAGCATTTTCAAACATGATTATCAGAACGACTATGCGATTACCGCCGTTGGCCTGCGTATTCCTAAACTATGGCAGCCTGTGCTGACTTACGGCGATTTAACTCGCTTTGATCCAGCCACCGTCACACCGCAGGAAGTTTTTGACGCAGTATGCCATATGCGCATGACAAAGCTTCCGGATCCCCGCGTAAACGGTAATGCCGGCAGTTTCTTTAAGAATCCCGTAATTACTGCTGAACAGGCTGCCGGATTATTATCCGAATTCACTGACATGCCGCATTATCCTCAGGCTGATGGATCTATAAAACTGGCCGCAGGATGGCTTATCGATCGGTGCGAACTAAAGGGTTACCAGATCGGCGGTGCTGCAGTTCATCGTCAGCAGGCGTTAGTGTTAATAAATACAGCGAACGCCACCAGTCAGGATATCGTCAAACTGGCGCATTATATTCGTCAGCGCGTTGGTGAAAAATTTAACGTGTGGCTGGAGCCAGAGGTTCGCTTTATGGGCGTGAAGGGTGAAGTCAGTGCCGTGGAGACCATTGCATGAAAGATAACAAAATCCCCCTTACCCTGATCGCCATTCTGGCAGACGGGGAATTTCACTCTGGCGAGCAGCTGGGCGAAAAGCTTGGCATGAGTCGCGCGGCTATAAATAAACATATCCAGACGCTGCGTGACTGGGGAGTCGATGTATTTACCGTGCCGGGGAAAGGATATAGTTTGCCCGATCCTATACAGCTTCTTGACGAGTCCCTGATTAAATCGCAAATAAAGCAGGGAACGGTTGCGGTATTACCCGTTATCGACTCCACGAATCAGTATATGCTCGAGCGGCTTAACAGCCTTCAGCCCGGGGATGCCTGCATTGCGGAATATCAGCAGGCAGGACGTGGCCGACGCGGCCGGCAATGGTTCTCTCCATTCGGTGCAAACCTTTACCTTTCCATGTACTGGCGGCTGGAACAAGGGCCTGCCGCAGCGGTCGGGTTGAGTCTGGTAATAGGTATCGTGATGGCCGAAGTGCTTCGCGGTCTGGGCGCCGATGGCGTCAGGGTGAAATGGCCTAACGATCTCTATCTCAACGACCGTAAGCTGGCGGGTATACTTGTTGAACTGACGGGGAAAACGGGTGATGCGGCGCAGATAGTCATTGGGGCGGGCATTAACCTCGCTATGCGTAATGTCGCAGCGGACGTCATTAACCAGGGGTGGATCAACCTTCAGGAAGCCGGAATTAAAATCGATCGCAATGCGCTGGCGATCGCTTTGATTAAGGAATTACGCTCGGCATTAACTTTATTTGAGAATGAAAGCCTTACGCCATTCCTCTCTCGCTGGAAGGTTCTTGATAATTACGCTAACCGTCAGGTTAAACTGATTATTGGCGATCGTGAGATATATGGTATTTCCAGAGGAATAAACGAACAGGGCGCATTACTATTAGAGCAGGATGGCGTAGTCAAACCCTGGGTTGGCGGAGAAATATCGCTTCGTGGCGTGAATTAGAATGGAAGGGGGAGCATCTCCCCCTTTTTATTATTTGCGTAAGCGGACGCTTTCCACCGCGTGGTTTGCGCTTTTCGTCATAATCAGGCTGGCACGTTCGCGCGTAGGAAGAATATTTTCTTTAAGATTCATCCAGTTAATTTCTTTCCAGAGCTGCGTGGCGACATTCACCGCTTCGTCTTCCGACAGCTTCGCATAGTTATGGAAATAAGAATCGGGATCGGTAAATGCCCCTTCCCGAAACTTCAGGAAACGGGTGATATACCAGTCCTGGAGCAAATCTTCCGGGGCGTCAACGTAAATAGAAAAGTCGACAAAATCTGAAACGAAGACATGATGCGGATCGTGTGGATAATCCATGCCGCTTTGTAAAACATTTAATCCTTCAAGAATTAAAATATCTGGCTGGGTCACGGTTTTGTCACCGTCAGGGATCACATCATATATAAGATGGGAATAGACAGGCGCGGTGATGTTAGTTGCCCCCGACTTCAGGTCGGAAACAAACTTCACCAGACGATGCATATCATAGGATTGCGGGAACCCTTTTTTCTTCATCAGGTTACGCTCTTTGAGCACTTTATTCGGATGAAGAAAACCATCGGTTGTAATTAATTCTACCCGGCGATGTTCGGGCCAGCGGCTCAGCAACGCCTGCAGTACGCGTGCGGTTGTGCTTTTCCCTACGGCAACGCTGCCCGCAATACTAATAATGTAAGGGATGCGCTGTCCGTTAGTGCCGAGAAATTGCTCAAGAACGGCCTGACGACGCAAATTTGAACTGATATAGAAGTTCAGCAGACGAGAAAGGGGCAGATAAATTTCTGCCACCTCTTCAAGGGAGAGATCTTCGTTAATACCCTTCAAACGCGCGACTTCCCCTTCGCTCAACGTCATCGGCACTGAATTACGCAAGGCTGCCCATTGGCTGCGGTTGAACTGCATATAAGGGGTCGTCAATATTTGCTCTTTATTACTCATAAGCATGCTTCTGCCTGTAATTCAGGACAAAATGAACGTTAAACGCGGACTAAGGAAAGACACCAACCTCAGATAATCAAAGGCGCGCAACGTATTTTACTTTTCAACAATGGGCAGGAGGGTAACACCAGATGGGGGAGAATAATAAGAAAAAACGATAATCTCAATCCTTAAGCGAGGAGGCGTCACGTTCCAGACAATGGCTGCTTCGCGCTCACCGCTATACATTCTGTACTTTGTTTAACAAAAATGAACCTGAGGTACCCGATTCAGGCGCAATAAAAGAGAAAGCCGGGTTTTGGCGTAAGGCGCAAGGTAATCACTGGTGTTGGCACCGGGGGTTACTATTGGATTCTACGAATAAAAACTGGCCAGGAACGGCGGTTTAATCATCAATTATTCGATGTGTCGCGCAAAATGTGAGCGGTAGTGCATTTTATGCGATTTTTTTGTTGCATAGCGGCGCCTGTCTTCCTAGAATGCGCGCTACTTGATGCCGACTTAGCTCAGTAGGTAGAGCAACTGACTTGTAATCAGTAGGTCACCAGTTCGATTCCGGTAGTCGGCACCATCAAGTGCCTGGTGGGGTTCCCGAGCGGCCAAAGGGAGCAGACTGTAAATCTGCCGTCATCGACTTCGAAGGTTCGAATCCTTCCCCCACCACCATTTTTAACCATAGCGATATGGTTGAACCAACCAGTAATCATTTATATGAGCACTGGTCGGGAAAGTGAGTAGCTTCGACTGAGGTTCGGGTCGAACAGGGTGAGACAACGAGCGTAAGCATCGTTTATCCCGAACCCACCACCATTTAAGGCGACGCTTCGCGAAGCCCGAGACGACAAGCTCCAGGCGAGTCGGCTCGAATACTGAGAGGTCTCCTCTCATATTCAAAACAGAATTAAGCAGGTAGCCGAGTTCTAAGATGCGGGCATCGTATAATGGCTATTACCTCAGCCTTCCAAGCTGATGATGTGGGTTCGATTCCCACTGCCCGCTCCAGATGTGCTGATATAGCTCAGTTGGTAGAGCGCACCCTTGGTAAGGGTGAGGTCGGCAGTTCGAATCTGCCTATCAGCACCACTTCTATTCTCCTTCCTGTTTTTCTTCTGTTAATGCATTCAGCAAATTCAGGCATAAGCCTGGTTGATGTGGTGATACCACCGATTTATCCGTGTCTTAGAGGGACAATCGATGTCTAAAGAAAAGTTTGAACGTACAAAACCGCACGTTAACGTCGGTACTATCGGCCACGTTGACCATGGTAAAACAACGCTGACCGCTGCAATCACTACCGTTCTGGCTAAAACCTACGGCGGTGCTGCCCGTGCATTCGACCAGATCGATAACGCGCCGGAAGAGAAAGCTCGTGGTATCACCATCAACACTTCCCACGTTGAATATGACACCCCGACTCGCCACTACGCACACGTAGACTGCCCGGGCCACGCCGACTATGTTAAAAACATGATCACCGGTGCTGCGCAGATGGACGGCGCGATCCTGGTTGTTGCTGCGACTGATGGCCCGATGCCACAGACCCGCGAGCACATCCTGCTGGGTCGTCAGGTAGGCGTTCCTTACATCATCGTGTTCCTGAACAAATGCGACATGGTTGATGACGAAGAGCTGCTGGAGCTGGTTGAGATGGAAGTGCGTGAACTTCTGTCCCAGTACGACTTCCCGGGCGACGATACCCCAATCGTTCGTGGTTCTGCGCTGAAAGCGCTGGAAGGCGAAGCTGAGTGGGAAGCGAAGATTGTTGAGCTGGCAGGCTACCTGGATTCCTACATCCCGGAACCAGAGCGTGCTATCGACAAGCCGTTCCTGCTGCCAATCGAAGACGTGTTCTCCATCTCCGGCCGTGGTACCGTGGTTACCGGTCGTGTGGAGCGCGGTATCGTTAAAGTTGGCGAAGAAGTTGAAATCGTTGGTATCAAAGAGACTGCCAAGTCCACCTGTACCGGCGTTGAAATGTTCCGCAAACTGCTGGACGAAGGCCGTGCCGGTGAGAACGTTGGCGTTCTGCTGCGCGGTATCAAACGTGAAGAAATCGAACGTGGTCAGGTACTGGCTAAGCCAGGCTCCATCAAGCCGCACACCCAGTTCGAATCTGAAGTTTATATCCTGTCCAAGGACGAAGGCGGCCGTCATACGCCGTTCTTCAAAGGCTACCGCCCACAGTTCTACTTCCGTACAACTGACGTGACCGGTACCATCGAGCTGCCGGAAGGCGTGGAGATGGTCATGCCGGGCGACAACATCAAAATGGTTGTCACCCTGATCCACCCAATCGCGATGGACGACGGTCTGCGTTTCGCCATCCGCGAAGGCGGCCGTACCGTGGGCGCCGGTGTTGTTGCTAAAGTTATCGCTTAATCGCTGATAACATTTGACGCAACGCGCAAGAAAAGGGCATCATTTGATGCCCTTTTTGTACGCTCTCGAACCAGAACCTGGCTCATCAGTGATTTTTTACTCATAATCATTGCTGAGACAGGCTCTGAAGATGGCGTTGATACCGAATAGCGCCTGAAAAGAGCAATTCGGTTTGGTTTGCCTCGCGCCTGCGGGGCAAAAATATTTGTCTGATATTGTGACAGGTTGGTTTATGAGTGCGAATACCGAAGCTCACGGAAGCGGGCGCGGCCTGGAAACGATAAAATGGCTGGCTGTTGCAGTTCTGCTGATTTTAGCGATTGTGGGCAACTACCTTTATCGTGATGTGACCTTGCCTTTGCGTGCCCTGGCAGTGGTTATTATGATTGCTGCAGCGGGCGGTGTCGCGCTGTTGACGACGAAAGGCAAAGCGACCGTTGCTTTCGCCCGTGAAGCGAGAACCGAAGTACGTAAAGTGATTTGGCCGACTCGCCAGGAAACGCTGCATACCACCTTAATCGTGGCCGCCGTTACGGCTGTAATGTCACTGATTCTGTGGGGGCTGGATGGCATTTTAGTCCGTCTGGTTTCTTTTATTACTGGCCTGAGGTTCTGAGATGTCTGAAGCCCCTAAAAAGCGCTGGTACGTCGTTCAGGCGTTTTCCGGTTTTGAAGGCCGCGTAGCGACTTCGCTGCGTGAGCATATCAAATTGCACAACATGGAAGAGTTATTTGGCGAAGTCATGGTGCCGACCGAAGAAGTGGTCGAAATCCGTGGCGGCCAGCGTCGTAAAAGCGAGCGCAAATTCTTCCCGGGCTACGTGCTGGTCCAGATGGTCATGAACGATGCGAGCTGGCACCTGGTGCGTAGCGTTCCGCGCGTTATGGGGTTCATTGGCGGCACGTCTGACCGTCCGGCTCCAATCAGCGATAAAGAAGTTGATGCGATCATGAACCGTCTGCAGCAGGTTGGTGACAAGCCGCGTCCTAAAACGCTGTTCGAACCGGGTGAGATGGTCCGCGTTAGCGATGGTCCATTTGCCGACTTTAACGGTGTAGTTGAAGAAGTGGATTACGAAAAGAGCCGCCTGAAGGTTTCTGTATCTATCTTCGGTCGTGCTACGCCGGTCGAACTGGACTTCGCCCAGGTCGAAAAGGCTTAATAGCCAGGTTGTAAAAGCAGCGATTAATCGTTGCACAAGGCGCGAGATTGGCATACAATTTCGCGCCTTTTGTTTTTATGTGTCCTGTATACATAAAACGATTTATTCACGGGGAGCCTCGTTGAGGCGCTATAACCCACCAGAGGAAATTTAGATGGCTAAGAAAGTACAAGCCTACGTCAAGCTGCAGGTTGCAGCTGGTATGGCGAACCCAAGTCCACCGGTTGGTCCAGCTCTGGGTCAGCAGGGTGTTAACATCATGGAATTCTGTAAAGCGTTTAACGCCAAAACTGATTCCATCGAGAAAGGTCTGCCAATTCCGGTTGTTATCACCGTTTACGCTGATCGCTCTTTCACTTTCGTTACTAAAACCCCACCGGCTGCAGTTCTGCTGAAGAAAGCTGCTGGTGTCAAGTCTGGTTCCGGTAAGCCGAACAAAGACAAAGTGGGTAAAGTGACCCGTGCTCAGGTGCGTGAAATCGCAGAAACCAAAGCTGCGGACATGACTGGTTCTGACGTTGAAGCGATGACTCGCTCCATCGAAGGTACTGCTCGTTCCATGGGCCTGGTAGTGGAGGATTAAGAAATGGCTAAACTGACCAAGCGCATGCGCGTGATCCGTGACAAAGTTGATGCGACCAAACAGTATGACATCAACGAAGCCGTTGCTCTGCTCAAAGAGCTGGCCACTGCTAAATTCGTAGAAAGCGTTGACGTTGCTGTTAACCTCGGCATCGACGCTCGTAAATCTGACCAGAACGTACGCGGTGCAACTGTACTGCCGCACGGTACTGGCCGTTCAGTTCGCGTAGCCGTATTTGCCCAGGGCCCTAACGCTGAAGCAGCTAAAGCTGCTGGCGCAGAGCTGGTAGGTATGGAAGATCTGGCAGACCAGATCAAAAAAGGCGAAATGAACTTCGACGTTGTTATCGCCTCTCCGGATGCAATGCGCGTTGTTGGCCAGCTGGGCCAGGTTCTGGGTCCACGCGGCCTGATGCCTAACCCGAAAGTTGGTACTGTAACCCCTAACGTTGCTGAAGCGGTTAAGAACGCTAAAGCGGGTCAGGTTCGTTACCGTAACGACAAAAACGGCATCATTCACACCACCATCGGTAAAGTGGATTTTGACGCTGACAAACTGAGAGAAAACCTGGAATCCCTGCTGGTTGCGCTGAAAAAAGCGAAACCTTCTCAGGCGAAAGGCGTTTTCATTAAGAAAGTTAGCCTGTCCACCACCATGGGCGCAGGTGTTGCGATCGACCAGTCTGGTCTGAACGCGGTGGCGAATTAATAATCGCTGCTTTACGCGGGCGTTAGATTAGTCTAGAATCTTACGCCCGTTGCCTTGCTTGCAGGGCACACAGAATTTTCGGTTGGAGCCTGGCCTTATCCAGGCCTCCGTCCAAGACCGCAGGTGTTTCGCAAGAGGCTTAATTTCCTGCGTAGACGGTGACAGAACCTGAAGAATATTTTTGATAGTCTTTGGCTTGTTTCTGCTCACCGTATGTCGACGTTCATTATCGTTTTGGTAATGAGTGAAGTGAGTTCCGGGGGTAACCCGGCTAATATCCAGGAGCAAAGCTAATGGCTTTAAATCTTCAAGACAAACAAGCGATTGTTGCTGAAGTCAGCGAAGTAGCCAAAGGCGCGCTGTCTGCGGTTGTTGCGGATTCCCGTGGCGTTACCGTAGATAAAATGACTGAACTGCGTAAAGCAGGTCGTGAAGCTGGCGTTTACATGCGTGTTGTTCGTAACACCCTGCTGCGCCGCGTCGTTGAAGGTACTCAGTTTGAGTGCCTGAAAGACACGTTTGTTGGTCCAACCTTGATTGCATACTCTATGGAACACCCGGGCGCTGCTGCTCGTCTGTTCAAAGAGTTCGCGAAAGCGAATGCAAAATTCGAGGTTAAAGCTGCAGCCTTTGAAGGTGAGCTGATCCCGGCGGCCCAGATCGATCGCCTGGCAACTCTGCCAACTTACGAAGAAGCAATCGCACGCCTGATGGCAACCATGAAAGAAGCCTCCGCAGGCAAACTGGTTCGCACTCTGGCTGCTGTACGCGATCAGAAAGAAGCTGCTTAATAGCGCTTACTTTTCTAACGCATTTGCTTACGTATAAACTAATTCTGTTTTTCAGGAACAATTGTTATGTCTATCACTAAAGATCAAATCATTGAAGCAGTATCCGCTATGTCCGTAATGGACGTTGTAGAACTGATTTCTGCAATGGAAGAAAAATTCGGCGTTTCCGCTGCTGCTGCTGTAGCTGTTGCTGCAGGCCCGGCTGAAGCTGCTGAAGAAAAAACTGAGTTCGACGTCGTTCTGAAAGCTGTTGGCGCTAACAAAGTTGCCGTCATCAAAGCAGTACGTAGCGCGACTGGCCTGGGTCTGAAAGAAGCTAAAGACCTGGTTGAATCCGCTCCAGCTGCGCTGAAAGAAGGCGTGAGCAAAGATGACGCAGAAGCTCTGAAAAAATCTCTGGAAGAAGCTGGCGCTGAAGTTGAAGTTAAATAAGCCAACCTTTCCGGTTGCAGCCTGAGAAATCAGGCTGATGGCTGGTGACTTTTTAGTCACCAGCCTTTTTGCGCTGTAAGGCACCAGTAGCGTTTCACACTGTTTGGCTGCTGGTTTCCTTTCAATGCTTGTCTCTATCGACGACTTAATATACTGCGACTTTCTACGCCGGGAGTTCCGGGGTAAAGCGTAGCGAAATGGTTTAAGAGTGATAGAAACAGGTATTGCGGGAAGTGTTCCACTTTCCGGTCCACAAAATAGTGTTGCACAAACTGTCCCTTCGTCGGACAGATGGGTCGACTTGTCAGCGAGCTGAGGAACCCTATGGTTTACTCCTATACCGAGAAAAAACGTATTCGTAAGGATTTTGGAAAACGTCCGCAAGTGCTGGACATTCCTTATCTCCTTTCTATCCAGCTTGACTCGTTCCAGAAGTTTATCGAGCAAGATCCTGAAGGGCAGTACGGTCTGGAAGCAGCTTTCCGTTCCGTGTTCCCAATCCAGAGCTACAGCGGCAATTCGGAACTGCAGTACGTCAGCTATCGTCTTGGCGAACCAGTTTTCGATGTCAAAGAGTGTCAGATCCGTGGCGTGACGTATTCTGCTCCGCTGCGCGTAAAACTGCGTCTGGTGATCTACGAGCGTGAAGCGCCGGAAGGCACCGTAAAAGACATTAAAGAACAAGAAGTCTACATGGGTGAAATTCCACTCATGACTGACAACGGTACGTTTGTTATCAACGGGACTGAGCGCGTTATCGTTTCTCAGTTGCACCGTAGCCCAGGCGTGTTCTTTGACAGTGACAAGGGTAAAACCCACTCTTCAGGGAAGGTGCTGTATAACGCACGTATCATTCCTTACCGTGGTTCCTGGCTGGATTTCGAATTCGACCCGAAAGACAACCTGTTCGTACGTATCGACCGTCGCCGCAAACTGCCAGCGACCATTATTCTGCGTGCGTTGAACTACACCACTGAGCAGATCCTCGATCTGTTCTTTGAGAAAGTTAATTTCGAAATCCGTGACAACAAGCTGCAGATGGAACTGGTGCCGGAACGCCTGCGTGGCGAAACTGCATCCTTTGACATCGAAGCTGACGGCAAAGTGTATGTCGAAAAAGGCCGCCGCATTACCGCGCGCCACATTCGCCAGCTGGAAAAAGACGATATCAAGCTTATCGAAGTTCCGGTTGAGTACATTGCTGGCAAGGTCGCGGCTAAAGACTACGTTGATGCTTCTACCGGCGAACTGATTTGCCCGGCGAACATGGAACTGTCTTTGGATCTGCTGGCTAAGCTGAGCCAGTCCGGTCATAAGCGTATCGAAACGCTGTTTACCAACGACCTGGATCACGGCGCTTATATATCCGAGACCATCCGCGTCGACCCAACCAACGATCGCTTAAGCGCGCTGGTTGAGATCTACCGCATGATGCGTCCTGGCGAGCCACCAACGCGTGAAGCGGCTGAAAGCCTGTTCGAGAACCTGTTCTTCTCCGAAGACCGCTATGACCTGTCTGCGGTTGGTCGTATGAAGTTCAACCGTTCTCTGCTGCGTGATGAAATCGAAGGTTCAGGCATCCTGAGCAAAGACGACATCATCGAGGTTATGCGTAAGCTTATTGGGATTCGTAACGGCCAGGGCGAAGTGGATGATATCGACCACCTCGGCAACCGTCGTATCCGTTCCGTAGGCGAAATGGCGGAAAACCAGTTCCGCGTAGGCCTGGTACGTGTTGAGCGTGCGGTGAAAGAGCGTCTGTCTTTAGGCGATCTGGATACCCTGATGCCTCAGGACATGATCAACGCCAAGCCTATCTCTGCCGCAGTGAAAGAGTTCTTCGGTTCCAGCCAGCTGTCTCAGTTTATGGACCAGAACAACCCGCTGTCTGAGATTACGCACAAACGTCGTATCTCCGCACTCGGCCCGGGTGGTTTGACCCGTGAGCGCGCAGGCTTTGAAGTACGTGACGTACACCCAACCCACTACGGTCGTGTATGTCCAATCGAAACGCCTGAAGGTCCGAACATCGGTCTGATCAACTCCCTGTCTGTTTATGCGCAGACCAACGAATACGGCTTCTTAGAAACGCCGTATCGTCGCGTAGTTGATGGCGTGGTAACAGACGAGATTCATTACCTGTCTGCTATCGAAGAAGGTAACTATGTTATCGCCCAGGCGAACACCAACCTGGATGAAGAAGGCCGTTTCGTAGACGACCTGGTTACCTGCCGTAGCAGAGGCGAATCAAGCTTGTTCAGCAACGACCAGGTTGACTACATGGACGTTTCCACCCAGCAGGTGGTTTCTGTCGGGGCAAGCCTGATCCCGTTCCTGGAACACGATGACGCCAACCGTGCATTGATGGGTGCGAACATGCAACGTCAGGCGGTTCCAACGCTGCGCGCTGATAAGCCGCTGGTTGGTACCGGTATGGAACGTGCTGTAGCCGTTGACTCCGGCGTTACCGCCGTAGCCAAACGTGGCGGTACCGTTCAGTACGTGGATGCTTCCCGTATCGTTATCAAAGTTAACGAAGACGAGATGCATGCGGGCGAAGCAGGTATCGACATCTATAACCTGACTAAGTACACCCGTTCTAACCAGAACACCTGCATCAACCAGATGCCGTGTGTCTCTCTGGGCGAACCTATTGAACGCGGCGATGTGTTAGCAGACGGTCCGTCTACTGACCTCGGTGAGCTGGCGCTTGGCCAGAACATGCGCGTAGCGTTCATGCCGTGGAACGGTTACAACTTCGAAGACTCCATCCTCGTTTCCGAGCGTGTGGTTCAGGAAGATCGTTTCACTACTATTCACATCCAGGAACTGGCGTGTGTCTCTCGTGACACCAAGCTGGGGCCAGAAGAGATTACTGCGGACATCCCTAACGTGGGTGAAGCAGCGCTCTCCAAGCTGGATGAATCCGGTATCGTTTATATCGGTGCTGAAGTGACCGGCGGCGACATTCTGGTTGGTAAGGTAACGCCGAAAGGTGAAACCCAGCTGACGCCAGAAGAGAAGCTGCTGCGCGCCATCTTCGGTGAGAAAGCGTCTGACGTTAAAGACTCTTCTCTGCGCGTACCAAACGGCGTTTCCGGTACCGTTATCGATGTGCAGGTCTTTACCCGCGATGGCGTGGAAAAAGACAAGCGCGCGCTGGAAATCGAAGAGATGCAGCTGAAGCAGGCTAAGAAAGACCTGACTGAAGAACTGCAGATCTTTGAAGCTGGTCTGTTTGCCCGTATCCATGCGGTGCTGGTTGCCGGCGGCGTTGAAGCTGAAAAGCTCGACAAACTGCCTCGTGACCGCTGGCTGGAACTGGGTCTGAGCGATGAAGAGAAGCAAAACCAGCTCGAGCAGCTGGCGGAGCAGTACGACGAGCTGAAGCACGAGTTTGAGAAGAAACTCGAAGCCAAGCGCCGCAAAATCACCCAGGGCGATGACCTGGCACCTGGCGTGCTGAAAATCGTGAAAGTGTATCTGGCCGTTAAGCGTCAGATCCAGCCTGGTGACAAGATGGCAGGTCGTCACGGGAACAAAGGTGTTATCTCCAAGATCAACCCGATCGAAGATATGCCTTACGATGAAAACGGCACGCCGGTAGACATCGTACTGAACCCGCTGGGCGTACCGTCTCGTATGAACATCGGTCAGATTCTGGAAACCCACCTGGGTATGGCTGCGAAAGGCATCGGTGAGAAAATCAACGCGATGCTCAAACAGCAGCAGGAAGTCGCTAAGCTGCGCGAATTCATCCAGAAAGCGTATGACCTGGGTACAGACGTTCGTCAGAAGGTTGATCTGAATACCTTCAGCGACGAAGAAGTTCTGCGCCTGGCTGAAAACCTGAAAAAAGGTATGCCGATTGCTACTCCGGTATTCGACGGTGCGAAAGAGTCTGAAATCAAAGAGCTGCTGCAACTCGGCGGTCTGCCATCTTCTGGCCAGATTACCCTGTTCGACGGCCGTACCGGTGAACAGTTTGAGCGTCAGGTAACCGTAGGTTACATGTACATGCTGAAACTGAACCACCTGGTTGATGACAAAATGCACGCGCGTTCTACCGGTTCTTACAGCCTGGTTACTCAGCAGCCGCTGGGTGGTAAGGCTCAGTTCGGTGGTCAGCGCTTCGGTGAGATGGAAGTGTGGGCGCTGGAAGCATACGGCGCTGCCTATACCCTGCAGGAAATGCTGACCGTTAAGTCTGATGACGTGAACGGCCGTACTAAGATGTATAAAAACATCGTGGACGGCAATCATCAGATGGAACCGGGCATGCCGGAATCCTTCAACGTACTGTTGAAAGAGATCCGTTCGCTGGGTATCAACATCGAGCTGGAAGACGAGTAATCGTTGCTCAAAAGGTCCAGGGTGCCCGGCTAACGCCGGGCATCACAGAGTGCTAACTCCGACGGGAGCAAATCCGTGAAAGACTTATTAAAGTTTCTGAAAGCGCAAACTAAAACCGAAGAGTTTGATGCGATCAAAATTGCTCTGGCCTCGCCAGACATGATCCGTTCATGGTCTTTCGGTGAAGTTAAAAAGCCGGAAACCATTAACTACCGTACGTTCAAACCTGAGCGTGACGGTCTGTTCTGCGCCCGTATTTTTGGGCCAGTAAAAGACTATGAGTGCCTGTGCGGTAAGTACAAGCGCTTAAAACACCGTGGCGTAATCTGCGAGAAGTGCGGCGTTGAAGTGACCCAGACTAAAGTGCGTCGTGAGCGCATGGGCCACATCGAACTGGCTTCCCCAACTGCGCACATTTGGTTCCTGAAATCGCTGCCATCCCGTATCGGCCTGCTGTTAGATATGCCGCTGCGCGATATCGAACGCGTGCTGTACTTCGAATCTTATGTCGTTATCGAAGGCGGGATGACCAACCTCGAGCGTCGTCAGATCCTGACTGAAGAGCAGTATCTGGATGCGCTGGAAGAGTTCGGTGACGAATTCGATGCGAAGATGGGTGCGGAAGCTATTCAGGCCCTGCTGAAAAGCATGGATCTGGAGCAGGAGTGTGAAACTCTGCGTGAAGAGCTGAACGAAACCAACTCCGAAACCAAACGTAAAAAGCTGACCAAGCGTATCAAGCTGCTGGAAGCGTTCGTGCAGTCTGGCAACAAGCCAGAGTGGATGATCCTGACCGTTCTGCCGGTTCTGCCGCCGGATCTGCGTCCGCTGGTACCGCTGGACGGCGGTCGTTTCGCCACGTCGGATCTGAACGATCTGTATCGTCGCGTTATTAACCGTAACAACCGTCTGAAGCGTCTGCTGGATCTGGCCGCGCCTGACATCATCGTACGTAACGAAAAACGTATGCTGCAGGAAGCGGTAGATGCCCTGCTGGATAACGGCCGTCGCGGTCGTGCGATCACCGGTTCTAACAAGCGTCCTCTGAAATCTTTGGCCGATATGATCAAAGGTAAGCAGGGTCGTTTCCGTCAGAACCTGCTGGGTAAACGCGTTGACTACTCCGGTCGTTCTGTTATCACCGTAGGTCCATACCTGCGTCTGCATCAGTGCGGTCTGCCGAAGAAAATGGCGCTGGAGCTGTTCAAACCGTTCATCTACGGCAAGCTGGAGCTGCGTGGTCTTGCTACCACCATTAAAGCCGCGAAGAAAATGGTTGAGCGCGAAGAAGCGATCGTCTGGGATATCCTGGATGAAGTTATCCGCGAACACCCGGTACTGCTGAACCGTGCGCCAACCCTGCACCGTTTGGGTATCCAGGCATTTGAACCGGTACTGATCGAAGGTAAAGCTATCCAGCTGCACCCGCTGGTTTGCGCGGCCTATAACGCCGACTTCGATGGTGACCAGATGGCAGTACACGTTCCGCTGACGCTTGAAGCCCAGCTGGAAGCGCGTGCGCTGATGATGTCTACCAACAACATCCTGTCCCCTGCGAACGGCGAGCCAATCATCGTTCCTTCTCAGGACGTTGTACTGGGTCTGTACTACATGACCCGTGACTGTGTTAACGCCAAAGGCGAAGGCATGGTGCTGACCGGCCCGAAAGAAGCTGAGCGTATTTATCGCGCAGGCCTGGCCTCTCTGCATGCGCGTGTAAAAGTGCGTATCACCGAGTATGAAAAAGATGCAAACGACGAGTTCGTTGCGAAAACCAGCCTGATCGATACGACCGTTGGCCGTGCGATTCTGTGGATGATCGTACCGAAAGGTCTGCCTTTCTCCATCGTCAACCAGGCGCTGGGCAAGAAAGCTATCTCCAAAATGCTGAACACCTGTTATCGCATTCTGGGGCTGAAGCCGACCGTAATCTTCGCTGACCAGACAATGTATACCGGCTTTGCTTATGCAGCGCGTTCAGGCGCATCCGTTGGTATCGATGATATGGTCATCCCGGAGAAGAAAACTGAAATCATCTCTGAAGCCGAAGCAGAAGTTGCTGAGATTCAGGAGCAGTTCCAGTCCGGTCTGGTTACCGCAGGCGAGCGTTACAACAAAGTTATCGATATCTGGGCTGCGGCGAACGATCGCGTATCCAAAGCGATGATGGACAACCTGCAAACTGAAACCGTTATTAACCGTGACGGCCAGGAAGAGCAGCAGGTTTCCTTCAACAGCATCTACATGATGGCCGACTCCGGTGCGCGTGGTTCTGCGGCACAGATTCGTCAGCTGGCAGGTATGCGTGGTCTGATGGCGAAACCAGATGGTTCCATCATCGAAACGCCAATCACCGCGAACTTCCGTGAAGGTCTGAACGTACTCCAGTACTTCATCTCGACCCACGGTGCTCGTAAAGGTCTGGCGGATACCGCACTGAAAACGGCGAACTCCGGTTATCTGACTCGTCGTCTGGTTGACGTCGCGCAGGACCTGGTTGTGACCGAAGATGACTGCGGTACGCACGAAGGCATCCTGATGACGCCGGTTATCGAAGGTGGCGACGTTAAAGAACCGCTGCGCGATCGCGTTCTGGGCCGTGTTACGGCTGAAGACGTGCTCAAGCCCGGCACTGCAGATATTCTGGTAACCCGTAACACCCTGCTCAACGAGCAATGGTGTGACCTGCTGGAAGCTAACTCTGTTGACAGCGTAAAAGTACGTTCCGTAGTAGGTTGCGAAACCGACTTCGGCGTGTGTGCACACTGCTACGGTCGCGACCTGGCACGTGGTCACATCATCAACAAAGGTGAAGCCATCGGGGTTATCGCGGCACAGTCCATCGGTGAGCCTGGTACACAGCTGACGATGCGTACGTTCCACATCGGTGGTGCGGCATCCCGTTCCGCTGCTGAATCCAGCATTCAGGTTAAGAACAAAGGCAGCATCAAGCTCAGCAACGCGAAGTCGGTTGTGAACTCTACCGGCAAGCTGGTGGTGACGTCCCGTAACACCGAGCTGAAGCTGATCGACGAATTCGGTCGTACCAAAGAGAGCTATAAAGTTCCTTACGGTGCGGTAATGGCGAAGGGCGATGGCGAGCAGGTTGCAGCGGGCGAAACCGTAGCGAACTGGGATCCGCACACCATGCCGGTTATCACCGAGGTAAGCGGCTTCATTCGCTTCACCGACATGATCGACGGCCAGACCATTACTCGTCAGACCGACGAACTGACCGGCCTGTCATCCCTGGTGGTTCTGGATTCCGCAGAACGTACCGCGGGTGGTAAAGACCTGCGTCCGGCGCTGAAGATTATTGATGCTCAGGGCAACGACGTGCTGATCCCAGGCTCCGATATGCCTGCCCAGTACTTCCTGCCGGGTAAAGCGATTGTGCAGCTGGAAGATGGCATTCAGATCAGTGCGGGTGATACCCTGGCGCGTATTCCTCAGGAATCCGGCGGTACCAAGGATATTACCGGTGGTCTGCCGCGCGTTGCTGACCTGTTCGAAGCGCGTCGTCCGAAAGAGCCTGCGATCCTTGCTGAAATCAGCGGTATCATCTCGTTTGGTAAAGAAACCAAAGGCAAACGCCGTCTGGTTATCTCCCCAATCGACGGCAGCGATGCTTACGAAGAGATGATTCCGAAATGGCGCCAGCTGAACGTGTTCGAAGGTGAACGCGTGGAGCGCGGTGACGTGGTTTCCGATGGTCCAGAGTCTCCGCACGACATTCTGCGTCTGCGTGGCGTCTATGCTGTGACCCGTTACATCACCAACGAAGTGCAGGACGTTTACCGTCTGCAGGGCGTTAAGATTAACGATAAGCACATCGAAGTCATCGTGCGTCAGATGCTGCGTAAAGCAACCATCGTTAACGCCGGCAGCTCCGACTTCCTGGAAGGCGAGCAGGCTGAATACTCCCGCATCAAGATCGCTAACCGCGAACTGGAAGCGAACGGCAAGATCAACGTCTCCTATGCACGCGATCTGCTGGGTATCACCAAAGCCTCTCTGGCAACCGAGTCCTTCATCTCCGCGGCGTCGTTCCAGGAGACCACTCGTGTGCTTACCGAAGCAGCCGTTGCGGGTAAACGTGACGAACTGCGCGGCCTGAAAGAGAACGTAATCGTGGGTCGTCTGATCCCGGCCGGTACCGGTTATGCGTACCACCAGGATCGTATGCGCCGTCGGGCTGCGGGTGAAATCCCTGCGGCACCTCAGGTTACCGCTGAAGACGCTTCTGCAAGCCTTGCAGAACTGTTGAATGCAGGCCTGGGCGGCAATGACAACGAGTAATCGTTCGTGAGCCAACGCTAAATTAAAAACCCGCTTCGGCGGGTTTTTTTATATGCTTTTTCCGACAACGGACGTAATTATTCTTCGGCGATAAAACGCAGCGTCCCTGCCTGACGCTCTGGTTTACCGGTATCGCTGGTATGATTTACGCCGTCCATCACAGGTACTTCCGGAAAGTCGAACGGGCTTATTCCCTCCAGGCAGGCCACGTTCACCCCATACTGATTCTGATTAGAACGCCGCTGATGATGAGTGTAGATTCCGCAACGCGAGCAGAAAAAATGTTGCGCGGTGCCGGTATTAAATCGATAGCTGGTCAGCATCTCTTCTCCCTGCAGGATAACGATCCCACCCATTTCCGCAGAAGCAACCACGGCACCGCGCATACGACAATACGAACAGTTACAGCGGCGTACAGAACGAAGGCCATCACTTAGCGTGGCTGCAAAACGTACGGCCCCGCAGTGGCATTTTCCGTTCAGGATAGTTGTATCTTCAGCCATTTCTCATGCTCCTGTTATTTAGCGCTGCGCCCCGGGTTTAACACTAAAAAAGCATAGAACAATAACGGATAAGTTTTGTGACGATGGAAGCAGGCGTTACGTAAGGAGCTTTAAAGCGGGAAATAAAAATGCCCGCCGGGCGAGCATTTTCATGTCTGAACAGGGATGCAATCAGTTAATGAGCGGCAGGCGGCGGTACAGCTCAATCATATCGCCTGCCAGATCCTGAATGACCATGGCATTCATCAGGTGATCCTGCGAGTGAACGGTGATCAAATTAACAGGCAGTTTGCCGGAACCTTCGTCCAGGCCGATAAGCTGGGTTTGAATTTTGTGAGCATGCTTCACAAATTCCCGGGACTCTTCCATCGCTTGCTCTGCCGCGTCGAAATCTCCTTTGCGCGCGAGCTGCAATGCCGTCAGTGCCTGGCTACGTGCGCTACCGGCGTTGACCAGCAACTCCATGATAATTGATTCTAAATCTTCCACGTCTTCATCACTCCATCAGTTTTAAAGCTTTATCGAGCACCACGTCGCCTTTCATCATGCCGTAATCCATCATATCGATAACGGCGACGGTTTTGCCCATCGGCTCGGCGATAGCCTGAAGCCTGGCGTGCTCATATTTAACCTGAGGACCGAGAAGCACAACGTCAGCGGCGTCGATATTGTCTTTGAATTCTGCAACAGGAACAGCCTTGATAGAAACCTCAATTCCTTTCTTTGACGCTGCGTCTTTCATTCGTTGAACCAGAATGCTGGTAGACATACCTGCAGCACAACACAAAACGATATTTTTCATAATCTGCTCTCAGTGTCCGTTGGATAGAGAGATAATTATCCGTGGGACGGCACTCCAACAACCGCTTTAACGTGATTGTGTGTCAGGTATCACAAAAGAATCGTCGAAATCCTGAAACCGGTTACAGCGCTTGTTTTTCCGTAAAAAAGTCTGTGCTGAATTCGCGAAGGGCGGGGCGGTAATGGGAAGGGAAGGTTGCCACCCCGGTCGGATGCAAAGTCCGACGGAGTGACAATATTTTTTGCAGCTCGTTACGGCAACGCCGGGTTACAGCCTTTTCGGCAGCGCCCTGAAACTTATTGCTCTCTGGCGCAAAATTACATCGTTACTGCGAGGTTCTTCCCAGAAAACTATCCCAGTCTTTCCAGACGGGCTGTAAGCCGGAGCGGGATAAAGCAGCCGCGACCTGCGACGGCGTCCGTCCATCGTGCGGAGCAAATTGCTCAAGCTCAGGATGGTTATCGGCATAGCCTCCCGGCTGGGTTTTAGAAAATGCGCTCACGTTATTAATGGCAATCGGAATAACGCTGTCGCGAAACCACGGTGATTCGCGGGTAGACAGCGAAAGCTCGACGTCGGGCGCCAGCAGGCGAAAAGCGCAGATAGCCTGTACCAGTTGGCTTTCGCTCATCACCGACGCGGGTTCCGTTCCGCCGGTGCAGGGCCGCAGGCGAGGAAACGAAATTGAATAACGGCTTTGCCAGTAATGTTGCTGGAGCCAGAGCAGGTGCTCCGCCACCATAAAACAGTCGGTACGCCAGCTATCCGACAGCCCGATCAGCGCCCCGAGCCCGATTTTATCTATCCCTGCGCGACCCAGCCGATCCGGCGTTTCCAGGCGCCAGAAGAAATCCTGCTTGTTGCCCTTCAGATGGTGCTGCGCGTACACCGCCTGATGATAGGTTTCCTGGTAAACCATCACGCCGTCCAGGCCGAGCGTTTTCAGCTCCGCATATTCATGCTCGTCCAGCGGCTGCACTTCCATTTGCAGCGAGCTGAAGCGGCTGCGGATTGCGGGCAGATGCTGGCGGAAATAATCCATGCCCACTTTGCTCTGGTGTTCGCCGGTGACCAATAGCAGATGCTCAAATCCCAGCGTGCGTATCGCCTCGCATTCTCTTGCAATCTCATGCTCGTCCAGCGTCTTGCGCTTAAGCTTATTGCTCATTGAAAAACCGCAATAGGTACAGTCGTTGGCGCAGAGATTAGAAAGATACAGCGGCACATAAAAACTGACGGTGTTGCCGAAACGCTGACGGGTCAAACGCTGTGCCTGTTGAGCGAGCGGTTCGAGATAGCGGCTGGCCGCCGGAGAAAGCAGGGCCATAAGATCGTCGCGGGTCATTTTCCGGCTGCCTAGCGCCTGCTCAACGTCTGCCGACGTTTTGCTGTTGATGCGTAGCGTGATGTCGTCCCAGTCCAGCTCGCGCCAGCGGTCGGTGAAAGTGGCCGCCATCACGCGCCCTCCTGGCTGAACTGAAGAAACTGCGTTAACGGGCTGGAAGCCTGAGCCCGCTGGTGGCGCGAACCCAATCCTGCCTGCGAAGCAGTAGCGCCGGCCTCTACCGCCAGCCGGAAAGCTCGCGCCATCTGCACCGGATCGCGTGCTACGGCAATCGCGGTATTCACCAGAACGGCAGAAGCGCCCATTTCCAGCGCTTCGGCGGCATGGCTCGGGGCGCCAATTCCCGCATCCACAACTACTGGCACCGTTGCCTGCTCGATTATCATTTCCAGCAGAGCGCGCGTCTGCAAACCCTGATTTGAGCCAATGGGCGCCCCGAGCGGCATCACGGCGGCGCATCCCGCTTCTTCCAGGCGCCGGCACAAAACCGGATCCGCGCCGCAATACGGCAGCACGACAAACCCCTGTCTGACGAGCATGTCGGCCGCTTTCAGCGTTTCGATGGGATCGGGCATCAGGTAGCGCGCATCCGGGTGGATTTCCAGCTTTATCCAGCGCGTGCCAAGCGCTTCGCGGGCCAGCCGTGCTGCAAATACGGCTTCATCCGCGGTTTTCGCGCCGGAGGTATTAGGCAGCAGCTGCACGCCTGCCGCCAGCAGCGGAGCGAGAATCGCGTCGTTATCCTTTTTTAAATCGATGCGTTTCATCGCCATCGTTACCAGCTGCGAGCCGGAGGCGCGAATGGCGTCGGCCATCACCTCAGGTGATGAGAATTTCCCGGTCCCGGTAAACAGGTGGGAAGAGAACGTTTTATCAGCAATCTGCAGCATATCAACCTCCGGCAATGGCCTGAAAAAGCAGGATCTGGTCGCCATCGCGCAGCAAATGGTCATCCCAAAGCTCCCGTGGAACGATCGTCTGGTTTATGGCCAGCGCGACGCCCGGCTTGAGTAAACGTAAGTTTTCCAGCAGCTTCGCCAGCGTAAGGTTATCGGCACATTGCATTGGTTCATCGTTAAACTGGATGCGCATCTGCTCCCCCACAAACCGGACACCGGGCGGCCTTTTGCATGCTCAGCGCGCGCCAGCTATGCTGACGGGCGTCGAACAGCCGCAGTGAACCACTCGCGGGCACCATGCCGGTGAGCAGTTTGATGGCTTCAAGCGCCTGCAGCGTGCCCATCACGCCGACGACGGGACCCATCACGCCCGCGGTACGGCAGTTTCGCTCCGGCTCGTTCTCGTCCGGCCAGACGCAGCGATAACAGCCGTTGTCCCAGGGCGGCGTTAGCACCATCAGCTGCCCGCCAAAGCCCACGGCGCTGGCAGAAATTAGCGGTTTATTTTGCGTAACGCAGGCAGCGTTAATCGCCTGGCGTGTGGCCATATTGTCGCTGCAGTCAAGGACCAGGCTGGCGTTGCCGACCGCCTGACCGAGCGGCTCCCCATGCAAACGCTCGCTTATTATCTGTAATTCGATACCAGGATTAAGCTGCTGAAGATGGCGCCGGGCCGCCTGCGATTTTGGCTGGTCGATATCCTGCGAAGTGAACAGGATCTGGCGCTGGAGATTACTGATATGCACGTTGTCATCGTCCGCCAGAATCAGCGTGCCAACGCCCGCGGCGGCAAGATAAAGCGCAGCCGGAGAGCCTAACCCGCCCAGCCCAACGATGAGAACGCGGCTGGCGAGCAGTTTTTTCTGCCCCTCAAGCGCGACATCCTCAAGCAGCAGCTGGCGGCTGTAGCGCATAAAATCAGCGTCATTCATCGCCTGCTCCTGCGAGTTCAAGCAGCTGCGCCGTTGCCACGCGCCAGTCTGCCGCCTGTGTTATAGCGCTGACAACCGCTACGCTACCCACGCCTGTCGCGAGCACGGCAGGAACACGGTCAATGCTGATGCCGCCAATCGCCACGGTTGGATAAGCGCCAAGGGTTTTGACATGCGCGGCGAGCTGCGCCAGCCCTTGTGGAGAAGAAGGCATCCGTTTGGTTTGGGTCGGAAAGACATGTCCGAGCGCGATGTAAGAAGGACGCGCAGCCAGCGCGCGCTCCATTTCCATATTATCGTGCGTGGAAAGCCCCAGACGCAGCCCCGCTTCGCGAATGGCATCCAGATTTGCCACCTCCAGATCCTCCTGGCCCAGATGAACGCCATAAGCGCGGTGCTTGAGAGCCAGCCGCCAGTAATCGTTAATGAACAGCCGCGCTTCAAAGCGCTGGCCGAGCCTGATGGCGGCGATAACGTCGGCTTCGACCTCCTCGTCACGTTTGTCTTTGATGCGTAACTGGAGGGTGCGAACGCCCGCCTCAAGCAGGCGGGCAATCCATTCCACGCTATCCACAACCGGGTAAAGCCCCAGCCGCTGCGGTACGGCAGGAAAGGCGGGAGCAGGCGTCATACTTCCTCCTGGCGCAGGTAAATCTCACCGCCTTTGGCGCGGAAGGAGTGCGACATATCTTCCATGCCGACCTCAATGGCTTCCTGCTTCGCGGCGAAATCGCGGATTTCCTGTGAGATCTTCATTGAACAGAATTTCGGGCCGCACATTGAGCAGAAGTGGGCGACTTTGCCCGACTCCTGCGGCAGCGTTTCGTCGTGCCAGGCGCGTGCGGTGAAGGGATCGAGCGCCAGGTTAAACTGATCTTCCCAGCGGAATTCGAAACGCGCTTTCGACATGGCGTTATCGCGAATCTGCGCGCCGGGATGGCCTTTTGCCAGGTCTGCGGCGTGCGCCGCAATTTTGTAAGTAATCAGCCCCTGCTTAACGTCCTCTTTGTTTGGCAGGCCCAGATGCTCTTTTGGCGTGACGTAGCAAAGCATCGCGCAGCCAAACCAGCCGATCATCGCCGCGCCAATACCTGACGTAAAGTGATCGTAGCCGGGTGCGATATCGGTCGTTAGCGGTCCGAGAGTGTAGAACGGCGCTTCGTGGCAGTGCTCCAGTTCTTCCGTCATGTTGCGGCGGATCATCTGCATCGGCACGTGCCCCGGGCCTTCAATCATCACCTGAACGTCATATTCCCAGGCGATTTTTGTCAGCTCGCCCAGCGTATGCAGCTCGGCGAACTGCGCTTCATCGTTGGCATCCTGAATGGAGCCCGGGCGCAGGCCATCGCCCAGCGAAAGCGAAACGTCATAGGCGGCGCAGATTTCGCAGATTTCGCGGAAATGCTCGTAGAGAAAGTTCTCCTGATGATGAGACAGGCACCACTTCGCCATAATTGAGCCACCGCGTGAGACGATGCCGGTGAGGCGTTTAGCGGTCATCGGCACGTAGCGCAGCAGCACGCCCGCATGGATGGTAAAGTAGTCAACGCCTTGCTCGGCCTGCTCCAGCAGCGTATCGCGGAACATTTCCCAGGTCAGCTGTTCGGCGATACCGTTTACTTTTTCCAGCGCCTGATAAACTGGCACGGTGCCGATTGGCACCGAACTGTTACGTAAAATCCATTCGCGGGTTTCATGAATATAACGGCCGGTGGAGAGATCCATCACCGTATCCGCACCCCAGCGGGTGGACCAGACCAGTTTTTCCACTTCCTCTTCAATAGAAGAGATCACCGCCGAGTTGCCGATGTTGGCGTTGACCTTCACAAGGAAGTTGCGTCCGATAATCATCGGTTCAGATTCAGGATGGTTGATGTTGGCGGGGATAATCGCCCGGCCTGCCGCCACTTCGTCGCGCACAAATTCCGGCGTAATGTTTTCCGGCAGGCGGGCGCCAAAGCCTTCGCCCGGATGCTGGTGGCGTAAGACGGTATCGCGAATACGCTCGCGCCCCATATTTTCGCGCACGGCGATAAACTCCATCTCTGGCGTGACCATACCTTTCCGGGCGTAATGCAGCTGGGTCACGCGTTGGCCGGTTTTAGCGCGGCGCGGCGTGAGGCGGTTTGCAAAGCGCAGATCGTCCAGGCCGTCGTCAGCCAGGCGCTCTTTGGTGTAAGCGGAGCTGCGATCGGTCAGCGTTTCGCAGTCGTCGCGTTCTTCAATCCAGCCGCTGCGTAACGGCGAAAGACCGCGCAGCACATCGATGGCGATATCCGGATCGCCGTACGGGCCGGAGGTGTCGTAAACCGGCACCGCGTCGTTGGGTTCGTAGTGTGGATTATCTTTGCTGCCGCCCGTCATCGTTGGGCTGAGCTGGATTTCACGCATCGGCACGCGGATATCTTCCCGCGAGCCGGTCAGGTAGATGCGCTGCGAGCCAGGGAAAGCGGTGCCTTCGAGCGTATTGATAAAATGCTGGGCGGCCGCGCGTTGTTCGCGACGAGTTGGTTTTTTTTCAGATGCAGACATAGCTCATTCCAGTGTTTTTCAGGAGTGGCTTGTCAGACGACGGATGGAGTAATGGATATGGGATAACCGAAGAACGGATGCACCCAAAGGCAGAATTACTCTTGTTCCCTTCGCAGGTTTTAACCTGATCAGGTTCCGCGGATCCCGAATTAACGGTCTCAGCCGGTGCTTTCGCACTCGGCACTCCGACAAGAAGAAACCCGTATTGCTACGGATCGGTTTGTAACTTACTCGTTAACAGCGCAGAACTCAAGCCGGGCGTGCAAGGCCGCTGGCATCGTTTGCGCTGCTGTGCAGGTTGTTGGCGTAGGCCAGCTCAATGAGCTTATCTTCCAGCGAGAAACGTACTTCCAGCGCCTCACCGATGCCAGACAGCGCCTGCTGGAACTCAATGCAGTTATCATCATCAATGGCGCTTTCCAGATTGGTATCGTAGAACTCCATGATCTGCTGAGTATTGGCTTCCAACTGCGGGTAGATTTGCGTGGCGGCTAAAAGTGGACTGGCGCCTTCCATTTCGTCGGTAATGCGCTCATAAATATTGAAATGCCCGGCGGAAAGGTAATCGACAAGATTGTGGCAAAACGTATCCAGTGCCTTTTCATCAAGCGCGGAATGCGATTCCTTGTTAGGCTTGATCCCGACCATGTTGTAATACGCCACCAGCAACTGTTTGCGGGCATAAAGCCATTGGTCGACTAACTCATTACTACCACCAACGCGCTCAGTCAGACTCTCTAACTGGTTAAGCATGATTGACTCCGTGAGTTATAAGATTTAACGCAAACTTACCCAAAAAACTGTAACGACTATCATTTATACCAGTGTCGAAGGGGATGTGCACCAGGTTATGGAACGTGTAATTCAAAAATCAGACCATGGCTGGTTTATCGTCAGCCACGAGCAAAAATTGTGGCTGCCAAAAGGCGAGCTGCCTCATGGCGCGGCAACAGACTTTCAGCTCGACGGCGTGGAAGGCAGGCACATCGGCGAATGGGAGGGCGAGCCGGTCTGGCTGGTTCAGCAAAATCGCCGCCAGGAGATGGGCTCGGTGCGGCAGGTCATCGATCGGGACGCCGGTTTGTTCCAGCTGGCAGGACGCGGCGTACAGCTTGCTGAATTCTATCGTTCCCATAAGTTTTGCGGCTATTGCGGGCACGAGATGCACGCAAGCAGAACCGAGTGGGCCATGCTGTGCAGCCACTGTCATGAACGCTATTACCCGCAAATCGCTCCCTGCATCATCGTGGCGATTCGCCGCGACGATCATATTTTGCTGGCCCAGCATACGCGCCATCGCAACGGGGTTTATACCGTACTGGCCGGATTCGTTGAGGTTGGTGAAACGCTCGAACAGGCCGTCGCCCGTGAGGTGATGGAGGAGAGCAGCATCCGGGTGAAAAACCTGCGTTACGTGACCTCGCAGCCCTGGCCTTTCCCGCAATCGTTGATGACGGCGTTTATGGCGGAATATCACAGCGGTGACCTTAAAATCGACCCGAAAGAGTTGCTGGATGCGCAATGGTATCGCTACGACCAGCTGCCGCTCATACCTGCTGCCGGCACCGTGGCGCGTCGTTTGATTGAGGATACCGTTGCTGCCTGTCGGGCGGAGTACGGGACGTGGTAAACTGGCGGCATACAGCCAAAGGAAATGCAAACATGACTGAACTGAAGAACGATCGTTACCTGCGCGCCCTGCAGCGACAGCCTGTAGATATCACGCCGGTATGGATGATGCGGCAGGCGGGACGTTATCTGCCGGAATACAAAGCTACCCGCGCTCAGGCCGGCGATTTTATGTCGCTGTGCAAAAATGCCGAACTGGCCTGCGAAGTGACCCTGCAGCCGCTGCGGCGTATGCGGCTTGATGCGGCGATCCTCTTCTCTGATATCCTCACCGTGCCGGATGCGATGGGGCTTGGTCTCTATTTCGAAGCGGGTGAAGGCCCGCGCTTCACCTCGCCGGTTACCAGCCGTGCCGACGTGGAAAAGCTGCCGATTCCCGATCCGGAAGATGAGCTGGGCTATGTGATGAACGCGGTACGCACCATTCGTAAAAACCTGGCAGGCCAGGTGCCGCTGATCGGCTTCTCCGGTAGCCCGTGGACGCTGGCGACCTATATGGTGGAAGGCGGCAGCAGCAAGGCTTTCACCGTCATCAAAAAAATGATGTATGCCGATCCGCAGGCCCTGCATCTGCTGCTTGATAAGCTGGCGCAAAGCGTCACGCTGTATCTTAACGCCCAGATCAAAGCAGGCGCGCAGGCGGTGATGATTTTCGATACCTGGGGCGGCGTATTGACCGGGCGCGACTATCAGCAGTTCTCCCTCTATTACATGCACAAAATTGTCGACGGCCTGCTGCGTGAAAACGAAGGCCGCCGCGTGCCGGTAACGCTGTTTACCAAAGGCGGCGGACAGTGGCTGGAAGCCATGGCGGAGACCGGCTGTGACGCGCTGGGCCTGGACTGGACGACGGACATCGCCGACGCCCGCCGTCGCGTAGGTCATAAAGTTGCCCTGCAGGGAAATATGGACCCGTCTATGCTTTATGCTTCACCTGCCCGCATTGAAGAAGAAGTTTCGACGATCCTGGAAGGATTCGGCAAGGGCGAAGGGCATGTCTTTAACCTTGGCCACGGCATTCACCAGGACGTGCCGCCGGAACATGCGGGTGCGTTTGTTGAAGCCGTTCACCGCCTGTCCGGGCGGTATCATCAGTAAAAAGGAGAAGGAATGGATCTTGCAGCGCTTCGTCAGCAACAGATCGAACTGGCCTCAAATGTGATCCGCGAGGATCGCTTTGCCGTTGAGTCTCCGGCGCTTATTGCCGGCGCCGATGTGGGATTTGAGCAGGGCGGTGAAGTCACGCGTGCCGCCATCGTGCTGCTAAAATACCCTTCTCTGGAGCTGGTGGAATACAAAATAGCGCGTATTAATACCACCATGCCTTATATCCCGGGCTTCCTGTCATTTCGTGAATATCCCGCGCTGCTTGCGGCCTGGGAGATGCTTTCGCAGAAGCCCGATTTGCTCTTTGTCGATGGGCACGGCATCTCGCACCCGCGTCGTCTCGGCGTTGCCAGCCACTTTGGGCTGCTGGTAGATGTGCCAACCATCGGCGTCGCCAAAAAGCGGCTATGCGGGCGCTTTGAGCCACTGGGCGATGAAATCGGTGAGAAACAGCCGCTCATCGATAAAGGCGAGCAGCTTGCCTGGGTCTGGCGCAGCAAAAAACGTTGCAATCCTCTCTTCGTGGCGACCGGGCACCGTGTGAGCACCGACACCGCGCTGCTATGGGTGCAAAGATGCATGGCGGGTTACCGTTTACCGGAGCCTACACGTTGGGCGGACGCCGTTGCATCAGGCCGTCCGGCTTTCGTGCGGTGGCAAGCAATTCAAGGGGGATTAGGGTAAACTGCCGCTAATTTTCCGTCTTTGAGACATCTTTATGTTACAAAACCCAATTCATTTGCGCCTGGAGAGGCTGGAAAGCTGGCAGCACGTCACTTTTATGGCTTCTTTATGCGAGCGCATGTATCCCAACTACGCCATGTTCTGCCAGCAAACCGGCTTTGGCGATGCCCAGCTTTATCGTCGTATTGTCGATCTCATCTGGGAAACGCTGACGGTAAAAGACGCGAAGGTGAATTTTGAGAATCAGCTGGAAAAACTGGAAGAGGCAATTCCCTCCGCTGACGACTATGATATTTACGGCGTCTGGCCGGCTATCGATGCCTGTGTGGCGCTGAGCGAATTGCTTCACTCTCGTCTTTCAGGCGAAACGCTGGAGCACGCTATCGAAGTCAGCAAGTCCTCAATCACCACCGTAGCGATGCTCGAAATGACGCAGGCAGGTCGTGAAATGACCGATGAAGAGCTGCGGGCGAACCCGGCGGTGGAAGAGGAATGGGACATTCAGTGGGAGATTTTCCGCCTGCTGGCCGACTGCGAAGAACGAGATATCGAGCTGATCAAAGGATTACGCGCGGACCTTCGCGAGGCCGGCAGCAGCAACATCGGTATAAATTTGCAGCAGTAAGACAACAAAACGTGACCTACAGTCTGATTTGTAGGGCCTGGAGGCTTCCAATTAGCCCCCCGTCTGGTCTACATTTGTGGGGCGAAAAAAAGTGGCTATCGGTGCGTGTATGCAGGAGAGTGCTTTTCAGGCATTTCCGTCGCACTCGATGCTTAGCAAGCGATAAACACATTGTAAGGATAACTTATGAACAAGACTCAACTGATTGATGTAATTGCTGACAAGGCTGACCTGTCTAAAGTACAGGCTAAAGCTGCTCTGGAATCCACTCTGGCTGCAATTACTGAGTCTCTGAAAGAAGGTGATGCTGTACAACTGGTCGGTTTCGGTACCTTCAAAGTGAACCACCGTGCTGAGCGTACTGGCCGCAACCCGCAGACCGGTAAAGAAATTAAAATCGCCGCGGCTAACGTGCCGGCATTTGTTTCTGGTAAAGCGCTGAAAGACGCAGTTAAGTAATTAACGCGTGTCGGTGAACAGTTTTAGCAGAGGGGCGGTTTCGCCCCTTTTGTCTGTCTGGCGTCCGCTGGCGGCGTTAACGGGCGCGCTGCTGCTCACGGCGTGTAACAGTCATCCTCTCCCTCCGTTTACCGCCAGCGGCTATGTAGCCGATCGGGGCGTGGTGCGCATCTGGCGTAAAGATAACAGCGACGGTTCGGTACATATGCTGACAGCGTTTAGCCCGTACGGAAACGGCGCCACCACAACGAACGAATACCGCTGGCAGGGCGATAGCCTGGTCTTTATCGAGCAGAGCATCCAGGGCAAGCAGCCCGAACACAGTAAAGTGCGTTTTGACGATCGCGGCGAGCTGAGCTTTATGCAGCGCGAAGTGAGCGGCCAGAAACAGCAGCTCTCCAGAGAACAGATAGCGCTGTACCAGTATCAGGCTTCCCGGACAAAAGCGACCAGTGAAGCGCTGCGGATCGGGAAAGTGGTATTGCGGCAGGGGCGCTGGCATCGCGATGGAACGGTAACGACCTGTGAAGGAGAAACCTTCAGTCCGCAGCTGGACAATCCATCCCTGAGCCATATCGCGCGTCGCCAGAGCCATTCGTCGCTGGAGGTCAGCATTGCCTGGCTGGAAGCGCCGGATGGGTCACAGCTTTTGCTGGTGGCGAACGAGGACTTCTGCTCCTGGCAGCCGAAACCCGCCGACTTCTGAGCATAAAAAAACCGCCACGCGGGCGGTTCAGATAATGCATTACGCTGTTACTTCTCGTTTTCACGCTCAATGGCGCGATAGCCGATATCTGAGCGACTAAAGCTGCCGTCCCAGTGGATATCCTTCATCAGCTCGTAAGCGCGCTTCTGAGCCTGCGCTACGGTATCGCCAAGCGCCGTCACGCACAGCACGCGGCCGCCGCTGGTGGTGACCATATCGTCTTCACGCAGTCTGGTTCCGGCGTGGAAAACTTTGCCATCGGCCACTTCTTCGAGCGGCAGGCCGTGGATCACATCACCGGTGCGGTACTCTGCCGGATAACCGCCGGCTGCCATGACAATGCCCAGAGCAGGACGCTCATCCCACTTTGACGTTGTCTCGTCGAGTTTACCCTCGCAGGCTGCAAGGCACAGTTCAACCAGATCGGACTGCAGGCGCAGCATGATAGGCTGCGTTTCCGGGTCGCCGAAGCGGCAGTTAAACTCGATAACTTTAGGGTTGCCCTGCTTATCGATCATCAGGCCCGCATACAGAAAACCGGTATAGGTATTACCTTCCGCCGCCATACCGCGAACGGTTGGCCAGATAACCAGATCCATTGCGCGCTGGTGAACTTCATCGGTGACCACCGGAGCAGGGGAGTAAGCGCCCATGCCGCCAGTGTTTGGGCCAGTATCGCCATCGCCTACGCGTTTGTGATCCTGGCTGGTTGCCATCGGCAGCACATTCTCACCGTCGACCATGACAATAAAGCTGGCTTCTTCGCCGTCGAGAAACTCTTCCACCACGATACGGTGCCCGGCATCGCCAAAGGCGTTGCCTGCCAACATATCGTTAACGGCAGCTTCGGCTTCTGCCAGCGTCATCGCCACGATCACGCCTTTGCCCGCGGCAAGTCCGTCGGCCTTGATAACAATAGGCGCGCCTTTTTCGCGGATGTAGGCCAGCGCCGGTTCCACTTCGGTGAAATTCTGATATTCGGCAGTAGGGATTTTGTGGCGAGCCAGGAAATCCTTAGTAAAGGCTTTAGAGCCTTCTAACTGCGCGGCTCCCTGCGTTGGGCCAAAGATTTTCAGGCCGGCTGCGCGGAACGCATCCACCACGCCGATAACGAGCGGCGCTTCAGGGCCAACAATCGTCAGATCGATTTTTTCAGCCTGGGCAAAGCTGAGCAGCGCCGGAATATCGGTTGGATTAATCGCTACATTTTGCAGCGCAGGCTCCAGAGCCGTACCCGCATTGCCCGGTGCGACAAACACGGTTCGTACCAGCGGCGACTGCGATGCCTTCCAGGCCAGCGCGTGTTCGCGCCCGCCGTTACCAATCACTAAAATTTTCATTCGTTAAGGCTCCGGATTAATGGCGGAAGTGACGCATGTCGGTAAAGATCATTGCGATCCCGTGCTCGTCGGCTGCGGCGATCACCTCTTCATCGCGGATCGATCCGCCCGGCTGGATCACGCAGCTCACGCCAACGGCGGCTGCGGCATCAATACCGTCGCGGAACGGGAAGAAGGCATCGGATGCCATGGCGGAGCCTTTCACTTCAAGCCCTTCATCCCCCGCTTTGATACCGGCAATTTTTGCGGAATAAACTCGGCTCATCTGGCCGGCGCCTATGCCAATGGTCATATTCTCACGGGCATAAACGATAGCGTTGGACTTAACGAACTTAGCAACCTTCCAGCAGAACAGCGCGTCACGCAGCTCCTGCTCGGTTGGCTGGCGCTTGCTGACTACGCGCAGGTCCGCTGCGGTAACCATGCCCAAATCTCGATCCTGCACCAGCAGTCCGCCGTTCACGCGTTTGAAATCCAGGCCCGGAACACGTTGCTGCCACTGGCCGCAGGTCAGAACGCGTACGTTTTGTTTCGCAGCGGTAATCTTCAGCGCTTCTTCGCTCGCGGAAGGGGCGATAATCACTTCTACGAACTGGCGGGAGATAATAGCCTGCGCGGTCTGTGCATCCAGCTCGCGGTTAAACGCGATGATGCCGCCGAATGCGGAGGTTGGGTCGGTTTTGTACGCGCGGTCGTAAGCATCCAGCAGGGAGTCGCTAACTGCCACGCCGCATGGGTTGGCGTGCTTCACGATGACGCATGCAGGCTCGCTGAATTCTTTCACGCATTCCAGCGCGGCGTCGGTATCGGCGATGTTGTTATAGGAAAGCGCTTTGCCCTGAACCTGGTTGGCGGTGGCTACGGAGGCTTCCTGAATCTCTTCTTCTATATAGAAGGCGGCCTGCTGGTGGCTGTTCTCGCCGTAGCGCATATCCTGCTTCTTAATGAAATTAAGATTCAGCGTGCGCGGGAAGCGGCCGGCAGGTTCCTTGCTTTCGCCATGATAAGCAGGAACCAGGCTACCGAAGTAGTTGGCGATCGTGCTGTCGTAGGCGGCGGTATGTTCGAAAGCTTTAATAGCCAGATCGAAGCGGGTTTCTAAAGTGAGGGAACCTTCGTTAGCATCCAGCTCGGCAATAATTGCCTGGTAGTCGCTGCTCTTAACGACAATCGCCACGTCTTTGTGGTTCTTCGCGGCGGAGCGCACCATAGTCGGACCGCCGATATCGATATTCTCAACCGCGTCTTCCAGAGAGCAGCCTTCGCGGGCTACGGTCTGTGCGAATGGGTAAAGGTTGACGACAACCATATCGATTGGGGAGATAGCATGTTCTGCCATGATGGCATCATCCTGGTCACGACGGCCCAGAATGCCGCCGTGGACTTTCGGATGCAGGGTTTTGACGCGTCCATCCATCATCTCCGGGAAACCGGTATAGTCAGAGACTTCGGTCACCGGCAGGCCAGCGTCAGCCAGCAGACGGGCGGTTCCGCCTGTGGAGAGCAGTTCCACACCACGTTGGGAGAGGGCCCGGGCGAATTCGACGATGCCGGCTTTGTCAGAAACACTGAGCAGAGCGCGGCGTACAGGACGACGTTGTTGCATGGTTTGATCCCTTAGCTTTGGTTCGCATATAGAAGAGCGTTAGCTGAATTCTCGTTTTTTATGGGTAAAACTCAGCTAACGCCCCAAAACGGGGTGTCCTTTTATCGCGGCGTATTGTAGCGAAAACGTTTGCGTCGCGCTCGCGAAATTTCAGCTCAAATCACAATTGTGGATAAGTTTGTGCACAACCTGGTATAAGGCGGGCTTTTGCTGGGGATTGCAGCAGTCAGTCAAATTAGTGCAAATTTAGTATTGCAGCCTGAAGAGAACTCCCTATAATGCGCCTCCATCGACACGGAACATGTGAACAACTTCACAGAGTAACGGCGGCGATGAGAGTTAAAAAATCCTGAAACTGAGGGTTGACTCTGAAAGAGGAAAGCGTAATATACGCCACCTCGCAACAGCAGGCTCAGCCGCTCGTTGCACCGCTCTTTAACAATTTATCAGACAATCTGTGTGGGCACTCGCAGGATTGATATCTCAGCATCTGCGGATGCAAAAAAATATCAAGCCTTAAAGTGACCAGACAGTAATTCATTATGAATTATGTGAATGTAATCTTTGAGCACCGCTTCACTGGTTGAAGCAAATCAAGCTTTTAATTGAAGAGTTTGATCATGGCTCAGATTGAACGCTGGCGGCAGGCCTAACACATGCAAGTCGAGCGGCAGCGGAAAGTAGCTTGCTACTTTGCCGGCGAGCGGCGGACGGGTGAGTAATGTCTGGGAAACTGCCTGATGGCGGGGGATAACCACTGGAAACGGTGGCTAATACCGCATAACGTCGCAAGACCAAAGAGGGGGACCTTCGGGCCTCTTGCCATCAGATGTGCCCAGATGGGATTAGCCAGTTGGTGAGGTAACGGCTCACCAAAGCGACGATCCCTAGCTGGTCTGAGAGGATGACCAGCCACACTGGAACTGAGACACGGTCCAGACTCCTACGGGAGGCAGCAGTGGGGAATATTGCACAATGGGCGCAAGCCTGATGCAGCCATGCCGCGTGTATGAAGAAGGCCTTCGGGTTGTAAAGTACTTTCAGCGGGGAGGAAGGCGGTGCGGTTAATAACCGCGCCGATTGACGTTACCCGCAGAAGAAGCACCGGCTAACTCCGTGCCAGCAGCCGCGGTAATACGGAGGGTGCAAGCGTTAATCGGAATTACTGGGCGTAAAGCGCACGCAGGCGGTCTGTCAAGTCGGATGTGAAATCCCCGGGCTCAACCCGGGAACTGCATCCGAAACTGGCAGGCTAGAGTCTTGTAGAGGGGGGTAGAATTCCAGGTGTAGCGGTGAAATGCGTAGAGATCTGGAGGAATACCGGTGGCGAAGGCGGCCCCCTGGACAAAGACTGACGCTCAGGTGCGAAAGCGTGGGGAGCAAACAGGATTAGATACCCTGGTAGTCCACGCCGTAAACGATGTCGACTTGGAGGTTGTGCCCTTGAGGCGTGGCTTCCGGAGCTAACGCGTTAAGTCGACCGCCTGGGGAGTACGGCCGCAAGGTTAAAACTCAAATGAATTGACGGGGGCCCGCACAAGCGGTGGAGCATGTGGTTTAATTCGATGCAACGCGAAGAACCTTACCTACTCTTGACATCCAGAGAACTTGCCAGAGATGGCTTGGTGCCTTCGGGAACTCTGAGACAGGTGCTGCATGGCTGTCGTCAGCTCGTGTTGTGAAATGTTGGGTTAAGTCCCGCAACGAGCGCAACCCTTATCCTTTGTTGCCAGCGAGTAATGTCGGGAACTCAAAGGAGACTGCCAGTGATAAACTGGAGGAAGGTGGGGATGACGTCAAGTCATCATGGCCCTTACGAGTAGGGCTACACACGTGCTACAATGGCGCATACAAAGAGAAGCGACCTCGCGAGAGCAAGCGGACCTCATAAAGTGCGTCGTAGTCCGGATCGGAGTCTGCAACTCGACTCCGTGAAGTCGGAATCGCTAGTAATCGTGGATCAGAATGCCACGGTGAATACGTTCCCGGGCCTTGTACACACCGCCCGTCACACCATGGGAGTGGGTTGCAAAAGAAGTAGGTAGCTTAACCTCCGGGAGGGCGCTTACCACTTTGTGATTCATGACTGGGGTGAAGTCGTAACAAGGTAACCGTAGGGGAACCTGCGGTTGGATCACCTCCTTACCTGAAAGATACGTTCCGCGCAGTGTCCACACAGATTGTCTGATAGAAAACGAGCAGTAAAACCTTATAGGCTTGTAGCTCAGGTGGTTAGAGCGCACCCCTGATAAGGGTGAGGTCGGTGGTTCAAGTCCACTCAGGCCTACCAGATTCGTCGCTATCCTGCGTTACAGCGCCACTCACATACTTAAGTATGCTTCATGGCGCTGCGCCTTGTCTGGCAACGAACTGATGGTGAATCAATAAGGTTTTACGAAATCGATGGGGCTATAGCTCAGCTGGGAGAGCGCCTGCCTTGCACGCAGGAGGTCAGCGGTTCGATCCCGCTTAGCTCCACCATCATTTAATGCTCGGTCATATCTCAAAACTGATTCTCAGGAATCACGTTTGAGATATTTGCTCTTTAAAAATCCGGAACAAGCTGAAAATTGAAATGACATGTCGTCTCATTCTTCCGTAATAAAGAATGAGAATACGATATGTCCAAGTCTCTCAACTTTTCATCACCTGAAGCGAAACATCTTCGGGTTGTGAGGTTAAGCGACCAAGCGTACACGGTGGATGCCCTGGCAGTCAGAGGCGATGAAGGACGTGCTAATCTGCGATAAGCGCCGGTAAGGTGATATGAACCGTTATACCCGGCGATTTCCGAATGGGGAAACCCAGTGCAATCCGTTGCACTATCGTTAAGTGAATACATAGCTTAACGAAGCGAACCGGGGGAACTGAAACATCTAAGTACCCCGAGGAAAAGAAATCAACCGAGATTCCCCCAGTAGCGGCGAGCGAACGGGGAACAGCCCAGAACCAGCATCAGTCTGTGTGTCAGTGGAAGCGTCTGGAAAAGCGCAGGGTACAGGGTGATACTCCCGTACACAAAGACACACTTACTGTGAGTTCGACGAGTAGGGCGGGACACGTGGTATCCTGTCTGAATATGGGGGGACCATCCTCCAAGGCTAAATACTCCTGACTGACCGATAGTGAACCAGTACCGTGAGGGAAAGGCGAAAAGAACCCCGGCGAGGGGAGTGAAACAGAACCTGAAACCGTGTACGTACAAGCAGTGGGAGCCTCTTTTATGGGGTGACTGCGTACCTTTTGTATAATGGGTCAGCGACTTATATTCTGTAGCAAGGTTAACCGTATAGGGGAGCCGCAGGGAAACCGAGTCTTAACTGGGCGTTAAGTTGCAGGGTATAGACCCGAAACCCGGTGATCTAGCCATGGGCAGGTTGAAGGTTGGGTAACACTAACTGGAGGACCGAACCGACTAATGTTGAAAAATTAGCGGATGACCTGTGGCTGGGGGTGAAAGGCCAATCAAACCGGGAGATAGCTGGTTCTCCCCGAAAGCTATTTAGGTAGCGCCTCGTGAATTCATCTCCGGGGGTAGAGCACTGTTTCGGCTAGGGGGCCATCCCGGCTTACCAACCCGATGCAAACTGCGAATACCGGAGAATGTTATCACGGGAGACACACGGCGGGTGCTAACGTCCGTCGTGAAGAGGGAAACAACCCAGACCGCCAGCTAAGGTCCCAAAGTCATGATTAAGTGGGAAACGATGTGGGAAGGCACAGACAGCCAGGATGTTGGCTTAGAAGCAGCCATCATTTAAAGAAAGCGTAATAGCTCACTGGTCGAGTCGGCCTGCGCGGAAGATGTAACGGGGCTAAACCATGCACCGAAGCTGCGGCAGCGACGCTCAGGCGTTGTTGGGTAGGGGAGCGTTCTGTAAGCCGTTGAAGGTGGCCTGTGAGGGCTGCTGGAGGTATCAGAAGTGCGAATGCTGACATAAGTAACGATAAAGCGGGTGAAAAGCCCGCTCGCCGGAAGACCAAGGGTTCCTGTCCAACGTTAATCGGGGCAGGGTGAGTCGACCCCTAAGGCGAGGCCGAAAGGCGTAGTCGATGGGAAACAGGTTAATATTCCTGTACTCGGTGTCACTGCGAAGGGGGGACGGAGAAGGCTATGTTGGCCGGGCGACGGTTGTCCCGGTTTAAGCGTGAAGGTGTGAGGACCAGGCAAATCCGGTCTTCTTTAACACTGAGGCGTGATGACGAGGCACCACGGTGCTGAAGTGACAAATGCCACACTTCCAGGAAAAGCCTCTAAGCTCCAGGTGACACAGAATCGTACCCCAAACCGACACAGGTGGTCAGGTAGAGAATACCAAGGCGCTTGAGAGAACTCGGGTGAAGGAACTAGGCAAAATGGTGCCGTAACTTCGGGAGAAGGCACGCTGGCGCGTAGGTGAAGCGGTTTACCCGTGGAGCTGAAGCCAGTCGAAGATACCAGCTGGCTGCAACTGTTTATTAAAAACACAGCACTGTGCAAACACGAAAGTGGACGTATACGGTGTGACGCCTGCCCGGTGCCGGAAGGTTAATTGATGGGGTTAAGCGCAAGCTGAAGCTCCTGATCGAAGCCCCGGTAAACGGCGGCCGTAACTATAACGGTCCTAAGGTAGCGAAATTCCTTGTCGGGTAAGTTCCGACCTGCACGAATGGCGTAATGATGGCCAGGCTGTCTCCACCCGAGACTCAGTGAAATTGAAATCGCTGTGAAGATGCAGTGTACCCGCGGCAAGACGGAAAGACCCCGTGAACCTTTACTACAGCTTGACACTGAACACTGGTCCTTGATGTGCAGGATAGGTGGGAGGCTTTGAAGCGCGGACGCCAGTCTGCGTGGAGCCATCCTTGAAATACCACCCTTTAATGGCTGGTGTTCTAACGTGGACCCGTTACCCGGGTTGCGGACAGTGTCTGGTGGGTAGTTTGACTGGGGCGGTCTCCTCCTAAAGCGTAACGGAGGAGCACGAAGGTCAGCTAATCACGGTCGGACATCGTGAGGTTAGTGCAAAGGCATAAGCTGGCTTGACTGCGAGAGTGACGGCTCGAGCAGGTGCGAAAGCAGGTCTTAGTGATCCGGTGGTTCTGCATGGAAGGGCCATCGCTCAACGGATAAAAGGTACTCCGGGGATAACAGGCTGATACCGCCCAAGAGTTCATATCGACGGCGGTGTTTGGCACCTCGATGTCGGCTCATCACATCCTGGGGCTGAAGTAGGTCCCAAGGGTATGGCTGTTCGCCATTTAAAGTGGTACGCGAGCTGGGTTTAGAACGTCGTGAGACAGTTCGGTCCCTATCTGCCGTGGGCGCTGGAGAATTGAGGGGGGCTGCTCCTAGTACGAGAGGACCGGAGTGGACGCATCACTGGTGTTCGGGTTGTCATGCCAATGGCACTGCCCGGTAGCTAAATGCGGAAGAGATAAGCGCTGAAAGCATCTAAGCGCGAAACTTGCCCCGAGATGAATTCTCCCTGACCCTTCAAGGGTCCTGAAGGAACGTTGAAGACGACGACGTTGATAGGCTGGGTGTGTAAGTGCAGCGATGCATTGAGCTAACCAGTACTAATGATCCGTGAGGCTTAACCTTACAACACCGAAGGTGTTTTGGTGAGAGACGATTTAATTTTCAGCGATGTTCAGGATTGACGCCGGTGGTCACGTGTTTAAGGTGACGGTCAGCGGTACAGAATATGCCTGGCGGCAACAGCGCGGTGGTCCCACCTGACCCCATGCCGAACTCAGAAGTGAAACGCCGTAGCGCCGATGGTAGTGTGGGGTCTCCCCATGCGAGAGTAGGGAACTGCCAGGCTCCGAATCAGCAGAAAGCCCCGCACATGAGTGCGGGGCTTTTTGTCGTCTGCGGTTTACGGCATACAAGCTTGCGAGGCAACTGCTTCCGGGGCGAACGAGGTTGATCACCGGCCGGGCAACAGGGCGGCCTTTTTGTCGTCTACTTTTAGCCTGAGCGCTACATTATAAAATTCTATTTTCCCTCCGTTACTGCACTATATTTCCCTGTCTTCAGCCGCCGCCCTTAAGTGAAACATTTTCAACTATCTTATGAATACTCGACATTTGACAATCGTCGCGTTATCTTCAGCTGTCTGGATGTCTAAACGTTTAAACGTATGCTGTGAGGATATAAGGTTATGCCGATTCGGGTGCAGGATGAGTTACCAGCCGTCAATTTCCTGCGTGAAGAAAATGTCTTTGTCATGACATCATCACGCGCAAGCAACCAGGAGATTCGTCCGCTAAAAGTACTCATACTTAATCTGATGCCGAAAAAAATTGAGACGGAAAACCAGTTTTTGCGTCTGCTTTCTAACTCTCCTTTGCAGGTAGATGTCCAGTTGCTGCGCATTGACTGCCGGGAATCCCGTAATACCCCGGCTGAACATCTCAATAATTTCTACTGCAATTTTGAAGAGATACAGCACGAAAATTTTGACGGCCTGATCGTCACCGGCGCCCCGCTGGGTCTGGTTGAATTTAACGATGTCGCTTACTGGCCGCAGATTGAACAGGTGCTGCACTGGGCGAAAGATCACGTCACCTCAACGCTGTTCGTCTGCTGGGCCGTTCAGGCGGCGCTGAATATCCTCTACGGCATTCCTAAACAGACGCGGCAGGAGAAGCTTTCCGGCGTTTATGAACATCATCTGACTTACCCGCACGCTTTGTTGACCCGTGGCTTTGACGATTCTTTCCTGGCGCCGCACTCCCGCTACGCTGATTTCCCTGCTTCACTGATTCGCGATTATACCGATCTGGAGATTCTGGCCGAGTCAGAAGGAGGAGATGCTTATCTGTTTGGCAGCAAAGACAAGCGCATCGCTTTTGTTACCGGCCATCCGGAATACGACGCGCATACGCTTTCCGGCGAATATTTCCGTGACGTCGAAGCAGGGCTTAATCCTGACGTGCCTTATAACTATTTCCCGAATAACGATCCGCAACAGAAGCCGCGTGCCACATGGCGCAGCCACGGAAATTTACTCTTCACCAACTGGCTGAACTATTACGTTTACCAGATCACGCCGTTCGATCTACGCCATATGAACCCAACGCTCGATTAAGCGTTTCAGCTTCCCATTCCCACTGAAAATCAGGCGCCTTCGGGCGCTTTTTTATTGCCTGAAAACCTCTTCCCCTTTTTAAATGTTTTTATTCTTTTATTAATCAATAATATAAATAAATTATTTTATTAAAATGGAAATAGTTTTTGATTTTAGAAAATCATCAAGTAGTCTTAATTCTGTTGCATGAAATCTGCACAGCCGGATGGGTCGCTTTTACAGCATCGACGGGATAAAACGAAGGGGAATGATCCAATGACACAACAGACAGTTAGCGCAGAGCTGGCTTTCAGCCAGCCTTTTGGGGAGCAAGAGCAGCAGATCCTGACGCCGGATGCGGTAGAGTTTCTCAGCGATCTCGTTACCCATTTTACACCGCAGCGCAACAGGCTCCTGGCGGCACGCGCCGCTCAGCAGGCCGCGATCGATGCTGGCGAATTGCCGGATTTTATTTCGGAAACAGCTTCCATTCGTGAAAGCGAATGGACGATTCGCGGCATCCCTGACGACCTGCTCGATCGCCGCGTTGAGATAACCGGTCCCGTTGAGCGAAAGATGGTTATCAACGCCCTGAATGCCAACGTGAAAATTTTTATGGCCGATTTCGAGGATTCGCTTGCGCCGGGCTGGAGTAAAGTCATCGACGGTCAAATCAATCTGCGCGATGCCGTCAACGGCACCATAAGCTGGACCAATGAAGCCGGGAAAATCTACCAGTTGAAACCGGATCCTGCGGTCTTAATCTGCCGCGTCCGCGGCCTGCATTTGCCGGAAAAACACGTGACATGGCGTGATGAGCCAGTTCCCGGCAGCCTGTTTGATTTCGCCCTCTACTTCTTCCATAACGTGGACGCCCTGCTGGCAAAAGGGAGCGGCCCTTATTTCTACCTGCCCAAAACGCAGTCCTGGCAGGAAGCAGCCTGGTGGAGCGACGTGTTCAGCTTTACCGAAGATCGTTTCTCCCTGCCGCGCGGCACCATCAAAGCCACCTTGCTGATTGAAACTTTGCCAGCCGTATTCCAGATGGATGAGATCCTGCACGCGCTGCGCGACCATATTGTTGGCCTGAACTGTGGCCGCTGGGACTACATCTTCAGCTATATCAAAACTCTGAAGAATCATCCGGATCGCATCCTGCCGGATCGCCAGTCCGTCACCATGGATAAACCTTTCCTCAACGCGTATTCGCGCTTGTTGATCAAAACCTGCCATCGTCGCGGCGCATTTGCGATGGGCGGCATGGCGGCGTTTATCCCCAGCAAAGAGAGCGAACGTAACGACTGGGTGCTCAATAAGGTCAGGGCGGACAAACAGATGGAGGCGAACAACGGCCACGACGGAACCTGGATTGCCCATCCGGGACTGGCCGACGCGGTAATGAACATCTTTGATAAAGCCCTGGGCGACAGACGCAACCAGCTTTCCGTTCTGCGTGAAGAGGATGCGCCAGCTACCGCCGCGCAGTTGCTTGAGCCATGTCCGGGCGAGCGCACCGAAGCGGGCATGCGCGCCAATATCCGCGTGGCGGTGCAGTACATCGAAGCGTGGATCTCTGGCAACGGATGCGTGCCGATTTACGGTCTGATGGAAGACGCCGCGACGGCGGAAATCTCCCGCACCTCTATCTGGCAGTGGATACACCATGAAAAATCGCTGAGCAACGGTCAGACGGTCACCAAAGCGTTGTTCCGCCAGATGCTCGCCGAAGAAATGCTCGTTATCCAGCAAGAGCTTGGCGATCGCCGTTTCAGCCAGGGGCGCTTTGACGAAGCCGCACGCCTGATGGAGCAGATAACCACATCTGAGACGCTTATCGACTTCCTGACGCTGCCGGGCTACCGCCTGCTTGCCTGAACCCTACCTATAAAAGGAGCATCTGCCATGAAAAATACCTCCCGTACCCAACAGGCTGAACAATTACAACAGGACTGGGCTCAACCGCGCTGGGAAGGCATCAGGCGTCCCTATAGCGCAGAAGATGTCGTGAAGCTGCGCGGCTCGGTGAACCCGGAATGTACGCTGGCGCAAAACGGCGCGGCAAAAATGTGGCGATTGCTGCACGGCGAAGCTAAAAAAGGTTACATCAACAGCCTCGGCGCGCTGACCGGCGGGCAGGCGCTGCAGCAGGCGAAAGCGGGCATTGAGGCGATTTATCTTTCGGGCTGGCAGGTCGCGGCGGATGCGAACCTGGCCTCCAGCATGTATCCGGATCAATCACTCTACCCGGCGAACTCCGTTCCTGCCGTGGTCGATCGGATCAACAACACTTTCCGCCGCGCGGATCAGATCCAGTGGGCGTCGAATATCGAGCCGGGCGATCCGCGTTATGTCGACTATTTCCTGCCGATCGTCGCCGATGCAGAAGCCGGCTTTGGCGGCGTGCTGAACGCGTTTGAGCTGATGAAATCCATGATTCAGGCGGGAGCGGCGGCCGTGCACTTTGAAGACCAGCTCGCGTCCGTGAAGAAATGCGGCCATATGGGCGGCAAAGTGCTGGTGCCTACTCAGGAAGCGATTCAAAAGCTGGTTGCTGCGCGCCTGGCGGCGGATGTTATGGGCGTGCCAACTTTGCTGATTGCACGCACCGACGCAGAGGCGGCGGATTTGATTACATCCGATTGCGACGAGTATGACCGCGAGTTTATTACCGGCGAACGCACGCAGGAAGGGTTCTACCGCACCCGCGCAGGCGTTGAGCAGGCTATCAGCCGGGGCCTTGCCTACGCGCCCTATGCTGATTTGGTGTGGTGTGAAACCTCAAAACCGGATCTCGATCAGGCGCGTCGCTTCGCCGAGGCGATTCATGCCCGCTTCCCGGGCAAGCTGCTGGCCTATAACTGCTCCCCCTCTTTTAACTGGAAGAAAAATCTCGACGACAAAACCATTGCGTCGTTCCAGCAAGAGCTGTCCGCGATGGGCTACAAATATCAGTTCATCACGCTCGCGGGCATCCACAGCATGTGGTTCAACATGTTCGATCTGGCCCATTCCTACGCGCAGGGCGAAGGCATGAAGCATTACGTGGAAAAAGTGCAGCAGCCGGAATTCGCGGCGGCGCCGGAAGGCTACACCTTCGTATCCCATCAGCAGGAAGTGGGCACCGGTTACTTTGACCGCGTGACGACGATTATTCAGGGCGGCGCTTCTTCGGTGACCGCGCTGACAGGATCGACGGAAGAAGATCAGTTCTGACAGAAATAATTGCAGGGCGGATAAGCGGCGCGCCATCCGCGCCGCAAGCTACGTTCCAACGTTGACGCGGGGTTAGCCATGACGTCCAGGCAGGAGCTGTTAGTCGCACACACCATACTGCAAGGTTTTGACGCGCAGTATGGCCGTTTTCTGGAGATCACCGCAGGCGCCCAGCAGCGCTTTGAGCAGGCTGACTGGCACGCGGTGCAGCGGGCGATGAAAAGCCGTATCCACCTCTACGATCATCACGTTGGCCTGGTCGTTGAGCAGCTTCGTTGCATTACTGGCACAGAGAGCACTGACGCGGCGTTTTTACTGCGCGTGAAGGAGCAGTACACCAGTTTATTGCCGGATTACCCTCGCTTTGAAATTGCGGAGAGTTTTTTTAACTCCGTCTACTGCCGGTTATTTGACCACCGCTCGCTGACTCCCGAGCGGCTTTTTATCTTCAGTTCGCAGGCGGAAGGGCGGTTTCGCACCATCCCGCGGCCTTTATCTAAATTATTTTTCCCCGCGCAGGGCTGGCAGCTGCTGCTGGTCTCAATGCTTGGCGATCTGCCGCTACGCTTGCCGTGGCAAAATTTAACGCGCGATGCCGGCTATATTGCCGCTCATCTCAACGAAACTTTCGGGGTTGATGCGCTATGTAGTGCGAGCCTGGAAGTGGCTAACGAACTTTTCTATCGCAACAAAGCGGCCTGGCTGGTGGGCAAACTTGCCCTGCCGAGCGGGAAAGTCCCGTTCTTATTGCCGATACATCGTACCGATGACGGGCAGCTTGTGGTCGATACCTGCCTCACCGACAGCGCGGAGGCGAGCATCGTTTTTGGCTTCGCCCGCTCATATTTTATGGTTTATGCGCCGCTCCCGGCCGCCCTTGTGGAATGGCTACGCGAACTGCTGCCGGGCAAAACTACCGCCGAGCTTTACATGGCTATCGGCTGCCAGAAGCACGGGAAAACAGAAAGCTACCGCGAATATCTGACTTACATCGCCGCAACGGATGAACAGTTTATCGAAGCGCCCGGCATACGGGGCATGGTGATGCTGGTGTTTACGCTGCCCGGCTTCGACAGGGTCTTTAAAATCATCAAAGACAAATTTGCGCCGCAAAAAGAAGTGAGCGCTGAGCGAGTCCGTGCCTGCTATCAACTGGTCAAAGAGCACGACCGCGTCGGACGCATGGCGGACACGCAGGAGTTTGAAAACTTCGTGCTGGATAAAAGGCAGATAAGCGCGCCGCTGCTGGCGCTACTGTATGAAGAGGTGCCGGAGAAGCTCACGGATCTTGGCGACCGCATCGCCATCAGCCATCTTTATATTGAACGCCGCATGGTGCCGCTGAATATCTGGCTGGAAAGCGTGGAAGGGCAGCAGCTGCGCGATGCCGTGGAAGAATACGGCAACGCCATTCGCCAGCTTGCGGCGGCGAATATTTTTCCGGGCGACATGTTGTTTAAAAACTTTGGCGTAACGCGCCACGGGCGGGTGGTTTTCTATGATTACGATGAAATCTGCTACATGACCGAAGTGAATTTCCGCGACATCCCTCCGCCGCGTTTTCCGGAAGACGAAATGTCCGCCGAGCCCTGGTACAGCGTGTCGCCGGGCGATGTCTTCCCGGAAGAGTTTCGCCACTATCTTTGTGCCGATCCGCGCATTCGCCCGCTGTTCGATGAAATGCACGGCGATCTGTTTCGGGCTGATTTCTGGCGTGCACTGCAGGAGCGTATCCGCAATGGGCACGTGGAGGATGTGTACGCTTACCGCAGACGCCAGCGCTTCAGCCAGCGTTATGCGGATTTAAAGCAGGCGGGTTAGCGTCCGCCGCCGTAGGCCTGTGTAATCTCTTTCGCCGCTTTAATCACCAGCGCCCCAAGCTCCGTTACGCGATCGTCGGTGATGCGTGAGATTGGCCCGGAGATAGAGATAGCGGCAAACGCCTCATGATGTTCATCATAGATACAGGCCGCCACGCAGCGCAGCCCCAGGGCGTGCTCTTCATCGTCGAAAGAGTAGCCGCGCTTGCGCGTGTGGGCTAAATCTTCCTTCAGGTGTAGCGGGGAGGTGAGCGTAGCGGGCGTATAGTTATGCAGCCCTTGACGGTGCAGCAGCGTTGCCACCCGATCGTCGCTCAGGTTCGCCAGAAAGGCCTTGCCGGCGCCGGAAGCGTGCATCGGCAGCTTGCCGCCAATCGGGGCGGACATGCGCATGAGCTGGGTGCACTGCACCTGGTCGATAATAATCGCCTGATGATCGCTCTGGTCCAGCACCGCCAGGTTCACCGTCTCGCCGGAATCTTCCATTAACTTACGCAGCATCGGGTGGACGATAGCCAGCAGGTTGCGGCTCTGCAGGAAGCTGCTGCCCACGACAAACGCGTGCGCGCCGATAGTCCAGTGGCCGAGATCGCCAATCTGGCGTACGAAACCGAGCTGCTGCATGGTGGTCAGCAGGCGGTGCGTGGTGGAGTTGGGTAAGCCGGCCTGCTGAGCAAGCTCGGTAAGCGCCACGCTACCGTGCGATTCGGCAATCCATTCAAGCAGCTTCAGGCCCCGCGTCAGCGACTGGACCTGCCCGGTAGGCTGGGGAGGCGCCGCTGCGGCAGCGCGAGGTTTTTTGCCGCGTTTGGCGGGAACGACTGCGACCATAGCTGACTCCTTTTTTCATATCGTGGAAATCATTTTCGTTTTATTTGGCGATATTGCAACCTGCATCAGACTCATCGGAGCAGTCAGGTGAACATGTCTCACCTTCCATTGCTTTTACCCTGTCGCAACTTGTGCCAGTATGGCTTTTATACAGCTTTAACACGTTTTGTCCCCGGGAGCCTGAGTTGAGCAACAAAGTAGAGCAATTGCAGCGGCAGTTAAACGAACGCATTCTGGTGCTGGATGGCGGTATGGGCACCATGATCCAGAGTTACCGTCTTGAAGAGAGCGATTTTCGAGGGGTTCGCTTTGCAGACTGGCCGTGTGACCTGAAAGGGAATAACGACCTGTTAGTGCTAAGCAAACCGGAAATTATTGCCGCCATTCACTATGCCTACTTTGAAGCGGGCGCCGACATCGTCGAAACCAACACCTTCAACTCCACGACCATCGCGATGGCGGATTACCAGATGGAATCCCTGTCGGCGGAAATCAACCTTGAGGCGGCGAAGCTGGCGCGAGCCTGCGCCGATGAATGGACTGCCCGCACGCCGGAAAAACCGCGTTACGTTGCCGGGGTTTTAGGCCCGACCAACCGCACGGCCTCTATTTCGCCGGACGTTAACGATCCCGCTTTTCGTAACGTCACCTTCGATCAGCTCGTCGGAGCCTACCGCGAATCCACCCGTGCGCTGGTGGAGGGCGGCGTTGACCTGATCATGATTGAAACGGTATTCGATACGTTAAACGCCAAAGCGGCTATTTTTGCTGTAAAAGCCGAGTTTGAAGCGCTGGGCGTAGAGCTGCCGATTATGATTTCCGGCACTATTACCGATGCCTCGGGCCGTACCCTTTCCGGGCAAACGACGGAAGCTTTCTATAACTCTTTACGCCATGCGGATGCGCTGACCTTCGGCCTGAACTGCGCCCTGGGACCGGACGAACTGCGCCAGTACGTTGCCGAGCTTTCACGCATTGCCGAATGTTACGTTACCGCGCACCCGAACGCCGGGCTGCCGAACGCCTTTGGCGAGTACGATCTGGATGCGGATATCATGGCGCAGCAGATTGGCGAGTGGGCGCACGCGGGCTTCCTGAATATCGTTGGCGGCTGCTGCGGCACCACGCCGGAACATATCGCCGCGATGAGTAAAGCGGTGGAAGGCGTTGCGCCTCGTAAGCTGCCGGAACTGCCGGTTGCCTGCCGTCTTGCAGGGCTTGAACCGCTGAATATCGGCGCGGAAAGCCTGTTTGTCAACGTGGGCGAGCGTACCAACGTTACCGGCTCAGCCAAATTTAAGCGTCTGATTAAAGAAGAAAAATATAACGAAGCGCTGGAAGTCGCCCTGCAGCAGGTTGAAAGCGGCGCGCAAATCATCGACATCAACATGGATGAGGGGATGCTCGACGCCGAGGCGGCGATGGTGCGTTTCCTCAACCTGATTGCCGGCGAGCCGGATATCGCCCGCGTGCCGATCATGATTGACTCCTCAAAGTGGGAAGTCATCGAAAAAGGGCTGAAGTGCATTCAGGGCAAAGGCATCGTTAACTCCATCTCCATGAAAGAGGGCGTTGAACAATTTGTTCACCACGCGAAGCTGGTGCGCCGTTACGGTGCGGCGATGGTGGTGATGGCCTTTGACGAAGTGGGGCAGGCGGATACGCGCGAGCGTAAAACAGAAATCTGCCGCCGCGCCTATAAAATCCTCACCGAAGAGGTAGGCTTCCCGCCGGAAGATATTATTTTCGACCCGAACATTTTTGCGGTTGCGACGGGCATTGATGAACATAACAACTATGCCCAGGACTTTATCGGCGCATGCGAAGATATCAAACGCGAGCTGCCGCATGCGATGATCTCCGGCGGCGTATCGAACGTTTCGTTCTCGTTCCGCGGTAACGACCCGGTGCGCGAAGCCATTCATGCCGTCTTCCTCTACTACGCCATCCGCAACGGTATGGACATGGGTATCGTCAACGCCGGCCAGCTGGCGATTTATGACGATCTTTCCGATGAATTACGCGATGCGGTAGAAGACGTCATTCTTAACCGCCGCGACGATAGCACCGAAAGGTTGCTCAACCTGGCAGAGAAGTATCGCAGCAGCAAAGGCGATGATGCCGCCGCGGCCCAGCTGGCGGAGTGGCGCACGTGGGAAGTGAAAAAACGCCTCGAATACTCGCTGGTAAAAGGCATCACCGAATTTATCGAGTTCGACACCGAGGAAGCCCGCCAGCAGGCCGAGCGCCCGATCGAGGTGATTGAAGGGCCGCTGATGGACGGCATGAACGTGGTTGGCGACCTGTTTGGGGAAGGCAAAATGTTCCTGCCGCAGGTGGTGAAATCCGCCCGCGTAATGAAACAGGCGGTTGCTTACCTGGAGCCGTATATCGAGGCCAGCAAAGAGAAAGGCTCCACCAACGGCAAAATCGTACTCGCCACGGTGAAAGGCGATGTGCATGACATCGGTAAAAACATCGTCGGCGTGGTGCTGCAGTGTAATAACTACGAAATTGTCGATCTTGGCGTTATGGTGCCGGGCGAGAAGATTTTGAAAACGGCCCGCGAGGTCGGCGCCGATATTATCGGCCTGTCCGGGCTTATCACCCCGTCGCTGGATGAAATGGTTAACGTCGCCAAAGAGATGGAGCGCCAGGGCTTTACCCTGCCGCTGCTGATTGGCGGCGCGACGACATCCAAAGCGCATACGGCGGTTAAAATCGAGCAGAACTACAGCGGCCCGACGGTTTACGTGCAGAACGCCTCGCGCACCGTAGGCGTGGTTTCCGCACTGCTTTCCGCAACGCAGCATGATGATTTTGTTGCCCGTACGCGTAAAGAGTACGTCACCGTGCGTGCTCAGCACGCCCGTAAAAAACCGCGTACTCCGCCTGTCACGCTCCAGGCCGCACGTGAAAACGATCTGGCTTTCGACTGGGCGAACTATACGCCTCCGGTCGTGCATCGTCCGGGCGTGCAGGAAATTACCGCCAGCATCGAAACGCTGCGTAACTATATCGACTGGACGCCGTTCTTTATGACCTGGTCGCTGGCCGGGAAATATCCGCGCATCCTTGAAGACGAGGTGGTGGGAGAAGAAGCGCAGCGCCTGTTTAAAGAAGCCAACGACATGCTTGATAAACTGCACGCGGAAAAATCCCTTAACCCGCGCGGCGTGGTTGGCCTGTTTCCGGCAAACCGCGTGGACGACGATATCGAAATCTATCGCGATGAATCCCGCACTCAGGTGCTGACCGTCGCTCATCACCTGCGCCAGCAAACTGAAAAGGTCGGTTTTGCGAACTACTGCCTGGCGGATTTTGTCGCGCCGAAGCACAGCGGAAAAGCGGACTATATCGGAGCGTTTGCGGTTACCGGCGGCCTGGAGGAAGATGCGCTGGCCGAAGCTTTCGACGCGCAGCACGATGATTACAATAAAATCATGGTAAAAGCGATCGCCGACCGCCTGGCGGAGGCCTTTGCGGAATACCTGCATGAGCGCGTGCGTAAGGTGTACTGGGGCTACGCGCCAACGGAAAATCTGAGCAACGAAGAGCTGATCCGCGAGAACTATCAGGGAATTCGCCCGGCGCCGGGCTATCCGGCCTGCCCGGAGCATACCGAAAAGGCGACTATCTGGGAGCTGCTGGATGTCGAAAACGTTATCGGCATGAAGCTGACCGAATCCTACGCCATGTGGCCGGGCGCGTCGGTTTCCGGCTGGTACTTCAGCCATCCGGACAGCAAGTACTACACCGTGGCGCAGATCCAGCGCGATCAGGTTGAGGATTACGCCCGTCGCAAAGGGATGTCCGTCAGCGAGGTGGAGCGCTGGCTATCGTCGAATCTGGGCTACGACGCGGACTAGTCATTGCTGTTTAAATTTTCGTTACACCTGACAGGGCGCTAAAGATGGCGCCCTGGCTATTTAGGGCGATTAAGCACTTATACTTGACCTTGCAGGGACCCGATAATTTATAAGGAGAAAGTGTGCTCACTCTACTGCATCTGCTTTCTGCGGTGGCGCTACTGGTCTGGGGCACGCACATTGTGCGTACCGGCATCATGCGCGTTTACGGCGCTAATCTTCGTAGCGTGCTCAGCCGCAGCGTCGAAAAGAAACCGCTCGCCTTCTGCGCAGGCATTGGCGTAACCGCGCTCGTTCAGAGCAGCAATGCGACCACCATGCTGGTCACCTCGTTTGTGGCGCAGGATCTGGTGGCGCTTACGCCTGCGCTGGTGATCGTACTGGGCGCCGATGTCGGTACCGCGTTAATGGCGCGTGTTCTGACGTTCGACCTCTCCTGGCTTTCGCCGCTGCTGATTTTCATCGGGGTAATTTTTTTCCTCAGCCGCAAGCAATCGCGCGCCGGGCAGCTTGGCCGTGTCGGCATCGGCCTGGGGCTGATTTTGCAGGCGCTGGAGCTGATCGTTGCCGCCGTCACGCCGATAACCCAGGCCTCGGGCGTGCAGGTTATCTTCGCCTCGCTGACCGGCGATATCATGCTTGATGCGCTAATCGGCGCCATGTTCGCCGTTATCAGCTATTCCAGCCTTGCCGCCGTGCTGCTTACCGCCACGCTTACCTCAACCGGCGTTATTTCGTTTGATGTGGCGCTGTGCCTGGTGATTGGCGCCAACCTCGGCTCCGGCCTGCTGGCGATGATTAACAACAGCGCCGCTAACGCCGCCGCGCGGCGGGTGGCCCTCGGCAGCCTGCTGTTTAAGCTGGTGGGCAGCATCATCGTGCTGCCCTTTGTGCACATTCTTGCCAGCCTTATGCACCATTTGCCCCTGCCTGAATCCGAACTGGTTATCTATTTCCACGTCTTCTACAACCTTATCCGCTGTCTGGCGATGGTGCCCTTTGCCGGGCCGATGGCGCGGTTCTGCCGGAGGGTAATCAGTGAGGCGCCCGAGCTGGATGCGCGCATGAAGCCGAAGCATCTCGACCCGACGGCTCTCGATACACCCGCCTTAGGCTTGTCAAACGCCGCCCGGGAAACGCTGCGCATGGGCGATTTGCTGGAGCAGATGCTGGAAACCTGGAGCAAGGTGATGCACGGCGAGCCGCGGCAGGAGAAGGAGCTGCGCAAGCTTGCCGACGACGTGGATGTGCTCTACACCGCCATCAAACTCTATATGGCGCAAATGCAGAAAGAGGATCTGGCCGAGATTGAATCCCGCCGCTGGGCGGAGATTATCGAGATGTCGCTTAACCTCGAACAGGCGGCGGATATCCTTGAGAGAATGGGCAGTGAAGTGGCGGATAAATCACTCGCCACCCGCCGGGCGTTTTCGCCGGATGGTCTGAACGAGCTCGACAGCCTTCTGCAGCAGCTAACGAGCAACCTCAAGCTCAGCCTGTCGGTATTTTTCTCAGCGGACGTAAACAGCGCGCGTCGCCTGCGCCGTAACAAGCATCGTTTCCGCATTATGAATCGCCGTTTCTCGCACGCGCACGTCGATCGTCTGCATCAGCAAAACGTGCAGAGTATAGAAACCAGCTCGCTGCACCTGGGCCTGCTGGGTGATATGAAGCGTCTGAACTCCCTGTTCTGCGCGGTGGCTTACGGCGTGCTGGAACAGCCGGACGACGATGACGAAAGGGATGAATATTAATTTTCCAGGACCAGTCCGACTGGTTATAATCTGGCCCGTTAAATTAATAAAACAAAAGGAATTTAATAATGAAGTTTAAACAGATGATAGCGGCGGCCGTTTGTATTGCCGCGCTGGCAGGGTGTTCGGCGCTGGAAAGAACGGAGCCGGTCAGAACGCCACAGACAATCATCACTCAGCACGTAACGACCGATCAGGTCAAAGAGGCGATTATTAATGCCGGACAGGGGCGCGACTGGATCATGTCTGCGGCAGGTCCAGGCGTCATTAACGCCACGCAAAACGTACGTAAGCACAGCGTAACCATTCGCATTAACTACAGTGAAAGAGAATACTCCATTCACTACGTCAACAGCGTGAATCTGCTGGCATCAGACGGTGAAATTCACCGCGCGTACAACCACTGGGTGAATAATCTTGATAAGGATATTCAAAAGAGACTTGCCGTGATTGCAGCCACGCCTAAGTAACTCTTTTTCAGGGCGACGAACGACACTCTCGTCTCGTCGCCGCTTTCGCCCGTCGAATTCAAATTTCAGCGGGGCATTTTAAATCTGGCAAGCAGGCCGCAAGGCCGTTGCCGTTTGTGCGAGACTCCTCAAGAGATAGGGACAATGTGAATATCCCCTGTTCGCAACGCCCGAAGGGTAAGGTATAGTCCGTTTTTTACGGAGGAACCATGCTGACCAACTCATCTGTACGTCTTAACAAATACATTAGCGAGAGCGGTATCTGCTCGCGTCGCGACGCCGATCGTTACATCGAACAGGGAAATGTTTTTATTAACGGCAAGCGCGCCGCGATAGGCGACCAGGTATTTGCCGGAGACGTGGTCAAGGTCAACGGTCAGCTAATCGAGCCTCGTGATGAAGACGATTTGGTGCTTATTGCGCTGAATAAGCCGGTGGGAATTGTCAGCACCACAGAAGACGGCGAGAAAGATAATATCGTTGATTTCGTAAACCACAGCAAACGCGTGTTTCCGATTGGACGGCTGGATAAAGACTCTCAGGGGCTTATCTTCCTGACTAACCATGGCGATCTGGTGAATAAAATCCTGCGCGCCGGGAACGACCACGAGAAAGAATATATTGTGACGGTGAACAAGCCTGTCACCGACGAGTTTATCCACGGCATGGGCGCAGGCGTGCCGATGCTTGGCACCGTCACTAAAAAATGCAAAGTAAAGAAAGAAGCGCCGTTCGTGTTTCGCATCACGCTGGTGCAGGGGCTTAACCGCCAGATCCGCCGCATGTGCGAGCATTTCGGTTATGAAGTTACAAAGCTTGAGCGTACCCGCATTATGAACGTCAGCATGAAAGGGCTGCCGCCGGGGGAATGGCGAGATTTAACAGACGATGAGCTGGTCGAGCTGTTTAAGCTGATTGAGAATTCGTCATCCGAAGCGAAACCTGCGAAAAAAGCGAAGGCCAGGCCCGCTGCCGTGAAAAAGCCGGCCAGCAACGGGCCCAAGAGCACGGCAAAAACCCCGGCCGAGCTTGCTTCACGCAAGCGCTTTGCCCAGCCCGGGCGCAAGAAAAAAGGACGCTAGTCAGCGCTTCCCGCGGATATGGGTATTGGCCGACCAGGAATACGTCGCTGAGGTATCCGGTTTTAACGCTTTTTGTTTCTTCAGCTGGCGGGCTTTTTTGGCTGCCAGTTCACGCTCCGCCATCAGTTTATCGATATATTCTTTTTTGACGTGGTTGGTTTCTGAGTTGGTCAGAGGGCGACCTTCTGCGATACGTGCGCGGTCGAGCAGCGTTTTCAGTTCGCGTTGCTCACTTTCCGTCATGTCTTGCTGTGTCAGTCTTGCTGTGGACATCGTTGCGACCTCGTAAGGAAAGGATCCTCAGTGTAAAGCAAAGCTCTCCTCAGCTCAGTAAAAATCACCTTGTTTATGTTTGCGAATAAAAAAGCCCGTTATCTCCGGGCTTAGTCTCTATTCAGGCTCGGCGCTTTTTCAAACGCCCATCTTTTTTCTTATCAGTCGGCTTACCGGACCAGTAGCCCGCCAGCAGCGAACCGGAAAGGTTGTGCCAGACAGAGAACAGCGCGCCCGGCAGGGCAGCCAAAGGCGAGAAGTAAATCTTGCCGAGCGTAGCGGCAAGGCCGGAGTTTTGCATTCCCACCTCGATGGCCAGCGTGCGGCAGGTTGATTCATCGAACCCAAACAGGCGCCCGCCCCAGTAACCGGTCAGTAATCCGATGCCGTTATGCAGGATCACGGCGACGATGACCATCAGGCCCACGGAGGCGATATTGCCGGCGCTGCCTGCGACCACGGCGCTGATAATCGCCAGGATGCAAAGCATTGAAAACGCCGGCAGCCAGGACTCCACTCGTTTCACCAGGCGTGGGAAAAGATGATGAACAATCAAACCAAGCCCGATGGGGATCACCACGATCTGCAGAATGCTCACCAGCATGCCCATCACGTCCACTTTGATGTCCGCATCGACATAAAGCCTTGTCAGCAGCGGCGTGGCGAACACGCCGACCAGCGTTGAAACGGAAGAGATCGTTACTGAAAGAGCGACATCGCCTTTGGCCAGGTAGATCATCACGTTTGAAGCCGTACCGCTTGCCACGCTGCCTACCAGTACCATGCCGGCAGAAAGGTCGGGCGGCATATGGAACAGCTTCGCCAGCGCCCAGGCCGCCAGCGGCATAATCAGATAGTGAAGAAACGTGCCTGCCGCGACGGGAGCCGGGCGTGAGAGCACGCGTTTGAAATCATCAATACGCAGATGCACACCCATGCCGAACATAATCAGCATTAAAAGTGTGCTGACCCACGGGCCGATAGGGGTGAACGTGCCGGGAGTGTAATAGGCGAGTACGGACAGCAGCACCGCCCAGAGCGGGAAGAGCCGGGTTAATGTCGCGAGCATATCGAAATCCTTGCAGGTGTTGTTGTGTTGTTTCTGGTTATAAAAATGCCGGGATCGAGCCCGGCACCGGTATTCATTGCACGTGTAGACGTTTTATTCAAACAGATTGTGATGCAGTTTCTGCACGACCTGTTCCGCATCGCCGCCAGGCACCAGGAAACAGAGGTTATAGCTGGATGCGCCGTAACAAATCATGCGGATGTTGAACGGCTCCAGTACGCCGAACACTTCTTTGCCCACGCCGCAGGCCTGAGAGAGCTTGTTGCCAATTATCGCCACCAGCGCAAGATTTTCCTCCACTTCCACACGGCACAGGGACGAAAGCTCCGTGAGTAATGATGTGGTCAGCAGGCTATCGTCGGTGGAGGTAGAGCCTGTGGTATCCAGCGTCAGCGCCACGCTCACTTCAGAAGTGGTTATCAGATCGACCGAAATATTATGGCGCGCCAGAATGCTGAACACTTCTGCCAGGAAGCCGCGTGAATGCAGCATATTGAGGCTGTGCAGCGTCAGCAGCGTTTGTTTACGGCGCAGGGCAAGGGCGCGGAACAGCGGCGGATTGTCCGTTTCATTACAGACCAGCGTGCCGCCCGCTTTGGGATCTTTACTTGAACCAACGAACACCGGAATATCGCAGCGTACCGCTGGCAGCAGCGTGGCCGGATGCAGCACTTTGGCGCCGAATGTCGCCATCTCAGCGGCTTCTTCAAAACCAATTTTGTCGATGCGTTTTGCGGCCGGCACCACGCGTGGATCGGTGGTGTAAATGCCCGGCACGTCCGTCCAGATATCCACGCGGCTTGCATGCAGCGCTTCACCCAGCAGGGCGGCGGTATAGTCGCTGCCGCCGCGGCCCAGCGTCGTCGTGCGACCTTTTTCTTCGCTACCGATAAAGCCCTGGGTAACCACGATAGACTGCATCAGCCGCGGCTGCAATTGCAGTTCTGTCAGCTCTGCCAGCGCGGCGATATCCGGCTCGGCACGGCCAAAGCGGTCGTTGGTGCGCATGATTTTGCGGATATCGAACCACTGCGCCTCTACGCTACGCTCGCGCATGATTTCGACAAACAGCAGGGTGGACATCAGTTCGCCGTGGCTAACCAGCTCGTCAGTCAGGGCGGCAGAAGTGGCAAGCGAAGCTGCTTCGGCAAGCGTGGTGATGTTTTCGAGCAGGCGTTCAATTTCTTCGCGAATGACCTGCGGATTGCTCAGCCGCTCGACGATGTCGTACTGAATTTTGCGGATGGCGTCGAGTTTGACGAAACGTTCCGTTGCTTCCAGCCCTTCGGCCAGCGCGACCAGCAAATTGGTGACGCCCGCAGAGGCGGAAAGCACGACCAGGCGAACGTTTTCATCGGAGAGCACAACCTCGGCGCTGCGTTTCATGGCGTCGAAATCGGCGACGCTGGTGCCGCCAAATTTGGCAACGACGATCTGTGGGAATGCGTGAGTCATAACTACCTCGTGTCAGGGGGCCATGCTTATGGCGACAAGTTTCAGCCTTGGCACAAGGGAAGAGCGGGAAACGGGGCAGACGTAGAAGAGAGGTTCTGAACTACGGATACACCCAGAAGCGCCCCACCTTGCGAAACGTCCGACTGCCGAACGCTTCTGGTGACAACCCAGAGGATTCAGCCCCTGTGGCCGATAATGCACATTGCCGATGCGCCTTACCTCGGCGTCGCTCCCCCTCGTATGCCGTCTGCGGATTGGCTCCTCAAACATACTACCTGGGCGACGCGCCTCTTCTGGCTTGCTCCAGCAGGAGCAAGTAGCCCCATACAAATAAAAGGTTACGTCTCGGTTGTCAATGATTAGAAGGCGCGGATTATTCATACGCACAAAAACCATCACAAAATCCGTTGGGAGATATACAATTGACCGCAGTCACAATTCTCAAATCAAAAGGGTAACGCTATGAAAAATATCAACCCAACGCAGACTGCGGCATGGCAGGCTTTACAGGCGCATTTTGACGAAATGAAAGATGTCACCATCGCCGAACTTTTCGCGCAGGATGCTGACCGTTTTGCTAATTTTTCCGCTACGTTCGACGATTTAATGCTGGTGGACTACTCCAAAAACCGTATCACTGAAGACACCCTCGCTAAGCTGCAGGCGCTGGCAAAAGAGACCGATCTGCAGGGCGCCATCAGGTCGATGTTCTCCGGTGAGAAGATCAACCGTACCGAAGATCGCGCCGTGCTGCACGTTGCCCTGCGTAACCGTAGCAATACCCCAATCATGGTTGACGGCAA